>JBGTEP010000023.1:0-195889 GCA_041747735.1 Chryseolinea sp.
ACAACCTTGAATCAGCTGTTGCGTGTGAAATGCAAGCGATAAGTTTTCTGTAGTCATCCATAGTTGCCTCGGCAAGCACAATGTCTTGAAGACAGCAATAGCATGTTCACAATTCTGACAGAATGTATATGAAATTATTTAGCGAAGCATCGAATAGATTGCGTTGTTTATTGAGATTCTCTTTAGTAAATTTGATTTGTAATCAAACGTGATTATTTCAAATCAAATTCTGGTGAACAAAAAGGGAGTTTGATTTTTTTAGATATTGTTACAAGCAGTAAATCAAGTTGTTGAATTATAATTTCGATTCCTGCCGGGGCCACAACCAAAGATATAAGTGTACTCAAAACCCCTTAATTTGAATGTTTAAGGGGTTTTTTATTGCTTCGAAATAACGAACCCACTAAATAGATCAGAAAAGAAGGTGTGAGTTTCGGTGCGTCATCGAGAAGCGAGAACAATGACGCACCGGATTGCTTCTAACTCCAACACTATCAAGGTTGTACAAGAATTGAACATCTTGATATCAAATGATCACAAACCTATTTTTCACATTAAATAGGTGCCATGAAAAAAACATTTAATCAGCTTTTTTTCCTCAAGAAGTCTAAATCATTTTCGAAAGGAACGGCTAATGTCTATGCTAGGCTTACCATCGATGGTAGGCGAACAGAGTTTTCTCTCCAACGCAAATGCGACCCTGAAAAATGGCTGCCTTCTAAAGGAAGGATGAATGGAAAGAGTGACGAGGCCAAGTCCCTTAATGGATATCTTGACTCGATCCATTTTAGAATTTATGAAATATTCCAACAATTCGTCACTTCAGGTCTTTCATTTGACGGCGAGGCGATCAGGTCCAAGTTTTTCGGCCGGGATACAGAGCGATCGAAAATGTTCTTAGACATTTATAAGGAACATAATGACGAATTTGAGAAATGAAATGGCCAACCCTTGGCAAAGATTCAGTATTTAAGATTCACATTTGCCATCCAAGCAATTTTTACATTTCGTTTACATCATTTTACAAGCGCTTTACAAAAGCCGAGCACAAAGACTTTTAGCTTTGTTGCAGTTGATAATTAAACCTACAGAATCATGAAAAAAGTGATTTATGCGCTGATCTTAACGCTGGTTGTTGTAAGCGGCCTAGTATTCGCTAATCGCGAGATCAAAAATGAAACTTCTAAAAAATCAACCCCAAGGCCACTCTCTGCCGATGAAATGAAAGCTGCAAAGAAAAAATGGGAGGCTACCCCTGACGGTATAAATTTCAACAAATGGAAAGCGTCGACCGAAGGTCAAAAAGTGCTTTCCGGTGCGGCTAAAATAAGGAACCATATAAGTGATTTTACCAATATGGAGGCTGTTGTAACCTCTCTTTCTCTTCCGCCAGGCTCACGACTAGGTTTCGGAGTGATGGTCAAGATTAACGGCGGCGATTATATTCTTAGTTTTGGGCTCGTAAAGTCTAATGAATTTCAGCAATTGCGTAGCCTTAAAGTTGACGACAAAATAATTATAAGAGGCCATTCTGTATCGTTCGCGCCAAAGTATTCATATCCAATTGTATCGGGCGACTATGTAGAACGAGATAGTAAAATAATTTATAAAGCTCCCCCTCGCAAAGGCGGCTGCTAAGTAAAGTTTTGATGGAAAGACCATCACGGACATTAAAAGTAAAGAGTGTCAGGAATAATGTGTAGCCCCACAAATTCCAACAACAAAACTACGAACGACAAAAATTTGACTCATTGGTAAATAGCTTTAGAGGTTGGCAAATAAAGAAAAAAGAACTGACCCCACGCCAAACATGAACGTGTGTGTCTTGAACTTCATTCAGTTGTAGGAATGAAGATACTGTACAAAAGATGAAAGACTTGATAACACTTATTTCATGTGGAGGTCGAGCGAGCCGAACTGGCCAATGATTAAATGCACTAGAAGAGAGATGGACTTCGACTCTGTCGAGGAATGTAAACGCGCTATTATTTCCTTGATCGGAATAAATTCTTCGCATGTCGCGGCCCAAAATACCAGTCATTGTCAATGATTGTTTAACTGATGGTGTAAATGACAATGTAAAACGTCAAACGCTGATGCCTTTACAATCACTGCCAGCAAGTGACCTTGAGGATATTTTGTTAACTATACAACCAATCTGGTCGAGCAAGTCATCGCAGCCGATGGCGATGTAATTGACTATTTAAAAGCCTGTCTGGAGCGTATCCTGAGCGAAGATAAAGTCCGTTCCGTGATCCCCGAGCACTTGCATATTATCATCGGGAAAATGAAGGGAATTGCAAAAGGGCGTTAAATAAAGGCTATAGGAATCAAATGAAAGATTGGTTTTATGCCTTTCATTCAATGTCTAAATAAATTGAAAATTTCTTGGTAAGTTGTCGGAAATTTAAAATTATGCCAGAAGTTGTCTTAAGAATACAGGATCAGACCGGAGCGGGAAAGATCATCAGCGAAATAAACATTTCATTAAAAAGCAATCGGGTTACGGTGAAGGAAATTATTGAGGCCCGTGTGATTGCTGAAGTTGAACGTTATAACGCCAAACTACCAGAATATTTCCAGGGTCTCGTACAACCCACTCATGCGGAGAAAACCTTAAACGGTTATAAGATGAAGGAACGCAAAAAAGTTGATGCTGAAAAACAAATCTACATTGCGCTTGATGCCTTCTTAAAAAACGGTTATTTCATTCTTATCGATAATTTTCAGGCTCATGACCTTGAGCAACAAGTTGACATAAAGCCGGCAACACAACTTAGCTTCGTTAAACTCACACCACTCGTAGGAGGTTGATCATGAAACTTTTTGGATTTATAAAAAAAGAACTTTTCTCGAAAGACGAGAAAGCATTCGATTCTTTTATTGACGACGCCTATGACGAAATAAAATCGAAGAATATTTCTTATTGGTCTGTTAAGCCCAAAGATTTAGAGAGTACGAAGAGACTCCTTGCATTACCCGATAAACAAAAAGTTGATTTTATACTTAATGCCATCAAAGCTATTCATGATTGCAATGACGGCAAAGAATATTATTTTGGCGACGATCCTGAACAAGTAAAATCCGCTCTTCGGGAAACCTTTATCAGTCATCTATTTAAGGTAAAAAATGTACTCGATGGAGATGACGTAGAGAACATCGTCGGTGCGTTTATGTCCTTTCGAAGAGGAAGATGGACTGATGTTAATGGCTGGCCATTGAGTCAATTCGTTATACAAGTAGAGCGAAATTTTGAAGGAGGTAAACTACCTAAACAAGTAAAAGATAGCTTAACGAATCTTAAATCGGCAGTAATCAAGCTAAACCGAAGTGACAAAGAAACGATCAAGTTGATTGATAAGCTCGAAACGTTTTTGTTTGAATCGGTCGACGGAAAGATAAGTATTAAGCCGACAATCTTTTTTGGCGATGATCAATTTGCAGCTTACGCTAATTCGGTCATTGCAGCATTAGGTGATGAAGATAAAATTCATTGGTATCCGCTCATCAGTCATGCGCAAAAAGCGAATGGTGCCAAGCCTTCAAACAAATACAGCGATCAAGGCCGGTTATTGGTGAAAGATATTGGCAATGATAAATTCAAAACCGTTGTAAACGACTGGTTTGAATTCATTATCAAACAAAAGGAAATTGTTCAGGAATACACTCACACATACAATGGACGGGAGCATCGGTACAGCAGTATTGAGTTTTTGAACGCCCCTAGCCATGACGCATTAAAGGGAATTATATGGATGTGCTCGCAATTTCATGACACGCGAACCCTTCACAATTTAGCTGCCCTGTGCGAACGCAGCTTTAAAAAGATTCCGGGCAAAGGTCCTGCTGCGCCTTCAGTAGGAAACGCTTGTCTCTACTCGCTTTATAAATCGAAGGGACTTGAGGGTATTGCCCATTTATCCCGGTTGAAGCTTCGGATTAAACAAAACAACACCCAAACGCTTATCGAAAAATATTTACAGGAAGCTGCTCGTGCAGAAGGTATATCAGTGATGGAGATCGAAGATTTAGCGGTCGATGATTACGGTCTGAAGGATGGCAAGCGTGAATACCTGTTGGATGACTACAAAGCCGTGATCAAAATCGAAGGTATAGGTGATGTTCGTATTGAATGGTTTAAGCCAGATGGCACGCCTCAGAAATCTGTACCGTCCGTTGTGCAGGGTAAACACAAAGAGAAGCTTAAAAAAATTAAAGCTACAGCCAAACAGATTGAGATCGCCTTGACCGCTCAACGGGATCGGATCGACCGCATGTTCCGTTCTGAACGCAAGATGAGTTGGGAATATTTTGCCAAGCACTATTTTACACACGGACTGTTATCTTTTTTAGCCAAAGACATCCTATGGATCTTTGAAGCTGCCAACAAAACATCCACGGCAATTTACGTGGATGGAAAATGGACCACGTTGAATGCCGATGTCTACACTCCTGAAGCAACACACCAGGTTTCGCTTTGGCATCCTGCTACATCTACCGTTCATGAAATTCGTTCATGGCGTGAGTTTTTGATGAGCCGGAAAATTCTGCAACCGATCAAACAGGCGTATCGGGAAGTGTATTTGCTCACCGATGCGGAAGTTAATACGCGTACCTATAGCAATCGTATGGCAGCCCATGTTTTGAAGCAGCATCAGTTTAATTCGCTTGCCAAAACACGAGGGTGGAAATATTCTTTACTCGGAGCTTATGATGATGGCCGATCCAATGATAGGGCATTGCTTACGCTCACTGAACATAATCTTCGCGCGGAATTTTGGGTCAATGAAGTGAATGCCGATAATGCTTTTAACGACACCGGTATATGGAATTATGTTTCAACGGACCAGGTTCGTTTTAGCAATATTGAAAACGAGGATGCTCTTGAATTAATCACTATTCCTCCAGTTGTATTCTCCGAGGTGATGAGAGACGTGGATTTATTTGTTGGTGTAGCCAGCGTTGGGAATGATCCGAATTGGCAAGACAATGGCGGAATTCCTGCATATCGCGATTACTGGGAAGCGTATTCGTTCGGTGAACTTACAGAGATTGCAAAAACCAGAAAAGAGATTTTAGAGAACCTTGTGCCGCGGTTAAAAATTGCTGCCGTTGCCGCCATTAAGGATAAATTCCTTGTAGTAAAAGGAAAGAAGCGTACCTATAAAATACACATTGGCAGCACGAATATTTTAATGGAGCCCAATGATCAATACCTCTGCATCGTACCTGATCGCTCCAAAAAAGATGCGACCAGTCAAGTCTTCCTACCATTCGAAGGTGATGCAGGATTATCAGTAATTATCAGTAAAGCCATTTTACTTTCAGAAGATGACAAGATTACCGATCCAACCATCTTGTCTCAAATCAATCGTAAATAATGCTTGAGCTTTTTTAACAACCCCTGCATGTGTCTACCGGCAAGACTCTCTATTATACTAAAGTGGATTGCCGCCAGCCTGAAGCGTTATAATACTATTCGCCGGCATGACAAAACTATTCGTAGCGCCAATACCTACCGATTTGATTAGAGTGCAATTTTCGGCGCCTTCACTTGTTCTATACATGTCGAATGAATTCGGTAGACTTACACCATTCAGGTAAACTGCCTTGCCCGTTGTGCCGGAATTAATAACCACGATGGTATGGGTGCCGTTGGTATTATGTTCATAGGCAGTGACGAAAACATTTGAATCTTCAGAAGTTGCCTCTACGCGCACAGCCCCTGGCCGAATGTAACGATAGAAGTGTTTTGAAGCTTGATACTTTTTCCCCGTCGTTGTGCCTTGCATAAGATTATATTCTCCTATTCCACCTTGCTGGCTACCTTGCCACCAAACCCACGCGCTCATGTTTCCATAGTACAAACCTGCGTGAATGTCCTGCGCAAGGCTTAGCGCTCCGGGCTTATCAGATGAGCCAAGCCATGTATCTAAATAGCCTGAAGTCTCTGTCATCCATGCCCGTTTATTCATTGGTGTGGAGAATTGCTCAAGGTGGTTCGTCCATCGTTCTGCTAAGCCTGATCCGCTTGAAGGGGCCACCCCGTCTGTGTAACCGTGTACCGCGAGTATGTCAAGATTGGAGGCTACAGCCGCATCAGCTTTTATATTAGCGTGGTAGAAATAGGGCCAGTTTATATCCGCCCCCTCCATATCCAGCATATGTTCAGCCCCAAAAATTTTCACATCGGGATATGTCAACTTAATTTTGGGCACTACGTCTTTCACCATATCATTGTACCATGAAAATGTATAGGTACACGAGTTGAAGGGTTGAGTAAACATGAGTTCGTTTTGTAAGCTAAGCGCATAGAGGTCAATACCAAGATCTTTGTACAATTGTATTCCTTCTTTAAGCCAGTTGGCATATTCAGTGTACTTATTCGGGTTTAAAGTACCTCCGTTTTTTGTTGACACTGGTCCTTCTTTTCGCGTAGCGTTTGGATCTCCTGGCCAGGAAAAGCTGGATTGCCATTTCAAATCGGCAGGCGGACTCCATACAGTGAAAAGAAATTTAAGGTTCACACCATATTTGTCCGCCTTGGCCTTTAATCCTTCAACAACTGGTTTTTGTTTTATCCAGTCAGCATCCTGACCGACAGAAGGTGTAGCAGGAGGATAGTATTCATTTCGCCAAATGGTAATTCCTAAATCACTTATTATTTTTTCGCCCCACGCCTCGTTCCACATATCTGAAGAGCTTCCCCACCATACGTCGTGCGCGCCAAAGAATCCAAAGCCGTCTATGGTTTGGTATTTAATCGTTTTGTCAATGGTTATTCCAACAGGCTCACCTAAATCAATTTCGCGATAGGTGGCTGTAACGGCAGCATCTCTCGAGGGCATGGATAACGTGGTTATTGGATTAGTTGTGCTGGCAACAAGGTTGCTGTCGCCTGTCCAGGCATCAAATTCCTTTCCTTCCGGCGCGGATTGGGCGGCTATAGTGACTGATTTGCCGATTGGGTAGAATCCACTGCCGGACCCATTGGTTACGGTTAGCGTAAAAGACTTTACTTCATCATCACCGTTGCACGCGATTAGGATGGTGGTGATCAAAAAGGTAACTAGGATTATCGCTGTTTGTTTCATGCCCTGACTAAACATTAGGTGACAATTAGAGAAATTAATTTACGAATTTGATCCTGTTGTATCCTGCCTGGTGAGGACTCGAGCTACGAAATGAGAAGGAATGCGACTACATTGTAGCGGATGCATATTCCGTTGGTCAGTAATCTCGATAATGTCTGATTTACATAGTTTCTGAAGGAACTGTCCGAGGATCCAACAAAAGCCCACTGATTTTTTTGTCCTTCGCAGCGCTACTAGACAAACGTCAATAGACTATAATAATCTGGCTTGCATATCCTATTTTCAGAGCGAAGACTGCGTACTCAGACTTTTCTATCCTTTCTACGCTAAAAGGAAAGTTTCTTCCATCCACGACTACCGACAATGGTGTTTCATTTTCAGGGACAAGAATGCGGCAATTGATTGCTCCACTCCCAGTTGCTGTCAAATGAATTCTTTTCTGATGGGGCTGATGGATGTACGAATACGCTACATATCCATTCGAAGCAGCGTAGCGAACCGTTGCGTAAACTGTGTCAGCTTTCGTTTCAATCCAGCGAGGAGATAGTACTGGAGACGAATACTTTTCACTCCCGGGAGCATCTTTAACACCCGCCAGCCCTTCAATCATTGCGGCCATATTGGTAGCGGCCGCCCAGTTATCAGGCCCACCATATGATACCGGACTAACAGGGATATAGTGGTTTTGATCTGACAAGCTTATCCCTAGTACTGTATACATCGTTTCGTCTTCAGCTGCATGCAGCGATATAGAAGAGATTATTTTTTCGGGGTATGGATTATCAATTGCGCACCAACTTATGCCTACACCTTTACTCACTTGGTTGGATCCGTACCAGGCAATACCGGAGTGAGGGGTTTTTAGTTCAGAGAACCACCAGTACGTAAGATGCTTGTTCATTATCATGTATCGTGTAGTTTTTGTACCATCTGCATACACTAACGAAACTGCACCGGAAACATTTTCAGAAGAAGGTTTACTCGAAGTATGCAGCAGATAGACCGAAGCGGCTGTTTGATTTAACGGAATTTCCACCTGGGAGCGATATCCTTTTCGTTTTGAAACGGCAACAACCGCCTTGCGATCATTCCTTTCCGGATTAATGATGTTGAAGCGAATGTTTGCGAGGGTTTGTTCACCAACTGGCATATTTCGTAAGTCATCACCCTCACGTTTTGAGTTCATCCACGGCATAGACTTTTTCCCACCCATGCTCCATGTATCCATGTTGGCGTAGGGCAGAAGATTCAACGGTGTATATGTTGGTGCGGGCGGCGGGGGCGTTATTGAGCCGGTGTACGAAAAATAAATTTTGTTATCGTGTTTTTTCCCAAGCTCAAACATGCGTTCAAGAATATCAACGCCATACTTTTCGTATCCGTTTTCAAAGGCGCCACGGGCAAGTTCTCCTGACACGTGCCCACCTACACCTCCATTCATGTATTGCCACTTGGCGCCATGAGCTCCAAAACCTTTTTCGAAAGGGGGATAGATTGCGTACCATTCGCCAGGCGAACCAATGGGTAAATTATTTTTAAGATTGATATAAGATTCAATGATTGCTTTACTTTTTTCGTGGCCTATTCCACGATTGAGAGAGTATGCATTTGATTGTGCGAACTGCGATTTTGCATCTACTCCTAAATCCCGCTTTACAGTGGAGTCCTCATCAATAAAGTGTGTATAAAAGTTTCCGTTCCACGAAAGGGTATTTAACCGATCGCTGATTTGAATAGCCCGGGCTTTGATTTTCTGAGCATCCTCAAGCGCCCCGGCCTGTTCATACATTTCAGCCAGCTGGTTACAGGCCATCACGTAAGCAGTATTATCGCCAAAGAAAATTCCAAACTTTGATTTTACCGGATCAATGATCATGGTATTAGTAATGCCGATGTTGGGTGTGTATTCATCGTCTACCTGAAAATCCCAGGAGTCGATAGTGTACACGCGTTTTAGTAGTTCGAAGCGTTCGCTCCACCGTGCGGGGTCTTTCATACAATAGTCTAATGCACGTTGAGCTGAATTTAAGTTTTTCTTCATCCAGGCATTGTCACCAGAAGATTTCCAGACTTGATAAATGGTTTTTACATAAATATATTCCGGATGGTTTTCCGTGGGTTGTCGTACGAAATATTTGTCGCCTATTTTGCGGGTGTAGCCCATCACCGAATCGCGCGTTTTGAAATAGTCCATGTTGCTCATGTGTTCTACAAAACTCCAAATCATACCATCTTCCCGTTGTGCTTCACGCATGAGATCGATAAACTCCTCGCCGAAATCGTAGAAATACTTGAGACCTTTCATTGTATGGCAATGATCAAGGCCCCAAGGAACAAAATATCGATATCGCTTTTTATTCCATACCACGCTCCCCGTATCGGTTTGCATACTCGTATAGAACAAATTGAACATTTCAGAATACCTGCCTCCATCATCGATGCGCGTAACGGCGTCTACATTAAATGACAAAGTGGTAACAGCACCTTTTTTACCAGTAATGCTTACGACATGTCTTCCCAAGGCGCCACTGATCGTAAAAGTCAACTCGGGTTTAATCATACTTTGGAAGTACACCTTACCTTCACCGTCACTCACGGTAATAGTTCTGCCGGAGGCCCCAATAATGCTTAGTTTATCAAGCGGACTTGCTGAATTCACTGATTCTGTTTTTCCGGTACGTGGATTAACGTTTAGCATTACCGGACGCGTCTGCGCTTGAATTGGCCCTTGGGGTAATTGAAGCAAAAGTAAAAGCACGCCGATAGTGAGCTTTATTAGTTTCATTAAGCAGAATGGTTTAGGTCATAAATTGTTAAGTTATAACTTCTTTATGTTTAAGTCATCCTGCTATGTCCTGACTATTCAGGATATGGCAGGATAGCCAAGTGTTATTTACAACCGAACTTGATCAGGGTAATTTTTTGAAGGTGGAGGATTCCATCCTAAGGTGTTCTATCGAAGGTTGCTTAAATGAAGAAACTTTATTAACAATAATTTAGAGTGATATGAACTATAAAACCACTTTATTTTTTGCGGTCCTTGCGCTGGTCGTAGTAACTTCGGAAGCGCAGGAGAAATTAATTTACCACACTATACGAACCGACAAGGCTAAGAATATCATCCCATGGAATCACGACGATCCTGGAAAGTCCTACGAGAGTATTATCTCCCTGGTGTGGAATTTCTGGGACACCATGCGGGTCGACCTGAATGGAATCCCATACTATATGAACCACCAGGTGTGGCGACCAGATTTTAACGACCCGCGGGGACTCGGAGGCGATCAGCTACAAATGGCGCTATCGTCGTGGCAGTTGCTTTACCGTTATACGGGTAACGAACACGTTAAGGAAAACATGAAGTTTCTGTGCGACTACTACCTGACTCATGGCTTGTCACCTGAATCGGCGGAGTGGCCTAGAATTCCATTTCCCTATAACACCCTGGTGTATTCCGGTAAATATGATGGTGACATGGTTATTGGCAAGGATTATACGCAACCCGACAAGGCTGGTTCCTTTGGTATCGAGCTCGTCAACATGTATAAATTGACCAGTCATGAGCGCTACCCGAACGCGACAGAAAGGAGGTACCTGGATGCAGCTATTCAGATTGCAAACACATTAGCAAAACAGTTGAAGTCTGGTGATGAAAACAATTCTCCACTTCCATTTAAAGTAAATGCTATTACCGGAGAAATGGGAAAGCTTAAAAGTAATACAGGAACAAAGGCTGACGTCGGTTTGAGCAGTTACACAACTAATTGGTCGGGAACGGCACTGCTTTTCATTGAGCTTATCAAACTGCAACAGGGTGACGTGGCAAGCTATGAGAAAGGGCTTTCCACTATTATTTCGTGGATGAAACAGTATCCAATGGAAAACAATAAATGGGGTCCGTTCTTCGAGGATATTCCTGGGTGGAGCGATACTCAAATCAATGCGATGACGTGGGCTAGGTTCATCATGAATCATCAGTCTTATTTCCCGGAATGGAGAGCAGACGTGCAGCGAATAATCGATTGGGTATATAAAACCTTAGGGAACGATTCGTGGAAGAGCTATGGTGTTACCGTGGTGAATGAACAGACAGCGTATCAGACTCCTGGCAACAGTCACACTTCCCGCCAAGCTGCTGATGAACTTCTTTTCGCCTCAATTTCAGGAGATAATAGCGGGGTTGAACATTCGATCCGCCAGCTCAACTGGGCAACTTATATGGTGGACACAGATGGCAAAAACAGGTATCCGAAAGATGAGAACTGGCTTACCGATGGGTACGGCGATTACATTCGACACTATCTCCGGGCATTTGAGGCACTTCCGGCACTTGCATCGGGAACGACAGACCATGTACTCAATTCCACTTCGGTAATTCAGCATATCGAGTATTGGGGAAACGTTAACAAAGCGTTGGTTCCCGTTGTTCGGGGTATTGATGTGAATACAGTGAGAATATTTTATAGAACATTTGATAAAGCTGGCCAGGAGACAGTCCATCTCGTTCGGAAACCGATATCCATACTGCTAGATGGAAAAAATGCTGTGGAAAGCCTCAAAGGCACCGAAGGGTTTAATTGGAACCCACTTACAGTCGGAGGACTACTTACCATCAATAGAGTGAATAGTAATACCGTGACTATCCTTGGAGAGCCGTAACCCACCCCCTGATATAACCTTTCAAGATGGACAGTTTTCTAAAACAAAAGATGCATATATATGATTTCCGTTAAATCTGCCGGAGGAGCTATTCGGTTATGCTCTTCAATCATCCATTTCGCCAACAGTTTGTTGAATTGATATGCGTATGCGAAAACGGCTTCTCAAGTTACGGATTTAACAGAACCTTAAAACTGATAAATTTCAGTCACTGGTCAGTGGCGAAGGGGCAAGATGATTCTTAATTTATTTGGCCACTAGGTATCTGGTTGTTTGGATTGATCAGGAACGTTGTATGCAGCTATTGAAAAGGCGCTGGCACAATTTTCACATCCTTTTCATTGAACTGATTAAAGGTTAACGTTATTTTCATTATACCGGCAAGGAGCGGATGAAAGGAGGGGTAGTAGCGGATGTAACCCAACCGAATCAGGTCTTTAACGATTCGATGGTAGGTAGCACGCGCGCGAATTTTAGAACGAACCATGAGTTCTCTTCTGCTCAAGCGAAACGAGGATTGGTAGTGTCACTTGCTGAATAATGAATGATGGAGGCAGGCAGATAGTGCAATATGATATGGAGACAACCTGGAATCAGCTGTTGCGTGTGAAATGAAGCGATAAGTTTTCTGTAGTCCATTCATAATTACCTCCGCAAGCAAAATGTATTGAAGACGGCAATAGCATGTTCACAATTCTGACAGAATGTATATGAAATTTTTTAGCGAAGCATCGAATACATTGGCGTTGTTTTTGAGATTCTCTTTGCTAAACTTGATTTGTAATCAAACGTGATTATCTCAAATCAATTCTGGTGAACAAAGGGAGTTTGATTTTTTTAGATATTGTTACAAGCAGTAAATCAAATCGTTGAGTTTTAATTTCAATTGCCTGCCGGGGTCACAACCAAAGATATAAGCGTAATCAAAACCCCTTAGTTTGAATGTTTAAGGGGTTTTGGTTACCGTTAAATATCAAGGCTTGTAAAGAACTAATTTCTTATAAAATTCCACCCAAGTGAAATAAGGAAAACACGGCTTTCGACGGGTTCTCCGTTGGCAACATTGTTAATATCCTTAACTCCAAGATTGTAGCGAACGTCAAGCCCTAGCCCAAAACCGAAATCATATCCACCACCGAGGGAAATAGATATGTCACTGTTTTTATAATGGTCTTTGATATCCTGGGTGCCACTTCCTAAAAAGGTATCATATTTTCGTTCACCATCGATAAGGAAACCAAACTGAGGACCTACCTGTAAATTCAAACCCCCGATAGGATAGAATTTCAACATCACGGGAATACTCAAGTAGGTGAAGCTTTCTTGAGCCGTTCCAAACACGCTACTTTGTATATCGCCATTTTGCGTGAACAACAAAACCTCAGGCTGGATTCCAACCTTGTCGAATTTTCCGCGAAGAAAAATTCCAGCGTGGAAGCCAGTCCTGGAATCATACGATGCTTCCGGATCTTCCAGATTAAGACTGGTTAGATTAACCCCGCCCTTAATTCCAAATCCAATTTGCGAAAATGCGTTGGAACAAATGATAACAAGTGATAAGCAAATGATTGCCTTTTTCATGTTCGTTAAATTTTGGGTATTTATTCGCCACGCTTTGGCATAGTAACCATTTTCTGTAAGGTGTTTTCGTCCCTAATCCATGGATTACCAGCTTACCTCATGCATAATACTCTATTTGTAATAAAGCGAATTCGAGTCGTTAACGCGCCACTTGCCTTGGCGTTTAAAAGAATGCAACGCGGAAAGTTCGCTGTGATTAATTTTTTTTTGCCGCCAAAAATTAACCCTTTATATTCGTCAAACAAGTAGTGGTAACGTGATCATCGTTCTCTTTATGAAAATATATTTACTTACAGCTTTTCTTGTTTATCCTGCCATTTATAGTTCGGTGCAAGAACCAGTTTCGGATAAAAAATTAAGATACCTTAACCAGATTAAGTCAGTGGATGGGCTGGTCGCCGTTTGGGATTTTAAAGAAAAACCGGGCAGCAGTCGCAAAGCATATGGCAAAGGCAAATTTCCTTTAATGGAAGTGAACGGAAAAGTTGAAAGAATAAACGACGGTCCATTGTCGGGTTATTCCGCATTATTTACCGGGGCAGCATACATGTCAATTGCAAATGCTGATACCGAGGAGTTGAATATCTACGGACAAAATCAGGGAGTCACTGTAATAGCCTGGATAAAATGGCGTGGCGGGACAGGTTTTGTAGGAGGCATGTGGAATGAATATCAGGATGGTGGAAAAAGGCAGTATGGACTCTTTGTATCACTACCGCATTACAATGGTGCAGATCAGGTATGCGGACATATCTCTAATGTCGGCAAACCTACACCACCTTTTCCCTATTCGATTGATTATTCAGCCAGTAATCAGAAAGTCAAGAAAGACGAATGGCAATGTGTTGCATTCACTTATGATGGCAAGTGGATTAAGTCATATCTAAATGGGGCTTTTGAAGCCCGGGAACCTGAATTGATAAATAATACTAAAGGCTTCGAAGGATACCAAGACGGGATTACTCAATCAAAAAATCCATATCATTATCCGGATGGTATTGGTAACAACGGATCAGATTTTACAGTTGGTGCAGTATTATTAAAATCAGGTATGGGTAATTTTTTCAAAGGTCAGATCGGAGGATTAGCTGTTTTCAACAGAGCACTTAACGACGGAGAGTTGGCGACATTAAGTAAGTTAAATTTGAATACACCATAAGCTTCGTCGCATTTAATTGTGTATTCAGGTTGGTGTATTGAAATTTTCTGTTTGTGGATAATTAATTTTTTTTGCTTAAATTGAATCTAAGTTTTAAAACCCGTTAGGCATGATTAAAAAAACATCCGGCACGAGCGTGCTGACAACCGAAATCAAAAAAGTAATTTCTAATTTGATGTCCGATAGAGTTGAGTCTGGCGCAGCGTAAAAAGTTACCTAACTTTTTACGCTGTGCTCCGCTTCATGTTGTGATCTTCGTGTAAGCCCGGATAAGAGGAAAAAATCGTTTACTAATTTTAAAGAGTTCCGTTGGCAAAATTTTAAATTCCCTCGATATGACTTTTGAAGAGCGTGTACGTTTGATCAATAGACTGGATTCCCTGATACGAAGGAAGTATAGGGGAAATTCTTCTGATTATTCCGCAAAAATGAACATCTCGAGGTCTGCATTCTTTCGACTGTTGGACTTTGTTAGAACTGAGTTTGATTCGCCGATATGCTATAACAGGGTCAGTGGGTATTATGAATATAGCAAAAAGGGAATTATTTTCTTTGGATTTCTACCCACTGAATTTTTAACAGAAAACGCCCTGAAAAAAGTACAAGGAGGCACGACAGCATGCCTGGAAAATAATGAATTGAAAAAATTATTTACAGGAGTCTCAAGTGGTGGGACTGATGGTACATACATTTGAAACAAGGTTTCCTGCAGGAGCTGAGTTTAATTTTTGACATAACCCAATTTTTTATGAAAAAGTCAAACCTTAACGATCAAATAATTAGGAACGCGGATCTCGTAGTATTAAGTGAAAAGGAAATTAATAAAATTGAAGGAGGAGGTTGGCTGACCTCTTTCATTGGAGGAGCTTTCAGCCGTTTCGGTGGTTGGGTAGTTTCTCTTTTTAACGGGGATAAAGAAATTACCTACAACTAATTAAGCCTTTAAAAATTAAAGGGATTTTTTTTTAAATATTTCGACAAACTAAATCTAAAAAAAATGAAAACCATAGATCAACTAAGCCTGAATGCTTTCTCAGTTGAAGAGTTAGCTATGAATGAATTAATTGAAATCGAAGGCGGTAAAGTATTCTGGGATACCGCTTTTGGTAAAATATGTCTGGCATTTCTTGTGGGTTTTGCCGGAGCGCTTGGTGCGTCATTAGTCGATTAGTTATAATGAGCTACATAAGCGTTTTTTAAAATTAGTATTAGGTGGGGTTATATTGACCGCCACCTAATTTTTTAGAACATTATCAATGTAAAATGAAACTACTTCGTTTGGTTGTATTGCTTTCCTTATCAAATCATTCACTTGCGCAAATTAAATTGTCTGGAATACTTGAAGATGCCAGCACTAGAGAGAAAATTCAATTTGCTCATATTTCATTTCAAAATTCAAGTAAGGGAACATCAAGTAATACTGATGGGTATTTTGAATTGAGTATGATTGAACCGACGAAATATGATTCTATCCAAATTTCCCACATAAGCTATAAAACCAAAAAAATAGGTATTGCCAGCTTGGGTGTCAATTTGGTTAATTTAATTAGCCTGGAACCGGATAAAAATGTTTTACCTGAAGTGGTGGTTTTAAGTAAATCACCTGAAGAATATTTATTGAGTACCATTAACAAAGCAAAAGAAAGCCTCAAGCATCCATTTTCAGCGAAGTATTACTTTCGGGAATTAGTGAAGCATAATGAGGAGTATAGTAAATATTCTGACGCAATACTCGTCGGTAATTTCCCTGCTGATAAAGAGCAGATGCAAGTTGCAGTTGAAGAATCCAGAGTAGTCAATTTGCCAATGGAAAGTGATGATCTTTTGAACACCATTTCCCCCATTGATGTGTCGAAAATCCTGGAACATCAATATTTAAATTTGTTAAATCTCTTTACAGGTGAGAAGAAAAAGTTCTATGATATTCAATTAAAATCCGATGCCGACAATCCGAAGAGGGTGATGTATGAAATTACTCCCGCGGTTAAACCGGAGAAAAACAAACTGCTTTTTTATAGTTGGATTCTCACGGAAGATGATAATATCAAACACATCAAAATGGTGTCCGATTCCCTTTGCGATTGGCAAAAAAGCCTGTTCGGTTTCACGGTAAAGGTGAACTCATATTCTATTACGTTAAATTTTAAGGAAGTCTCTTCAAGCCCTATTCTTGTTCATGGAATTGTAGAGCTCAGGATGGATTTTCTTCACAAGAAGTTTAATCAAAAGAATCAGTACTTGAGTGAGTTTGTTGCATTAGATGTGAATGAAAATTCGTTGTTAAAAATGGAAAAGAGTACGTTGCTGAAATCTAAAACCCTCTATAAGAATGGGTCCAACTATTCTACGAAATTTTGGGAAGGCGATAATATACCAATTCGAACAGAAGAAGAACGAAAGTTACTTGATAGATTGGTCGAACACGATCAATCAAAAAACACAAAGCAAGCTAAGTAAATACAGTTTAATGGTAAACATTTGAAATTTCTACCCGCAATTCTCGTTGAGTCAACCGAGCAGGTGTATTTAGGAACTGTTAACAGAAGATCGTTAACAATTTACAATGCATGCTGCCTCTTTCTTTGTGCACTTATTCTTTATTCTTTCTTTTTAAAAATACCTATAAGTGTTATTTCTTCGGCAGTTATTCGGCCTACTTCGGAAGTAAGCTCCATCCGTTCACTCGTCAGCGGTCGTATAAAGGAGTCTTTTATTGGCGAGAACCAAAGTGTTAAAAAAGGAGATATTCTTTACCTGTTGGAATCGGAAGTCCAGCAAGAGCGAGAAAAACTGCTTTTGCTTAAAAAGCAAGAGACTAAACTATTTATAGCTGACCTTACAAAAGTTATTGGGGGCTCTGCAAACAATCGCTTATCAACATCACTATACGGGCAGGCTTTGTTTAATTACCGCCAAAAGATAAATGATGCAACGACACGGTTAAGAAAGGTCCAAATAGATTACAAACGTAATTTGAAACTTCACCGCGAGAAAGTGATAGCGGATGCTGAATTTGAGAACTTCCAGTTTGAATTAGACAAGGCTAGAAATGACCTTGAGCTTGTAAATCAAACTCAGTTAAGTACATGGCAGAGTGAAATAAGAAACTACCAACTCCAACTTCAGGATATTGAAGGAGAATTAGCGCAACTCAATAAAGAAAACGAAAACTTAACTATTAAAGCCCCTGTTTCTGGCACCGTGCAAAACGTTGCCGGGGTTTATGCCGGAAGTTTGGTATTTGCAAATCAAGATTTGGCACAGATTTCACCCGATACCAGTTTGATCGTGGAGGCTTACATTAGCCCTACCGACATTGGTCTGATCAGAAATGGTATGCAGGTTCGGTTTCAAGTAAGTGCCTTCAATTATAATCAGTGGGGGCTGGCAACGGGTGCCGTTTTGGAAGTATCCAGTGATGTTCAAATCATCAATGATCAACCGGTTTTTAAAGTACGTTGCAAACTTGACAACGATTACCTGAACCTTAAAAACGGTTATAGAGGATATCTGAAGAAGGGCATGATCTTACAAGCACGTTTCACGGTTACAGAAAGGACCCTTTGGCAATTGCTTTACGACAAGGTTGACGATTGGTTAAACCCGAACACCTTCATTAACTGATTTCATGTCTCAACACTACAATAATCATGAAGAAAGGTATACACGTAAAGCAACGCGACATCACCGACTGTGGCGCAGCCTGCCTTGCCTCCATTGCTTCATTCTACGAACTTAATTTACCGGTTTCCCGCATTCGTCAATTGGCTTCAACTGACAAAAAGGGAACCAATGTACTTGGTTTAATAGAGGCGGCTAATAAACTTGGTTTTGATGCAAAAGGTGTTCGTGGTGAATTTGAGAGCTTATTCAAAATCCCCAAGCCTTCTATTGCACATGTAATTATTAAAGAAGTATTACAGCATTATGTAGTGATTTACAACACTACACCAAAGTACATTGAGGTAATGGATCCTGGACATGGACAGTTCCATCGCTACAGCCACGAAGAATTCAGGAAAATATGGACTGGTGTTTTAGTGTTGATGCTGCCGAATCAAACTTTTGAAACAGGGAATTCAAAGATTTCAGTTGGTTCTCGTTTCTGGCGACTGATCCATCCACATCGATCGATTATGATCCAAGCGTTGTTCGGCGCGCTAGTTTATACTGTGATAGGATTATCTACATCCATTTATGTGCAAAAAATCATCGACTATGTTTTGATTGACGGCAACCGAAACCTGCTCAATATCATGAGTGTAGTGATGGTCGCTTTGTTGATTATGCAGGTTTTTATCGGAGTAACGAAGAGTATTTTCATATTGCGCACCGGTCAATTGATTGATGCTCAGCTTATCCTTGGATATTACAAACACCTGCTAAAACTTCCGCAACAGTTTTTTGATACTATGCGTGTAGGCGAAATTATTTCACGAATAAACGATGCGGTAAAAATCCGTGCATTCATTAACGATGTGGTCATCAACCTTGCAGTAAATATCTTCATTGTAGTGTTGGCTTTTACATTGATGTTTACTTACTACTGGAAACTAGCCCTTGTCATTTTATTGATTGTCCCATTTTATGCCCTTATATATTTCATCACAAATCGGCTAAACAAGAAGGTAGAGCGGAAGTTAATGGAAAACGCCGCTGAGCTGGAATCTCAGTTGGTTGAATCGCTTAACTCGGTACAAACGATTAAAAGCTTTGGCTTGGAAAGTTTTACCAATCTGAAGACCGAAGTACGGTTCATCACGTTGTTAAAAACGATTTATAAATCAGGATTTAACAGTATTTTTTCAGTCAACGCGTCAGAATTTTTCTCACGCCTGTTTACTATTATTCTGTTATGGGTAGGTGCAGGATTTGTATTAGATAACCAGATCACACCGGGTGAATTATTATCGTTCTACGCATTGATAGCTTATTTTACAGGCCCGGTAAGTAGCTTAATTGGAATGAATAAAATAATTCAAAACGCAGTAATTGCTGCCGACAGGTTATTTGAAATCATGGACCTGGAGCGTGAAAAGGATGAGAATAAAGTAAAGCTAACATCTGATTTAATTGGGGATATTCACTTTAAGAATGTTCATTTTAGGTACGGTAGCAGGGTAACTGTTTTTCGGAATCTTAACCTTGATTTACCTCAAGGTAGCGTAACAGCGATCGTTGGGGAAAGTGGTTCTGGAAAATCGACACTAATGGCTATTCTTCAAAATCTTTATCCGTTGCAAAACGGCAGTGTAGCAATTGGAAATTTTGATGTGAAATACTTAGAAACTGAATCCCTGCGCACTTTGATTGGTGTAGTCCCACAGAAAGCAGACCTTTTTGCCGGCAATGTGATTGATAACATTGCCGTAGGAGAATTTCAACCGGATATGCAGAAGATTATTGGAATTTGTATGTCGCTCGGAATAATGGACTTTATCGAGAACTTGCCTGACAATTTTAAAACTTATCTCGGTGAGAATGGAGCTACTCTTTCTGGTGGTCAAAAACAACGTATCGCTATTGCTCGTGCGCTCTATAAAGATCCCGAAATATTAATTCTGGATGAGGCAACTTCTTCACTAGACTCTGCTTCTGAGCAATACGTACAGCGTATGATCGAGATACTAAAGTCAAAAAAAAAGACTATCATCATTATCGCCCACAGATTAAGCTCTGTTTATGGTGCTGATAAAATAGTAGTGCTTGACAAAGGAGAGGTTGTTGAAGAAGGACAGCACGGCGAATTATTGAATAACAAAGGGCACTATTACGAACTTTGGCGGCAACAGGTTCCAATCGTTCATGACTTCGTATAAATAATCAGCTTAATGCCAAAGTCCGTGTCGTTTTAAACAAAGAGGCTTCCGAGGGTGTTTCCTTCGATGATAATAAATTTTCATTGATTCTCGAACCTCACACTTCCACAGCGAATAACCCATTAAAATGATACTAACCGATGCAAAAAATCTACATTCTACTGCCTATCTTGTAAGGTATTAAAAACTTAACGCATGATGATCAAAAATACATGGGTTTGGACAGTAATCATTGCTTCTGGATTAGTGGCCTGCCAAACAGAAAAGAAGGAATCAATAGAGGAGATCCCAACACCCGCAGCGCAGAAAATTTCGGATACCGTCTCGGGAAACCGTATCGACAATTACTACTGGATGAAACTAAGTGATGAACAAAAGAATGCAGTTCAAAAGGACGAAAAAACTCAGCGTGTAATTGATTACTTACAGGCCGAGAATGAGTATCTCAAAACCAAAATGAGCCACACCGAAGATTTGCAGAAAAAAATCTATGATGAAATCATCGGCCGTATCAAACAGACAGATGAATCAGTTCCTTATAAAGATAATGGTTATTGGTACTACACACGCTACGAAGAAAGTCAGGAGTATCCCATTTACTGTCGTAAAAAAGGAACACTTCAGGGTTCTGAAGAAGTTTTGTTAAATGTCAATGACCTCGCCAAGGGCCATGACTATTATTCCATTACCGGACTGAGTGTGAGCGAAGACAACAATCTGCTCGCGTACGCTGAAGACTCGGTAAGCCGCCGAAGATATACCGTGTACGTGAAGGATTTGCGTACAGGGAAGATGGTAGAAAACCCTGTTCCCAATACGGAGGGCCAGGTAACCTGGGCAAATGACAACAAGACATATTTCTATACCCAAAAAGATTCCATGACATTACGCTCGCGTTGGATTGTCAGGCATAAGGTTGGTACTTCCTACAAAATGGACGCAATTGTATCGGAAGAAAAAGATGAAACTTTTTATACGGGTATTTATAAAACCAAATCCAACCGGTATTTGGTGATTTGGGCGGGTAGCACACTTACTAATCATTATCAGGTACTTGATGCTAATACACCAGAAGGAAAATTCAAAGAATTTACACCGCGTGAACGAGGGCTCGAGTATTCAATTGATCACTATCAAAACAAATTTTATGTAGTGACTAATTGGGATGCGCTGAATTTCCGGTTAATGGAAACATCCGAAACGAAGACAACAAAAGAGAATTGGAAGGATAAAATAGCACATCGAAAGGATACGCTGTTGCAGGGTATTGAAATCTTTAAAGACTATTTGGTGCTGAGTGAACGTGCCAATGCCAATACACTCATGCGCGTGATCGATCAGAGAAGCGGATCCCACCACTACCTGAATTTCGGAGAAGCAGCTTATACCATTTTCCCTTCCACCAACCTGGATTTTGATACCGAACTTCTTCGCTATGGTTATACGTCCATGACTACACCTACGTCTACGTACGACTACAACATGAAAACACGTGATAAGAAATTGCTGAAGCAACAGGAAGTAGTAGGAGGTTACAACCCGGAGGATTATCAAACTGAACGACTTTGGGCTTCTGCCGATGACGGCACAAAGATTCCTATGTCAATCGTTTATAAAAAAGGAATAAAGAAGGATGGTAGCAATCCCACGTTGATTTATGGTTATGGATCGTACGGCTCCAGCATGAATCCTTATTTTTCTTCTACCCGACTCAGTCTTTTGAACAGAGGTTTTGTCTATGCTATTGCGCACATTAGGGGAGGACAGGAGATGGGTCGCCAGTGGTATGAAGATGGAAAAATGTTTAAGAAGAAGAATACGTTCACTGACTTCATTGACTGCTCAGAATTTTTGATCGAAGAAAACTTCACATCGTCTGACAAACTTTTTGCTTCCGGCGGCAGTGCAGGGGGATTGTTAATGGGTGCGGTAGTAAACATGAGACCTGACTTATATAAAGGAGTGATCGCGGCAGTACCATTTGTTGATGTGGTAACTACAATGTCGGACGAAAGTATTCCATTAACAACGGGTGAGTTTGATGAATGGGGAAATCCCGATAGCCCTGAATCATTTATGTACATGCTGGAGTATTCTCCGTACGATCAGGTGAAACCTCAAGCTTATCCAAACATGTTGGTGACTACGGGTTTTCACGATTCGCAAGTACAATATTGGGAACCTGCTAAGTGGGTAGCCAAACTGCGCGAAATGAAAACCGATAACAATACACTCTTGTTAAGAACTAACATGGAAACAGGCCACGGCGGAACAACCGGAAGATTTAAAGTATATAAGGAAACAGCACAAGAGTATGCCTTTCTTTTAGACCTTGCGGGATTAAAAGAATAGAACAAAATTAACAAGGAAATTATCGAGAGAGTGGCCTGTGGAAACACAGGCCATTTTTTACGTACGATTTGTAGCGAGAAATTTATGGTAACGATAAACACATTTAGGAAAATCGCATTGTCATTTCCGGAAACAACGGAGGAGCCTCACTTCGAAAAGTCTTCTTTCAGGATCAAGAAAAAGATATTTGCAACCTTCGATGCTAAGAAGAAGATAGCTTGTATAAAATTATCAGAAATCGACCAACATGTATTTTCGTCTGCTAACAAGTCAGTCATTTTTCCGGTTGATAACAAATGGGGTAAACAAGGCTGGACTCTGATTGAAATGAGCAAAGTGCGTAAAGACTTGTTTACGGATGCGTTAACGACAGCTTATTGCGCAGTGGCACCTGAAAAACTTGCTGAAAAAGTTCGCCCAAATAATTTCGAATAGGAAGTTCTAAGGTGTAACGAAATATTTAGAAGCAAAAGTATGAATGTTAACGACAGAACAAGTATCCCGCGCGTTATGACATTGCTTTTCAGAAAAAATTAGCAGTCAGGTTATTGCAGTACTATTCTTGATCTGCCTGCTTCCAGAACAGCATAATCTTTCAGATTTTTGTAGGTCTGTGGATCAAGAGCCTCTGATGCGGAACCTGAATTTTCAGGGTTGAAGTTTCCTTCGTTAGCCCACCACTTTTTTGCATTCTCCCGTGCAGAGCTTTTGTCTATCGATTCAAATAGATTAATGCATGAATCTGAAATCATCCAGGGTTTTTCAATGCTGCTGTATTTTTCGAAAATCAGGCTACGCATTTCTGTACCGCTAGACTGATTCTTAAAATGCGACACCGTATAAGACATTGTTTCTGGTTCCGTCATTACCATATCCCAATATTTTCTTGAGGCAACTACCTGGGCCGTTGTAAGCATAAAGCCGTAACCTTCATCAATTTGTTCTTTCGTGATTGGGCACTTAGCCTTAAGCGTTGGTTTTTTCTTTTTACCGAGAAGTTTATCAAGGAAGGCCATATTTAGAGTTTTAAGTTCGGGATTCTATTCATTAGATACTCTGTAACCAGTGAATAGTTGCATATAAGACTCTTAAAATTACAAAAAAGTTACAAAACGTGTTTTTTGGGTAAATTTTGGACCTTTAGGTTTCAAAAATCAAGCAATTGTACGAATGTGAACTCTCCGGTGTACGGTTATGATTTCGAAGGCACCTTCGTTTGCCCCGCTGCATTTATTTTCTGAAATTTTTCATACTGCATTAAAAAATCATCTATTTTATCAGCGGGTACTTTTTTAGCGATGATCTTCTTCTGGCTATCAATCACGTAAATTGAAGGCGTTGTCATTGCATCGTAAAGATCCTGGTATGGACCTACATACGTTCTTGGACCGTTAACGGTTATCCACTTCATGTTCATGGTCTTGATGTAGTCCCGCATCTTTGCCATCGAAGTATCTGCACTTACAGCATACACTTCAAGGTCATATTTCTTTTTGTTGTACAAGGAGACAAGCTTTGGAGTTTCTTCCTTGCAATGCCCACAGTCTGGATCAAAAATAAAAAGTATTGTGTACTTGTTTTTAATATCATACATCGAGCGCGGTTTGAAATTCGCATCCTGCATGATGAGGTTCGGTGCTTTCTTGCCAACGAGACTTTTTCGTAGACGGTCTGCGTGATCCTTCAGGTTCTTTTTCAATTTATCATTAACCCAAAAATCCATCTCGCCGGAACCGTAGTATTTGTCGTATACATTTACGTACACTTCATCTAGTCCCATGATTTCTGGTTGCTGATATTTCAACAGGCACATCCATGATGCATACTTATAGGTTTCCTGATTTGCCTTTGCTTTCGACACGATGAAATTGATTGCTTTGGTAATAGTATCCGGATGAGGTGCATATAACTTGTCCAGGTATTCATTTATCTTTTCCTTATACATCGGCCTTGGCATACAAATCATCGCCGGATCGGCCAGATCAAAGTTGTCGAAGAAATGTTCCCGATACCACCGAAGCTGGAATGTAGAGTCGATTGACCCATCAGCATTCTTTGGCGGTTCCGGAATCTTTACAACCTGAGTAGCTTTCAAAATTTTCGCCGTGATCGTTGTAGGATGTTTGGCGATGATATCGGTTTGATATGCAATCACCCTTTCATTTACTTTTGCGAAAGATTCGCGGGCACTCTTTTTACTGTCTTCACTAAGTGTACTGTCCTGAATGATTTTCAAAAATGGTTCCGCTTCTTTATGTCGTTCCATATTAAAGATCATATTTTCAAAGAACAGCTTGTTATCGATATCGCCGGTAACTTTCATGTTCTTTACATAATCCTCTGCAGATGTATGCATGCTGAAATGCTGGTTGGCACCGACGACCATTTCCATTACCTTCATGCTATTCAGTACAAGAAAGTAGGAACCCTGGTACTGAAGTGTTTTCTTTCCTTCAAATGTGAATTCACCTTTGCTATTTACTTTAGCGGTGTCTTTTATGTAAGTAGTTTCACCGTAGTAATTGCCAAGGCAAATTGTGGTGTCTTTCAGTCCGGTAATTTGAAATTTAATATTGTAACCTTGCTGCGCAATACAGCTGACGGAAATTAAGAGACTGGATATCAGAACGGGCAGGCGCATATTTTTAAAGTTCAATGTGTAAATTTCGACAAATTATAGGTTCCATTCAACGACAATTAATGGGTCTGATTGTGCGTTAGTAACACGTTTGAGCGTTAAAGATTGAATTTTCGACGCTAAACCTTCGTGATTAAGGATACAAAGCTATAAACTTGAAGCCTGATTTATACGGATTTTTGAAGACAATATGTCGCTATTAATAAGGAACCTCACCAAGATTTACGGCCAGCAGAAGGCGATCGACAATATCTCATTCACTGTTCAGGAGGGAGAAATTGTAGGTTTTTTGGGGCCGAATGGGGCAGGGAAGTCATCGACCATGAAAATTGCGACCTGTTATTTACCCCCATCTTCAGGTCAGGTAAGCGTTGGTGGTTTTGATGTGGTTGAACAGCCCATGAAGGTAAAACAGATTACGGGATATCTACCGGAACATAATCCCCTATACCTCGATCTCTATGTTCATGAATATCTTTTTTTTATTGGCGGACTGTATGGGTTACCGCGTAAGCAACTCAAGTTCCGGGTGGGGGAGATGATAGAACTTTGCGGACTCTCATTGGAACAGAATAAACGAATAGAGGCTCTTTCAAAAGGGTATCGCCAGCGAGTGGGGCTTGCACAGGCATTGATTCACGACCCAAAGGTTCTTATTCTCGATGAACCAACATCGGGTCTTGATCCTAATCAATTGGTTGAAATCAGGAAATTGATTAAAGACATAAGCCATAATAAAACTGTTATTTTTTCAACGCACATCATGCAGGAAGTTCAGGCCCTCTGTGATCGCGTGGTGTTCATTAACAAAGGCGAGATCGTAGCGGATGATTCTTTGGAAAATATTCTGCGTCAACAAGGTAAAGGCATAACGATCGTGGTTGAATTTGAGGGCAATGTAACGGTCGAGCAACTAAAGATACTTCCCGGGGTAGTCAGCGTCCAGCTTTTGGAAGGATTCAGGTATAAGGTGGTGGCAGATGAAGGCACTGATTTGCGTCCTGAGTTATTTCGCTTTGCGGCAGACAATAAACTATCACTGATCGGGCTTAAACAAGAAGAAAGTTCATTGGAGAATATATTTCGTGAGCTTACCACCACAACCGATGCATCGCAGTAAGGAATTTAATTTATTTTTGCGACTCGTTTCAAAACGATATGCTTCAAATACTCTTTAAAGAAATCAGCAGCTTCCTTAATTCACTGATTGCCTATGTGGTGATAGGTGTCTTTCTTACGGGAATGGGTCTGTTGATTTGGGTATTTCCAGAAACGTCTGTGATGGATTATGGCTATGCAGATATGGAAACATTGTTTGCACTTGGTCCTTACGTTTTTATCTTTTTAGTTCCGGCAATCACCATGCGTAGTTTTGCTGAAGAGAAAAAGGCGGGTACCATGGAATTGCTGTTCACCAAGCCACTCACAGATTGGGATATTATTCTCGGTAAATTTTTAGCGAGTTTCCTGTTGGTGTTGTTCGCACTGTTGCCAACATTGGTTTACTATTATTCTATTTATTCATTGGGAAATCCTGTTGGTAATCTTGATACACCTGGGATCGCCGGATCATATATTGGACTTTTAATGCTGGCCGGAACATTTTGTGCCGTTGGCATTTTTGCATCCTGTATTACACCTAATCAAATTGTAGCGTTTATTGTCGCTGCATTTCTGTCGTTTCTTTTATTCACAGGCTTTGAATCGATATCAACACTAAATCTTTGGTCGGCTGATGCACTTCAGATAAAACAATTGGGTATACTTTTCCATTATCAATCTATTAGCAGAGGATTGATTGATGCCCGTGATCTTGTTTATTTTCTAAGCATGATTTTTATAATGCTATCCTTTACCAAACTAATCCTGGGCAGCAGACAATGGTAAACTGGAAGAGCAGAAAGTTGGGTGATTGGTTGTTATTTTTCAACGGCCTGGTGTTAGTTATCCTCATCAACATTATTGTGTCCAAAAATTTTTTCCGTATTGATCTTACCGAAGAAAACAGATACACAATCAAGGATCAAACCCGTACTATCCTTCGGGAATTGGATGATGATGTTTTTGTCGAAATATTTCTATCAGGCGACCTTAATGCCGAGTTCCGCAGATTTCAAAAGGCCATTGAGGAAACGCTTGAAGAGTTCAGGATATACTCGGGAAATAAAGTAAGATTTAAGTTCACCGATCCATCGGTTGCTATGAGTGAGAAAGCGAGGTCGGAATTTATGGCTGACCTTGCTGCGAAAGGAATTCAACCTACCAATGTAATCGATACAAAAGATGGCCAGCGTCTTGAAAAGATAATATTTCCCGGAGTCGCCATTTCTTATGGCGGGATGGAGACAGGGGTAATGTTATTAAAGGGAAATAAAGCCGGAACACCAGCTGAAGAAATCAATCAGTCTATCGAAGGTATTGAATTTGAACTTGCCAGCAGTATCAACAAACTCGTGAATACCGACCGGAAAAGTATTGGGTTGATTACGGGTCACGGAGAATTGGATTCGTTACACATAGCCAGTTTTAACAATTTTTTATTGGAGGAGTATGATGTATTTAAAGTTGATATGTCGCGTAAAAAGGACCTGACCAACTATGATGCTTTGATTGTTGCCAAACCGACAATGCCCTTCTCGCCATCGGATAAGTTTAAACTGGATCAATATATCATGAAGGGTGGAAAAGTTTTGTTCCTCCTCGATAAACTAGATGCCAGCATGGACAGTGCTTCGCGTGAAGATTACTTTGCCCTTCCGTACAACCTTGATCTCGATGATCAACTTTTTAAATATGGCGTTCGCATAAACTTTGATCTGGTGCAGGATCGGAGTGCTGGATTTTATCCCGTCATCACCGGAGAAATGGGTGGCAAACCACAGGTTAAATTAATGGATTGGCCTTTCTTTCCACTATTAAATCATTATGCTGATCACCCCATCACCCGTAACCTCGACGCTGTCATTACAAAATTCGTCAGCAGTATCGATACGGTTAAAGCGGAAGGTATTCGTAAAACACCGTTGCTTATGACTTCCCAATATAGCCGAACACTTTCGGCTCCTGTAAAGGTGAGTGTAAATGATCTGCGCCAGCGACTTCGGGATGAAGATTTCACAAAACCATTTGTTCCTGTGGCCTACCTTTTGGAAGGGAAGTTCAGTTCGTTATATAAAAACCGATTCCTGCCTGATGGAACTGACGCAACAGCATTCCAGGAAGAAAGTGTTCCAACAAAAATTATTGTCGTAGCCGACGGTGATATTGCACGCAATGAAATCAATTTCCGCAGTGGCCAGCAACGGCAACTGGGATTCGATCCTGCAACAAACTATACTTTTGCCAACCGCGATTTTTTAATGAATGCAGTTGCACATCTTACCAACGAAGATGGATTGATCCAGGCAAGGAGTAAACAAGTCAAAATCCGCCCACTGGATAAAGCGAAGTTAAAGGCTGAGCGTAGCAAATGGCAGGTTATCAATTTAATGATGCCGATTGTATTGCTCGTAATTTATGGTTTCGCGAGATCATACTGGCGTAAGAAAAAGTTTGCCCAATTCTGATATGCAGGAAAGAAAGAATAAACGACTCCTTATCCTTTTGTTTGCATTATCCTGCATAACGCTTGCTGTATGGTGGTTTGGCCGCGATAAGGACAATTATTTGGTAGACAAGAATTTGTTCCGGGATTATGACCTCAAAAGCACTAACGAGATTGTGCTGGAGAGTTCAGCCGGTAAAGTAGCATTGACCTACAATGGGTCACGCTGGAAGGTAAATGATGCGTTTAATGTCAACACCGACATGATCGAGGTGTTGTTTGCCACGCTTCAACAAGCAGAACCGAAGCGGCCGGTAGCGGTGTCCCTTCAGGATTCTATTGCCCGGGTACTTCAACAAAACGGTGTAAAGATTTCTTTGTCGGCTGACGGAGCAGAGCAGAAAACTTTTGTTGCAGGCGGAAATTCATCAAAAAGTCAAGCTTACTTTCTTGATACGGAAAATGGGATTCCATACATCATGACGATTCCCGGATATCGTGTTTATGTGTCTGGAATTTTTGAGTTACCGGAAGGTGGGTGGCGTGACAAGTTTGTTTTTGGGTTCAACTGGCGCAACTTCCAACAGCTTGAGCTCAAATTCCCGCAAAAGCCGTCGGATAATTTTGTTGTAGCAATGGATGAAAATTACTTTAATGTACAAGGATTAACCCAGGTTGATACCACAAAACTGAATGATTTCCTGGATAACGTTTCCTTGCTTACCGTGGATGATTACATTAATTCAGGTTCGTTGCAGGATAGTCTTTCAAACACGGAGCCTTTTGTATCCATTCTTGTAAAAGATATTTCGAAGAAAGAGTATTTGTTAGAGCTTTTTTTACCCACAAACAATAGACAGAAGTTACCGGGACGTATTAATGGAACTCAGTGGGCGCTATTTCAGCAAAATCGGGTACGTGAAGTCATCCGGCCTCGCAATTTTTTCGAAAAATAAGACGGGGTTGAACCCGTTTTTTTGACCTGAAATCCTCGTTTTATTATTCGGTTTTCTTTATAACTTTACACCCGCTTTAAAAACCAACCACTTTTTCACGAATGAAGTTTATTGTCAACTCTGCTTACCTGCTTAAGCAACTCTCCAATATCAATGGTGTTATCACCACGAATCCTGTAGTTCCTATTTTGGAGAATTTCCTTTTTGAGTTGGAAAAGGGTAGTCTTACGGTTACGGCATCCGATCTCCAGACTTCGATGATTACTGAACTTCAGGTTGAGTCGAAAGAAAAGGGCAGCATTGCAGTGCCAGCACGTATTCTTTTGGATACACTCAAAAATCTACCTGAACAGCCGGTAACTTTTTCAATAGATGAATCAACCTACAGTATAGAGATCATTTCTGATAATGGTCGGTATAAGCTCTCAGGTGAAAATGCAACAGATTTTCCGAAGGTGCCATCTGTTTCCAATGATTTTACAGCTGAAATTTCAACTGAAGTTTTATCCCGCGCGATCAACAATACCATTTTTGCAACCAGTAACGATGAACTTAGACCTGCGATGACCGGTGTTTATGTGAATCTGGGTGACAAAAACACAACATTTGTAGCAACAGATGGTCACAGACTCGTGCGTTACCGACGAACAGATGTGAAGTCGGACAACGGAAATTCCATAATTATACCCCGGAAGGCACTGAACCTGTTAAAAGCTACTCTTCCGTCCGAGAATACTGACGTAAGCCTCAATTTTAACTTATCTAATGCCTATTTCAAATTCGGCAATATTAAGATGATCTGCCGTTTGATTGACGAGCGCTTCCCTGACTACGACAACGTAATTCCAGCGGTCAACAATATCAAAATGTCTATTGAGCGCAGCGACTTTCTTGGTGCATTAAAGCGTATCTCTATTTACGCAAACAAGACAACGCATCAAGTACGCTTAAAAATTACAGGAAGCGAACTTCAGATTTCTGCTGAAGATCTTGATTTTTCAAACGAAGCAAATGAGAGACTTTCCTGTGAACATGAAGGTGAAGATATTGAGATAGGATTCAACGCAAAGTTTTTGATTGAGATGCTTACCAATATGGATTCCGACAAAATTAAGCTCACGATGTCAGCGCCGAATAAGGCAGGTGTAATTCTTCCCGCTGAAAAAGACGCCAGTGAAGACATACTGATGTTGGTGATGCCGGTGATGCTGAATCAATACGTTTAAAATTCAGCCTCAATGAATTCTGTCGTTGTGTCATTACTTCTTGTGTGCATTAGCCTATCAGCCAATGCACAACTTCAATATGCAAGTTCACGGATTTTAGAGCCTTCGAAGGAGTATGAAAGTCCTGTACGTATAAAAGATGTCAATCGTGTAGCCTACAAGGTATCTATGCCACCAGGGTGGCGTATGAGAAATGTGGGGAGAACCTTGACAATTGCGGGTGGTGCTTTGCTCATTGGAGGTATCATAGTCTACAATAACGTCGACCAACGCTTTTACACAACCTATACTGCCTCGGGTGTGCAGTATACAGAAATGGATCCAACTGCTGCCTTGGGAGTTCTAATGATTATCAATGGTATTGGAATGACGGTTCCGGGTGTTATTCTCTGGAGCAAAGGAGGTAAAAAATTTAAGCGCCATCTCGAGCGGGAAGGTGCTTTCAATTTCAAGGGTAATGAAGTCTCGCTGAGTTACCGTTTCTGAAGTTGATGTTCAACTTGTAATTGCACCTCTCTTTCCCAATTCAATTACTTCCATCTTTTCAATTTTTTTTGCGTTAAGTTCAAACCGAACTATTGTCTTAATCTTATGAAAGCCATGATTTCCGGCGGCTCCGGGATTTAGATACAGCATGTTGTTAAAGGTAGGATCTCGTTTTATCCGAAGAATATGGGAGTGACCACAGATAAAAAGATCAGGTGCATGCTGCTTCAACACCTTTTTGACTCGTGGATTATAATGTGGAGGAGAACCTCCGATATGAGTCATCCAAACCTGAATCCCCTCACATTCAAATCGTAAATCTTCCGGAAACTTCTCCTGAACAGATTTGTCATCGATGTTACCGTAGACTCCTCGAATAACTTTAAAACTTTCGAGTTCGGTAATCAGAGAAAACTCACCAACATCTCCGGCATGCCAGACTTCATCACAATCCTTAAAATAGGAATGGATTTTAGGATCCAGGTATCCATGTGTATCAGAAAGCAATCCAATTTTCATTAGCAGTTCATGTAAAAACGAGTACAGTTTTCGAAATACTCCAGTTAGTCATTAAATACAGAACCGGTATTCTAACGTCAAAAATACTGGTTTTATATTTGGTAAAGACGAACTACATTGAGAAGTGAAAGAAGATCCGTCCGACAGAAGTTTGATTTCATCCATACTGAAGGCGTATGACATTCCTGAATTCACAAATGCTGAACCTATAGTAAGCGGACTAATAAACCGCACCTGGAAAATCTCCACCGTAAATGATGTTTACATCCTTCAAAGGGTTAACGATGGAATTTTTAAACGACCTTTCGAGCTTGCTGACAATAGCAGGATGATTGATGATTATCTCCGTGAGCAGAGTTCAGGATATTTGTTTGTTGCACCGTTGTTAGCCTCTTCTAAAGAAGGTGTTGTTTTTGTGCTAGGTCATGGTTATTTCAGACTTTTTCCTTTTATAACGGGATCGCACACCATCAACGTTGTCACCACACCAGATCAGGCATTTGAGGCTTCCCGTCAGTTTGGAAAATTTACTAGTCTTTTGTCCGGTTTTGATTCAACGAAATTACATACCACCATTCCTGATTTTCACAACCTTAGTTTGCGGTATCAACAATTCGAAAATGCAACACTGAATGGTGATCCTGAAAGAATAAAACAATCCTTCGAATTGATCTCACAGCTTAAGAGCCACATACACATTCTTTCAACTTTCGAAAAGATTCAAAACAATAAAGCAGTAAAGCTGCGTGTGATGCATCATGATACAAAAATCAGTAATGTGTTGTTTGATGATCAGGGAAAAGGTTTATGTGTTATCGATCTGGACACGGTGATGCCCGGATATTTTATCAGCGACGTAGGTGATATGATGCGTACCTACCTCTCACCGGCAAATGAAGAAGAAAAGGATTTTAGCAAAATAGAAGTAAGGAATGATTACTTCCGGGCCATCGTGCAAGGATATCTAAGTACAATGAGAAGTAAATTAACGGACGACGAACTCGGATTTATTTTCTATAGTGGATTATTCCTGATTTATATGCAGGCTATTCGTTTTCTCGCAGATCATTGTAATAATGATTCCTACTATGGAGCAAAGTATGAAAACCATAATTTCATCCGCGCTGAAAACCAAATCTGGCTCCTGAAGAGATTATTAGAGAAACAATCGCTACTTCAAAAAATCATTGGTGATGAATTGAAGAAGATTATAGCTGTAAAAGATTAGACAATTTTAATGCGGTTTAAATCTTGAAAAAGATTCCTTTTTGGTATAAGAATTTACATAAGCTCCATTCCAGGGCGAATATCACCAACGAGGTAATGATACTCATTAAAATCACAGGGACATTTATCATACTCATTAGTCCTTCGGTAAGGGCACCAATGTATCCGTTAAACCATCTTCCCGCAACAATCTCGATGAATAAGTAAATGAATAAAGAGTTCATACCCACAATGGTAAAGAATTGTAGATTTTTTTTATGATTCAAAGTATCAATCCACCAGTAAAACAAGCTTAACGACAACAAGCACCATCCGCCTGAAGCGAGAACAAAAGAACTCGTTGAAATTCTTTTTATGATTGGCGTAATGGACGCCATGTCCATACTGTACCCGATTATTAATCCTGCGATTCCGGCCAATACAAGTCTTTTGACTTTTTCACTTTCCGGATGGGCAGACAATAATAATTTACCGGCAAGCACTCCCCATATTGTATGCGCGGCCGTAGGGATACAGTTAATCGCCACCCATCCGCCGCTGTTTATTTTATTCATCAGAAGCAGATCGACATAATTTCCGAAGTTATGCTGATCCACAAACGCTTCATTAAAGCCAGGCACATTTGTAAATCGATACAACGCTTCCGTGAGGAGTAGTAATCCAAAACTGAAAACGATTTGTGCTGATACGGACCATCGGTGAATTAAAAAGGCGACTAACGTAGTAAACGAAAGTTGCGTTAAAACATCCCACAACTCAAATGATAATCCGTCGGGTCTGACTGCATAATCCAATACTCCCCAGAAAAACAGCCATCCGGAACGTTTCAGTGTTTTCAGGAAAGAGGTTCGCCATGGCATACCCTGCTGTTGCTGCTTTTGCAGTGAGTACGCCATCGCTGTGCCGGCCATGAACATAAATCCTGGTTGTATTAAGTCCCAAAAGCGTAACCCGTTCCATGGATGATGGAAAAACTGAAGAATGAAATATTGGATACCTTGTCCTTCTGTCGCTTCAAAAAGATTGTCATATAGACGAGTACTTTCAAGCATAAGCAGGATCATAATAAGTCCTCTCATGAAATCCAGGGATTGGAGGCGCTGGGGGTTATGCGGGAGTATCATATGAAACTGGAATCGGGGTGGTTAGATTGGTTATGCTAGTGTAAGCAGAAAAAAAAGTACGCGCAAGGGGATGATACACCGGTTGTGCGAAAGCAATTAAATTTCGTCTGTCGATAGGATTTCACGCGAGTGGAAGTTTAAAAACGTAAATTAGTACGTAGTAGAACAGAACAGGACCTATGAAGCACTTCGTTTTTTTGATAACAATCGTATTGAGCTGTTGTAGTTCATGCCAGAATGTATTCTATACAATGGACGATTTCACTAAAGTAATTAAGATCGATACCCATATACATCTTAATTCCTCCAATACCGCTTTGGCCGAACAAGCGCGCGAGGATAATTTCAAGTTGCTTACTATCAACGTGGATGTTCCACGCTATCCGTCGCTTGCAGAACAGAAAGCTCAGGCTCTACATCAAATCAACCTATTTCCTGATCGAGTAAACTTTGTTACTGCCTTTACACTAATTGGTTGGGAAAGCAAATCCTGGGCTGATATTACGATTGCTGAGTTGGAAAAAGCGTTTGCTGAAGGTGCGAAGGGCATTAAACTCTGGAAAAGTATTGGAATGGTGTATAAAGACTCGCTGGACAATTTTATCATGATTGATAATCCGAAATTCGAGCCGGTCATCGAGTATATCATACAACAGGACAAAACGGTAATGGCACATTTAGGAGAACCGAAGAATTGCTGGTTGCCACTGGATCAGATGACAGTTAATAATGATCGCGAATACTTCAAAAATAATCCTGAGTATCACATGTATTTGCATCCAGAGTATCCTTCTTACGAAGACCAGATTGATGCCCGGGACCGGTTTGTTGAAAAGTATCCCGAGATGCGATTTGTAGGAGCACACCTGGGCAGTCTGGAGTGGGATGTTGATGAACTGGCAAAACGTTTGGATAGATTTCAAAACATGGCAGTTGATATGGCGGCACGGATACCGCATCTGCAATTTCAATCGCAGGCGAATAGGGAGAAGGTCAGGAATTTTTTGATAAAATATCAGGACAGGATTATTTATGCAACTGATTCGGGTATCTCGACGTCATCAGATCCTCAAAAAGCCAGGCACAATCTACATCAAAAATGGATTGAGGATTGGAGATACTTTGCAACAGATCAACGTATGGTGGTAGATGAGGTCAACGGGGATTTTCAGGGGCTAAAGTTACCGAGGAAAGTAATCGATAAAATCTATCACCTAAATGCCATCAAGTGGTTTAAGTTAATTGGAGAATAGCGGTAGCCGTGATTGGAATTAAGTGGTGTTCTTAAATTTTGGATGGAGGCAGGATTTGTTTTTATATTGCATTCTATTCTTTATCCTATGAAAACCGTTTTCGGAATTGTAATACTTCTTCTTTTCGCTTCTCATGTTACATTGGCTCAATCAGCCGGATTTCCTTTTGGTCAGGTAACGTACAATGATCTGGAAATGAATACGTATGAAAAGGATACAGCCGCTGCTGCTGTGATCCTAAATGAATTTGGTGAAGCGTACATTGAAAGTGGCAATGACTACAATCTTATTTTAAAGTATCATGTCAAAATTAAGATTTTGAAGAAATCAGGGCTGGACCACGGTGATTTCGAAATCCTTTTGAGAAAAGTCCCTGGAAAATCTGAAGTATTGCGCTCCGTCAAGGCCTCAACTTTTAATATTGAGAACGGGCCCATGAAAGAATCGAAATTTGATGCGAAGAACGTATTCACAGAAGACAAGAAATATTATCATTTAAAAAAATTCGCTTTGCCTAATGTTCGGGTAGGAAGCGTAATTGATTTGGAGTACGTATTGGAATCTCCATTCATCCAAAATTTCCGGTCATGGGAATTCCAATGTGAGATTCCGAAGGTAAAAAGTGAATACTGGGCGCTCGTTCCCGCGAACTATAAATATAACATAGCGTTGCGCGGCTATCTAAATCTTTCAAGTAATGAAAGTACAGTTGTAAAAAATTGCTTTTCTGTCGGTGGCGGCAGTGCAGACTGTACTCAGTTAAAATTTTCTATGCAGGATATTCCCGCCTTTATTGAGGAGGATTACATGACTGCCAAGTCAAATTTTGTTTCCGCGATTCGTTTTGAGCTTTCCGAAATTGAATACTTCGACGGCAGAAAGGACAAGATTACAAAAGCATGGAAGGATGCTGAAGATGAATTAAGACGAGATCCTAAATTCGGCTTGCAGTTAAAGCGGGGAAAGGATATCGTTGATAAACATATTGATCCTATTATCGCAGGAGAAAATGATCCGTTGGTTAAAGCGGAAAAAATTTATGATTTTGTCAAAGGCTGGTATCGTTGGAATGAATATTTTGGTGAGTATAGCGAATTCGGAATAAAAAAGGCTTTTGATACCAAGGTTGGTAATGTAGGGGATATTAATTTATCACTTGTGGCAGCCCTCCGCTACGCCGGCCTATCGGTTGAACCTTTGTTATTATCCACCCGGGCCAACGGATGGGTTACTGAACTGTATCCGGTCCTTAGTGAGTTTAACTACGTCATTGCAAAATTAAACATCGGTGACAAAGTTTACTTGCTTGATGCAACAGATAGTTTTTTATCCTTTGGATTAATTCCAGAGCGATGCTTGAATGGTAAGGGAAGGGTTATTGGTGATACGGAATCGTACTGGTATGATTTGACTGCGCCCGAACGTGAAAGACAAATTTCTGTTCAAAATTTAAAAATGAGTGAGGATGGAACTATCAAGGGGAAAATTCAAAATAAATATTTTGGCTATGATGCAATGAAGCAACGGAAACTGCTCCATGCATCGGGGAATGAAAAAGAATACATCGCTAAGCTTTCACGAGGTTGGAATGCAATCACTATAACAGATTTTAAAATGGAGCATTCCGACGATTTCGGTAAGCCTCTGATCATAACCTTTGATGTAGAGATTTCAGATTTCGCCGGGGCTTCAAGTTTCCTATTTAATCCCTTTTTAATTGAACGTTGGGAAAAAAACCCTTTTAAGTCTTCCGAGCGTTCGTACCCGGTTGACTTCGGTGTTCCTATTGAGGAAATTGTTGTGATGAATTTACAGTATCCTGAAAGCCTGCAGATAGAAGATTTACCCGAAAAGGTGGGATTAGCGCTGCCTAACTCCGGTGGAAGATACCTGTTTAATATTCAGAATAGTGGCACGACGCTTTCAATGAATAGTTCATTTACAATCAACAGAACGCTTTTTACATCCGAAGAATACCATTATCTAAAAGAGCTTTTCGCTCGCGTTGTAGCATCTCAGCGGACGGATCTTGTTTTTAAAAGGAAGTCTTAGGCTCTACCTTTAGTCGCCTTACAATGGCTTTAATCGAATTATTCCACTGTTAAATCGTTTGATGCTGTGGGGTTTCTTAGCTTTGACGTTACCTTCAAGCTCCAAGGTTTAACTTAAACGCCTGCCCATGAAAGTCTTATCCACTCTGTTTCTTTGTCTGATGGCATCCCAATTATGCTTTTCTCAAAAAGCAGCGGAAGCGTTGCAAGAAGACCTTTCGCTGCGAGAAAGATATGGAGTAATGAAGTCAAAGTCCCAAACCTATGGTGAATACAAAGTAATAAAGGAAACCGTACTTGATGGCGTGTGGAAGATTTTTCGGGATAGTGTCGCTGTAAAAGAGGAATCACTCAGGGTAGCTAACGGAAATGTCAGAGATTTGCAGGCGCAATTGGATCAAGTAAACGCAACTTTAAAAGAAAAAGAACTTTCTATGGCGGCAATTCTCCATGACAGTACTCATATAAGTGTATTTGGAATAGAGTTTGGGAAAGGTACATTCATTACCGTTGTGACAATTTGTATTGTCGGCCTGTTGGTTTTTTTAGGGCTTATGATTGGAAGAATGAAATTACAAAGTCACGCGCTAAGCGAAAGGAATCTTGCCGTCAGTGCACTCACCAGTGAATTTGATGAATACAAACAACGGGCAATGGATAAGCAAACAAAATTGTCACGAGAGCTTCAGGATGAACGCAATAAACTTCAGGCGATAATTCGCAATTCCTGATTCTAATGATACGCTATAACGTTTCAACGTCTTCGGTAATACCTGAATGATTCAGCGAACTGAGCCATCGCCATCGACCCTTCTTCAATAGTTATGATAAAAGGAAAAATTTTGGCCCTTGGCCAGCCTTGAAAGTTTTTCTCTGTACGTTTTTTCTACCGTTACATTAACATTTTTCGTCAACCGAAAAAAACAATTCTATCGGTATGCCATTAATTCGGATAAACATAGACTGTGTTTCCTAAGCATCCGTGATAATAATTGTTCCTCAATTCGAGTTCCCTTTACATGATATAAATTACCGGGTGAAATCCACCAGCAGCATACTTCATTCCAATAAGTTTAAGGAAACATTAACTTTCGATGTAACCTTAGGCAAATCCCCGAGTTACCCACTTTGAAAACTTTATCAGCTGATTTGAACTCCCTGACAGATAATGCCTTGATGCTCAAGGTTAAGGATGGCGACCTGGATAGGCTGGGCTTGCTCTTTGAACGATATAAAAGGCCTTTGTATGGCTTTTTCTACGGTATGAACAGGGACGCCAATTTGAGTGAAGATCTGGTGCAGAATGTCTTTGTCCGGATACTAAAATATCGCTACCTGTTTCGGGGAGATGGCGATTTCCGGACCTGGATGTTTCACATTGCGCGTAATGTGAACCATGATAATTTTCGCAAGAATAAAATGCAAATGAAGGATTCGCTTGAGCATTGGCAGGAGCGCCTTAGCACAACCGATAACCGCTCAACCGAATTTGAGAAAGATGAGGAGATGCAACTTCTCTCCATGGCCATGGCCAGATTGCAGGATGACAAAAGGGAGATCCTCTTGCTGAGTAAGTATCAGGATAAAAAATATAAGGAGATCGGTGAAATTATCGGCTGTTCAGAAGGTGCAGTTAAGGTGAAAGTTTTCAGAGCACTGCAGGAATTAAAAGAAATATATCGGCAACTGGAAAAACATATGTGATTATGAAAAGCGAGAGAATACAGGAGTTGATCTTCAAGTATAATAACATGCAGGCCGACTCGCGCGAGATGAAGGAGATTGAGAGTTTGGTCGAATCCGGTGAAATTGATTTGAAGGACATGGCTGACGTGACGGAGCTTGAGCAACGGGTAACCGAATTTGCAGTACCATCGCCATCCCTCAATCTCGATGATAAGTTTTATCAGATGTTAAGGGAAGAAAAAGGTCATGCAAAATCCTTTGCGTGGAAAAACTTCTTTACATGGCCCGACTTCGCACCGCGTCTTGCTTTCGCATCACTTACTCTAATTGTTGGAGTTGCAGTGGGTTATTTTCTGCGTTCGCCTGGTCAAAAAAATGAACAAATTGAAATGCTTGGACAGGAGGTTAGCGACCTGAAAGAACTGATGATGTTATCACTGCTGGAAAAAGAATCGCCAACAGAACGATTGAAGGCAGTAAGCCTTACCAACGAAATGGATCAGGCAAGTCAGAAGGTAACAAACGCTTTGTTGCAGACATTGAACAATGATGAAAACGTGAATGTAAGACTTGCAGCGTTGGATGCATTAAAGTCATACAGTCATGAGAGTAAAGTACGTGAAGGATTAATACGATCCATATCAAAGCAAGACTCGCCTTTAGTTCAGATTTCGCTGGCCGAACTGATGGCAGCGTTGCAGGTAAAGTCCTCGGTAACAGAACTCGAAAAGATATTACATGATAAAAACACACCCATTGATGTAAAAAAGAAAATGGAAGAAAGTATTAAAGTGTTGATCTGATTCAGGAATGGAATGCATGCTTCTCCTCCTGACGATGAGTCACATAATAATTGCCGAACCAAAGTGAATGTCAAACAATTAAACACAGGTATGAAAACACATATAGCAGTTTGGGTATTGATGATTGTGTCAACACAACTCGGGGCTCAATCCTTTACAGAAAAAATCACGAAAGAACTGTCTTTCGAAAAAAGAAGTGCAGATAACGCGATAATGGTGGCTAACATAAATGGCAACATTAAGATCGAAGGTTACTCCGGGGATAAGATTCTGCTCGAGGTAACAAAATCTATTAACGCCAAAACAACCGAACGACTGGAAAAAGGGAAGATCCAGGTCCAACTGGGTATGATCGATCGTGCAGATACCATCATGTTTTTTGTCAAAGGTACTGGAGCCGAGTTTGGGAGAAAGGCAGATCATAAAAATAATAACTCCGTGTATTCAAATGGTTGGGGATACACGTGGTGTTGCAATGGAAACAAGGATTGTGATGAGTGCAATTGCCGTGTTGACTACGATTTTAAAATGGACTTTGTATTAAAGGTACCTTCATCTGTCCACCTGATTGTAAGCACTATAAATGATGGAAACATTACTATCCAAAATGTAGGTGGAGTCGTAAAGGCCGACAATATCAATGGAAGCATTAACCTCAAGGACCTGATCAGGGAGGCTACTGCAAGTACAATCAACGGAGATGTTGATGTTGTATACTCAGCAAATCCTGTAAAGGACTGCAGATTTTTTACACTGAACGGTGACATTAACGCGTGGTTTCAAAAGGGACTTGCTGCCAGTATGCGTTTCGAAAGTTTTAACGGCAGTTTTTATACCAACATCGACAACCTTGAACAATTGCCCGCGAAGGTGGAAAAGAAAACTATGGCTGATGGAGTAAAATATAAAGTAAATGGGAACCGGTTTAAGATCGGTTCAGGAGGTGCCCTTCTGGATTTCGAAACCTTTAATGGCGACGTTTATCTGAAGGAGAAGTAAATGAAAAATTGTGCGGCAAAGACCAGCACAGCTAAAATCAAATATTCTAAAATTATGGAATCAATATTTATGAAAAAGGAAATTTTAATAGCAGGCTTTATATTCCTCACAACAGGTCTTGTTCTTATTGCCTCCTCAATAGTATCCGCGCAAAGTTCCAATGAATTTGCTGTTCCATTAAGTGATCCTGCGAAGCGTGGGAAGTTGAAAGCCCATATAAATTATGGATCCATTACAGTAAAGGGTACTGGTCGCAAGGATGTATTGGTAAAGTATACAGCTGCGGCAGATGATCACGAAAAGCGTGGAACGACGAAAGATGGATTGAAAAGAATTGGCGGTGGCGGTATGGATCTCGAGGTAACTGAAAACAGCAACACTGTAAAAGTCTCATCTGACTCCTGGAATAGTAAACTCAATCTTGAAATTGAAGTTCCATCAGGAATGGATCTGGAAGTGAAAACATATAACGATGGAGACTTGATAGCTACTTATATTCAGGGTGAAGTAGTACTCACAAATTATAATGGCGAAATAACAGCACTTAACATTTCCGGATCTGTAGTAGCAACCACTTTCAACGGTGGTATAAAAATCACCTTTGATAAGGTGGTGGAGGGAGCACCGATGTCATATTCAACATACAATGGCGATATAGATATCACCTTCCCATCGACGCTGAAGGCAACTATGAAAATGAAAACCGAACAGGGCGATATTTATTCGGGTTTTGATGTGGATTTTAAAAGCAGCGGCCCTGTGGAAAAGAAGGACACGCGATCCGGCGTTTATAAAGTAGTTATTGACGAATGGAAGCGCGGAGATATCAATGGAGGCGGTCCGGAGATCACATTAAAGAACTACAATGGCGATATTTATGTGAGAAAGAAATAACGTCAATCAACCGAACGTATTAAGAAAGCTTAATTGCAATTCATAAAGACCCTACGGTAAGGGTCTTTATGAATTGCAGAATTTCAGCAAAACCCAGCAGGTGATAATTCGAAATTTTTAATTCTATTGATACACTCTAACGTAGTCAACTTCCATACGTTGGGGCCAGATTGATTCATCAACACCTTGCGCTCCTCCCCAGTTACCACCCACTGCAATATTCATCAGGAGGTGAAATTTTTGGTCGAAGGGCCAGCCTTTAAAATTTTCTCCTGCCACTTTGGTTACCGTGAAATACTTTTCAGCGTCAACAAAGAAATCAATTTTATCGGCATACCATTCTATAGCATAAACATGAAAGGTGTCGTGCGTATCCGGAATATTAATCTTTCCGCCTTTCTGTGTTCCTTTGGAGTGGTTATAGCTTTCCGTGTGAATGGTTCCGTGAACTACGCCCGGATCAAATCCGACATGTTCCATGATGTCAATTTCGCCACTAGCCGGCCATCCACCATACTTCCACTCTGTCGATAGCATCCAGAGTGCAGGCCATGTACCTTTACCCTGAGGTAGTTTTGCTTTGATCTCTATACGACCGTATAACCAATCACCTTTTTGCTTCGAAATAACGCGTGTTGAAGTATACGCCTTTCCGCCTTTTTCTTCCTTGTGAGCTTCAATGATGAGTACACCATCTTCAACCCTAACATTTTTCGAGTCGTTAGTATAGAATTGCAATTCATTATTTCCCCAGCCACATACGTTAGGACATCCATCACCTAAGTCATAGTTCCATTTAAGATCATCAGGTGAGCCGTCCGTGTCAAACTCATCAGACCAAACCAGATCCTCAAAAGTATTATCTGGTGTGACAATGGATTTTGTGTCGCGACAGGAGATGAAAGATAGAATTACCAATAAGCTTAAAAATGAATTTTTCATAGACGAGTGTTAGGGAGAAAGTTTCTGAAAGCGATGATCATCGCTTATCCAGGTTTTCAATTTAAGTCTTAATCTGCAGTTCCACAAAGCATTAGTCTCCATCATTTAATGCCTTCCGCAATATTACTTCGACTTTAGTTATTAATCTTAGCAATCATAAGGGTATTAAAAAAGCTTGTTGATCCATTCCCTTTTGCTCATGAAAAGAGCGAAACCTTACATCCGTATAATTGGCTGCGAGTTAGAAAAGTCTAGGTGATTCATTTCCGAGAGCTTTATGCTCGTTAAAAAGAATCCTCAAAGCAACGAAGAATGAAAAAAATAGTAGTTACCCTCTCTTTTGTGGTCGTCTTATCGCTCATGTTTATCGTCGGAGCTTGCGTAGAAGAGCAAAAAGAACCCTACCACAGCATATCAGATGCGAAAGGTCTTAGAATTGACCTTGAATGGACAACAGGAAGTAATGAGGCCACTTCTTTAAAAGAAACCGATCTTGACCTTGACGTTTTCAATAGTGATGGTGAAATTCTTTCAAGTTACAACACGGACGAATTTGAGCAGGTAGATTTTGCCAACGATTTTGAGGACGGTGTCTATATTGTAAAAATAAGTGTGCACGAGATTTCGGATCAAAGTGACTTTACACTTAAAGTAAGCGGTGCATTAAGTGGTAGGACACACCGAAAATCGGGAGTATTATTGGTTAGCCAGATTCAACAAACGCTTCCTGTGCTTGAGATCGTTAAAAAGGGCCGGAATTTTACTCTTTTGGGAGTTTAAATTAAAATACATTATTCCACTTCGCTACTCGCGTGAAATATCGAACTCGACCCGTCTGTTTAGTTTCCTGTCTTCGTCAGTTTTTTCTCCGACAATGGGTTTAGAACTTCCATAGCCATGGGCATCGATTCGCGATGCGGCAATCTTAAATTGATAAATTAGGTAAGCCTTAATGGCGTCGGCTCTGGCTTGAGAGAGTCGAAGATTCGAGTCTTCTTTCCCTTGTGAATCGGTATGACCGGAAATGTTTAAGCTGAACCTGGGGTGGTCAATCATAAAATTTGCCAGCTTATCGAGATCCTGATGCATGGCGGGCAAAATATCAGCCTTCCCATTTTCAAATTCCAGGGACTTGAATGCAATTTTACTTTCAATGGGCTCTGCTTCCCGGTTCATTTCTACGTCTCCATCCATAAAAAACAATTCCTCTATTCGAAAAAAATCATCCCCTTGTATAATTAACAGATAGTTGCGTTTATTGATAAGGTTGAAATCGAACGAACCGTCTTCACGTAAATATTTAGGCGCAACCTCTACACCTTTATCTAAATCAATCACGGATACAATTCCCTTAAAGGGTTTTTTAGTGGTAGAGTTGATCAGGGAACCTTTCAGCTTTGCGATGGCATTGGGCTGCGCTTCCATCGGAACAGGAAAAGAATGAAGATCAAGATTCTCAATATCATCTTGTGCAGACCTTGCATAGTACAGATAATTTGATTCCGAATCAATGGTAAAGTAATACTCACTTCCGGCGCCGTTTACCAATGGACCAATATTTTTGGGTTCATCCCAGGCATATAGACGCTTAGCGGCTTTGTAAATATCAAAATCACCAAAAGACAACGGCTGACCATTAGAACTGAAATAAAGCACGTTATACTTGTGGTGGAAAAACGGACTTACCTCAAAGCCTCGTGTGTTAATGATCGGTCCCAAATTCAAAGCTTTCTGCCAGCTGCCGCTTGCGTCCCTGGTACTATAATAAATATCAGAATAGCCGAAACCTCCAATGCGATCTGAAGCAAAAAATAGCGTGTCGCCAGAGTGTGAGAGGGATGGTTGTGAATCCCATCCGTTAGAATTAATAGCTGGCCCCAGATTCTTAACATTATACCAGGTACTGTCCGCCCGAAGATCAGCAGAGAAAATATCACAACTTCCATAGGAATCTGGTGAATTACACCGCGCAAAAAAGAGTTGCTTGCCGTCTTTGCTCAGGCATGCTGAGCCTTCATTGTAAGGTGTATTGATCTTTTTTAATTCATCTGCAAATCCCCAAACGCCATCAACCTTTCTCGTGTAAAATAAGTCCTCGTTGTAGTTCTTATTAAGCGGATCAATATGACCGTTTCGTTTTGAAGTAAAAAGGAGGATGTTATCTACATTACCAATGGTTGGACCGTAATCAGCCTTGTCAGAATTTATCGTTTCTCCCATGTTGAGCAGTACGCCCTGGGGAGGTCTTAGAGTATCAATTTCTTTTCGGAAAGCAACTAACTCATAATATTGTTTCAGCGGAAGATATAGATCCGTTTCATTTCTGGTAAGCGAATCATATTCTTTTTTTACCAGAGCGCCGTCAATTGTTCTGGGGTGGTGTTTTAATACCAGTTTATAAAGCAAAACAGCTTCACCACTTTGGCCGTGCGTTTGAGATAATTTAGCCAGATCCCAAATAAGGCGGGTATCCATGGAAAAATTATCCGGGCCGAAGTTTTTTACATAAGCTTTCAACTCTGTGTATTGCTGTTGGGAATCGCCAGCAGGCCCTAACTTTTTAATTCTTTCAAGCTTTGCCTTGTCGGAGTAGTACTTAATCTTATTAACGTTTGGAAAGAGAAAAATGTCAGATTGGCTGTAGCTTGTCAGGCTATCATCCAGTTGCACTACCCCGCCTTTTTTGAATTTTTTTTCTGGCTTTTGTGCCCAAAGCGAAGCGTGCATCACTAGCCAAAAGGCTGTGATAAAGATCAAAAAATAGGTTTTCACTGAACCTTTGTTTGTTAAAAAATCACGCGAACCTTTAAAGTTGACATATTTTTGCTTCTTTTACAACTCTCTTGGCACTACTATTGTCTTATAGGCACACCTGATTAAGCCCTATTACGTAATAACGGTTACGTCAGTTTGACATTCATAAACTATGTTTAAAGCTTTGCCCATACAACTCGTTCAGGAAGAATCTGACGATCTTATCCAATTAATCAATCCTGAGCAAGATTCCGATTTAAAACCTGAAGACCTACCGGAGGAACTTTCTATCCTCCCAATTAAGAATACTGTACTTTTTCCAGGTGTGGTTATACCCATTACTGTAGGACGACAGAAGTCAATTAAGCTCGTTAAAAAGGCGTATCAGGGAAATCGCATCATTGGCGTTATTGCTCAGAAAAATCCTCAGGCGGAAGAACCTGGTGTCGACGACCTGTATAGAACGGGAACGGTGGCACGTATCATAAAAATGCTTGTGTTACCTGATGGAAATACAACCATTATCATACAGGGAAAGAATCGTTTTCTGGTGAAAGAGTTTGTTCAGGAAGAACCTTATCTGACAGCCCACATCGAACTTCAGCCTGAACTGTTGCTGAATGCAAATGGAAAAGAAACCGTTGCTCTTGTCCAATCCCTTAAGGATGCAGCTACGAAAATTCTAAAGCTCAACCCGGAGATCCCGATTGAAGCGCAAGTGGCGTTGGATAACATTTCAAGCATGTCGTTTCTGGTGCATTTTCTTTCTTCAAATCTAAATGTTGAAGTCGCTGATAAGCAGAAAATACTAGAGACACAAAACATTGTTGAAAGAGGTACTCTGTTACTTCAATACATGATGAAGGATATTCAAATGCTTGAGATCAAGCATGAGATTCAAAAGAAAGTACACACGGATATCGATCAGCAACAGCGAGATTACTTTTTGCGTCAACAGATAAAAGTATTACAGGATGAATTGGGTTATGACGGCCCGGATAAAGAAGTAGAGAAACTAAGGAAACGAGCGGAAAGCAAGAAATGGTCAAAGGAAGTTGCTACCCACTTCAACAAAGAACTCGATAAACTACTTCGTGTCAACCCCATGGCTGCTGAGTACCCAGTGGCGATGAATTATGTTGAATTTATGCTGGACTTACCATGGGGTGAGTATACAATTGATGACTTTGACCTGAAGAGAGCAAAAAAGATCCTCGACCAGGATCACTTTGGTTTGACAAAAGTTAAAACCAGGATTTTGGAGTATCTGGCAGTTTTAAAGCTGAAGCAGGATATGAAGGGTCCGATACTTTGTTTGTATGGTCCTCCTGGTGTTGGTAAGACTTCGTTAGGCCGTTCAATCGCGAAAGCTTTGCAACGCAAATACATCAGAATGTCATTGGGTGGTGTGCACGATGAAGCTGAAATAAGAGGACATCGTAAAACATACGTCGGAGCAATGCCTGGTAAGGTGATACAAAATCTAAAGAAGGCACAGTCTTCGAACCCAGTATTTATACTTGATGAAATTGATAAAATAAAATCAGATTTTCGGGGCGATCCGTCGTCAGCAATGTTAGAAGTGCTTGACCCGGAACAGAATAATACTTTTGGAGACAATTACCTTGAGGTTGAGTATGATCTTTCCAAGGTGTTGTTCATTGCAACGGCCAATACATTGGATACCATACACCCTGCGTTGCGCGATCGGATGGAAATCATCGAAGTGACTGGGTATACCCTGGAGGAAAAAGTTGAGATTGCTGTAAAGCACCTTGTTCCAAAACAGCTGAAAGAACATGGACTAAAAGCATCGGATGTAAAGATTACAAAGGCTGCTATCACGAAAGTAGTCGACAGCTATACCCGGGAATCCGGAGTGCGTAACCTTGAAAGACGAATTGGGACCTTGGTCAGGAGCATCGCGAAGTCGATTGCTATGGAAGAGGCGTTTGATAAGACCGTTACCGAAGAGACTGTACGCAAAGTGCTGGGTGCGGAGATTTTTGATGAAGAACTCTATCAAGGCAATGATATTGCCGGCGTTGTTACCGGTCTAGCATGGACGCAGGTTGGCGGGGAGATTTTATTTGTTGAGTCAAGCTTAAGCAAGGGAAAAGGTACACTCACTATTTCTGGGCAGTTGGGCGATGTTATGAAAGAATCTGCTGTCGCAGCGCTATCGTATTTGAAATCCAATTCAGAACGTGTCGGCATTGATCATCGCGTATTTCAACAATACGACTTGCATATTCATGTTCCCGCTGGGGCAGTTCCGAAAGATGGACCTTCGGCTGGGATAACGATGTTCGCATCGCTGGCCTCAATCTATACACAACGAAAAGTGAAGGCAAAGCTGGCAATGACCGGCGAGATTACCTTGCGGGGAAAAGTGCTTCCCGTCGGTGGTATCAAAGAGAAAATTCTGGCGGCCAAGCGAAGCGGAATAAAAGAGATTATATTGAGCGTAAAGAACCGCCGGGACATTGATGAGATCGAGCCGCACTATGTCAAAGGGCTTAAATTCCACTACGTGGCTTCTGTTGATGAAGTGTTAAAAGTAGCATTACTGAAGTACCAGGTTGAGAAACCTATGAAATTTAGCTTTTCAGAACAAAAATTAAGGTCTGAAATCTCCTTGTAGGAATTAATTCGTTTCACATCCGGATTCATTTGGGGTGTCGAATGTGATGAGTCTATAGCTGGTTGGAAGCTGGCGATTCGACAGCACGGGAGGTTGTTGGTGGTACGAAAGTTCTGAGCGTCATACACACCTTCAGGCCAACGCTCACAGGGTCAGAATCCCATGTTACCAGGTTAACCAATCGCCATTGCGATTCTCAAGTGGGTTTACGGAGGAATCTTCTAAATCCAGCACTCAAAGTTTCTTTTTGATGTTCAGGCAGGAGGTACTCCTGAGGTCCATGAATTTTGTTATTCGATTTCACCTTACCATCCACCTTGACTTGGACCATTTAGTTTTAACAAACGTAAAGATAGGGAACGAGAGGCAGGAACATTGGATAAAGTGTTGTAACGGATTAACTTTGCCGCCGAGTATCGATCCGTTATAAGACGAAAATGATGATTGAGAGTTACTTCCGGAAATACGGTTAAAGAACACTGATAACTTGATGATAGAAGACAATATATGATAGATCCAAAATATTTTACTCCGAGACAAATTGTAGAAGAGCTTGATAAATACATTATCGGCCAATACGAAGCTAAACGCAATGTAGCCATAGCACTTCGGAACCGGTGGCGGAGAATGAGCGTGAAGTCTGAAATACAGAATGAGATTATTCCTAATAATATTCTGATGATTGGTGCGACCGGTGTAGGTAAAACTGAAATTGCGCGTCGCCTTGCTAAAATCTCGGATGCACCTTTTGTAAAAGTTGAAGCTTCCAAGTTTACCGAAGTTGGATATGTAGGACGTGATGTTGAAAGTATGGTACGCGACCTCGTTGAGCAATCGGTGAATATGGTGAAAGCAAAAAAGAAAGAGGAGGTTAAAGAAAAAGCTGCGCAAACTGTTGAAGAAATTATTTTGGATGCATTAATCCCACCCATGCGTCAGCAGCCGGTCCGCTCTTCTCCATTACCCAATCAACTTGAATTAGATAGTCAGGAAGTTCCCAATACTGATGCGGAACTGAATGAACGCACACGAAATCACTTTCGGGAGAAAATCAAAAATGGCGAGTTAGAAGACCGGAAGATTGATATCAACATAAAGGGAAATGGTGGATCTAATGTTGGCATGGTTGGAGCAGGTATGATGGATGAGGTTTCAATGATGAATCTTCAGGAGATGATTAATGGTATGATGCCGAAGAAGAGTAAGAAACGGAAAGTAACGGTTTCTGAGGCGCGTAAAATTTTGTTGGAAGAAGAAGCTGCCAAGCTCATTGATATGGATGAAGTCAAAGAAGAAGCAATCAGGCGGGCGGAAGATGCAGGGATAATTTTTATTGATGAGATCGATAAGATTGCTTCCGGAGGTAAAAAGGGAGGCAGTGGGCCAGACGTTAGTCGCGAAGGTGTTCAACGGGATTTATTGCCTATCGTAGAGGGAAGCACAGTGAACACAAAGTATGGTGTAATTAAAACCGATCATGTACTCTTTGTTGCGGCAGGTGCTTTCCATATCTCAAAACCTTCAGACTTGATTCCTGAATTACAGGGACGTTTCCCTATTCGTGTTGAGTTGGACAACCTGACAAAGGAGGATTTCATTCGTATTCTTAAAGAACCCAAGAACGCGTTAACGAAACAATACCAGGCACTTTTTGAAGCGGAGGGTGTTGAGATGACTTTTACAGACGATGCAATTGATGAGATTGCAAGTACGGCATTTGCAATTAACGCGGATATCGAAAATATAGGAGCGAGGCGATTGCATACTGTTATGAGTAAGTTGTTGAATGAGTTCCTGTTCGATGTGCCTGATAAAATTGGTGAAAATTCAAGGATTGCAATCAATGCAGACATGGTAAAATTAAAGCTTAACGGGTTTGTAAAAAACAGGGACTTGAGTGAGTACATTCTCTGATGAAACTTTTTCTCCCACTTATTTTTATTTTTCTTTCTTGCCAACTATTCGGTCAGGAGAATGTGAAGCGAATGGTTTCAAAAAATAAACTTGATTCAATTCGCGCGATTTACATTAAACCTTATCCTGACGAATTTTTTCTTTGGCCGGTACTGAAGCGAAGGAGACTTGACTTTGAGATGAGAGATCTGCCGGCAAGAAACCGAAGGGTTAGTTATCGATCCAACAAACCTTTTTCGTTTGGTATGGGGATGTTTATTTTTGAGGTGGGCCTCGAATTCACTTTTGCTGTTCCATTAGCGGAAAGAAGTAAACAACTGTTTGGAGAATCGGATGTTCTGGATCTCCAGGTTAATGTTTTTGGCAAAACCTGGGGTGTTGATTTATACCACCAACAATACAAGGGGTTCTATATTACTGATCCCTCCGTTAGCATCCCCGACAATACTCCATACCCCCAACGACCGGATATCTCTACCCGTAACATTGGATTAACCGGTTACTATATGTTTAACAATAAAAAGTTTTCTTACCGGTCCTCTTACAATTTTGCGGACAGGCAAATAAAAAGTGCCGGCTCACTCGCAGCGTTTGCTTCTTTAAGTGGTTTTAGGGCAAGAGGAGATTCTGCTATTCTTGGTGATAAATATAGAGTTGACTTTGGTTTGGAGTCAGAGATAAGAGAGATAAAGGCTACCAGTTTAACTTTAGTTCCAGGCTATAGTTATAACTTTATTTATAAAGGATTTTTTATCAACGCTACCTTAGCGTTTGGTCCCGCGTATAACAGAATGTCTTATGAGGTCGAAGACGGAAGTAATAGACAAAAAATTGAGTTCACTACATTTTTCGCCGGAAGGGTTGCGATAGGGTATGCGAACGACCGTGTTTTTGGCGGGGTTAGCTATGTTGGTCAGGGAACAAATGCGAGGTTTGACAATGTTCAGCTAACGAGCTCTACGGGTACTTTTAAAGCGCTTATCGGATATCGTTTTCGGGAGTTTGGCTTCCTTAAAAAACGACTAGTCGATTTACCAAAGGGAATAGGTATCGGTGGTTAGTCTTTGCTTTTAGGGTAATCGAAGAATAATAATTTACCCTTTCCCCAGGTCAAGTCTTTCCACGAGTCCATGCCAAACGTGAACGCCACTACTCCACAGGTCGGTACGTTGTCGATATCAAATTCTCCATCCATCAGTGTATTTACAAAATCGGTCAGCCCAGGGTTGTGACCAAATAGCATAACGGTATTGAATTTATCTTTGAGATTTTGTGTAACAGCAAGGATTGTATCTTCGTCCGCATGATAAAGCTTCCGGTCGGTCTTAATGTTTTCTTTAGGGTAACTCAGAATCTTGGCGATCTTTTTCGCTGTAGAAAGGGCGCGCTTTGCAGGACTTGAAAGTATCAGGTCAGGATGGATATCCTTTTCTTTAAGCCTTTTCCCCATCCGTGGCGAATCCCTTTTGCCTCTTTCGTTCAGCGGACGTTCAAAGTCTTCAATGTCGGTGGCTTCCCAACTGGATTTTGCGTGGCGGATGAGATAAAGTGTTTTCACTCTTTAAATTTAATTCCAAAATCTTAAATCTTATCTTAGCGACCCATGTCGAAAGGAAAAAAAATCAGCAGAAAGATACGGTATAATGTGATTTACCGCTTTGTGCAATTTTTGATTTTTCTCTCCAATATCATCCCAAGGATAACGTGGCTCAAACTCTGCGGATTGTTGGGCAGACTTGCTTATTTTATCACACCAAAAACACGAAGACTCGTAAAAACACACTTGACCATTGCATTCGGGAATGAAAAAGATGATCAGGCCATCATCAAATTTTCGCACAAGGTATTTGAGATGTTGGGAAAAAACACGGGTGAGATGCTACGTGCTACCCGTATAAAATCTCTCGCCGATCTTGACAAGGTTGTGGTCATTCATGGCCTTGAAAACTATTCACATGCAATGGAGAAAGGCAAAGGTGTGATTTTTGTTTCCTGCCACCTGGGGCCATTTGATTTACAAGTTACAACCATGGCGCTACGGGGCCTGAAGCCAAACATCATTGGAACCCCACTGAAAAATAAACGCTTGAATACGTTGCTGTGGAATTATCGCAACGCCTATGGTGCTAATGCAATAGAACGTGGCAAAGAGACATTTCGATTGATCAAGGCGCTGAAATCTGGTGGCACGGTCGCACTACTCATTGACCAGGATACAAAAGTCAAAAGTCGCTTTGTTAACTTTTTTGGAAAGCCTGCAGCAACGCCAGTCGGGGCTACGGTACTTGCCTTGAAAACCGGTGCTTCGGTTGTACCTGCTTACATTTACCTGGGCGCGGATTGGAAGCAGCATATGCACTTTCTGCCTTCAATACCAATGAAGGTATCAGGGGATGAAGAGGCGGATTTGGTATACAATACTCAAATTCTTACCAATTTTATTGAAGACACCATTCGCAAACACCCTGAACAATGGGTGTGGATGCATAAACGCTGGAAGACAAAACCAGGGGAGGAGATCAGTTGATCATTTCTTGAAAATAAAAAATACTGCAAGGATCAGCAGAATAAAACCAATAAGGTGGTTAAGTCTGAAAGTCTCCGTCTTGAAGAAAAGCAACAAAAAAACGACAAAGACCGAAAGGGTGATAACCTCCTGAATTACCTTTAGCTGAAGTAACGAAAAGGGACCACCATATTCTTTAAACCCCAACCGATTGGCGGGTACTTGCAACATGTATTCGAATAAGGCTATCCCCAGCTGATCAGAATAATGGCAAACAGGCCCAGGTTGGTACTCCACTTCATGTCCTTGAACTTTAAGTGCCCATACCACGCCATAGTCATGAATGTATTCGAGAGGATCAAAAGAATTATGTGTAAAGCCCTCGCATTTTACACTTTAATAATAGAGCTATCGTTATCTCAGACGTTACTTCACCAGTTTTTTATATTTTATCCTATGAGGTTGTTCATCACCCAGCCGTTTGCGTTTGTTCTCTTCATATTCACTGAACCCACCTTCAAACCAGAATACCTGTGAATCACCTTCGAAAGCCAGAATGTGAGTACATACCCTGTCAAGAAACCACCGGTCGTGAGAAATGATTACCGCACAGCCACCAAAATTTTCTAAAGCCTCTTCAAGAGCGCGAAGTGTATTAACATCAAGGTCGTTGGTAGGTTCATCCAAAAGGAGCAAGTTACCTCCCTGCTTCAACGCAATCGCCAGATGTGCGCGGTTCCGCATTCCTCCCGACAGTTCCTTTACTTTCTTTTGCTGATCTGTACCATTGAAATTGAACTTGCCAACATAAGCTCGCGAGTTGATTTGTTTACCCCCAAGTTCCATCAATTCATTACCTCCGGTGATGGCTTGCCAGACGGTCTCATCAGGTTTAAGGTCATCGTGCTCCTGATCCACATAAGCAATCTTTACAGTTTCGCCCACTTCGAACGAACCGGCATCCGGCTTCTCTTTGCCGATGATCATTTTGAAAAGCGTAGTTTTCCCCGCCCCGTTTGGTCCGATAATACCGACAATTCCTGCAGGCGGAAGGGTGAAGGTTAGATTTTCATAAAGTAGCTTGTCGCCATATGCTTTTGAAACACCGGAAGCCTCAATAACTTTGTTACCTAACCTCGGGCCGGGTGGGATAAACAATTCAAGTTTATCTTCTTTCTCTCTGGTTTCCTGGCTCAATAACTTTTCATATGCTCCAAGGCGAGCTTTACCTTTTGCATGCCTTCCTTTCGGCGTCATCTTTACCCATTCGAGTTCCCGTTCCAACGCTTTCTGGCGCTTGGATTCCGTTTTTTCTTCTTGTGCCAGGCGTTTCTGTTTTTGGTCTAGCCAGGAGGAGTAATTTCCTTTCCATGGAATACCTTCACCTCGATCTAATTCCAGAATCCAGCCCGCGACATTGTCAAGAAAATAACGATCGTGGGTAACGGCAATTACTGTTCCTTTATATTGTTTAAGATGTTGTTCAAGCCAGTATACCGATTCTGCATCCAGGTGGTTGGTGGGTTCATCCAAAAGCAAAACATCAGGTTCCTGCAACAACAATCGACATAAAGCAACGCGTCGTTTTTCACCTCCGGATAGGTGCTCAACCTTGGCGTCAGAGGGCGGACACCGCAGTGCATCCATGGCGCGGTCAAGCTTGTTGTCAAGTTCCCAGGCATTTGTTGCGTCCAGCTTTTCCTGAATTTCTCCTTGCTTGTTGATTAGCTTGTCCATCGCATCCGGATCTTCCATAACGGCCGGGTCAGCAAACTTTTCATTGATTGCTTCAAATTCCTTCAACAAGGCTACAACTTCCTTTACACCTTCTTCTACAATCTCCTTTACGGTTTTTGTTTTGTCAAGCTGTGGCTCCTGCTCCAACAATCCCACTGAAAAAGAAAGATCAGATACTACCTCACCCTGAAACTCTTTGTCAATCCCCGCGATGATGCGTAACAGACTTGATTTACCAGACCCGTTCAGACCCAGAACGCCGATCTTCGCGCCATAAAAAAAGGAGAGATAGATATTCTTAAGAACTTGTTTACTGGGGGGGTATATCTTGTTGACCCCAGTCATCGAGAATATGATTTTTTCGTCAGCCATTTTGGGATAATTCAGTTTATGTGGTTTGATGGACGCGGAACTCGCAATGAAGTTGATAACTCAACGTTTTACGAGATTATGTCCGTCCTTACAATCTGCCGCAAATATGGCGAAAATTCCATTTGGTGATGCGATTGAACGACCTGGCATTAGGTTACATTTTTAATAATAAATCGATTTAAACCGAACTTTATGAAGGTAAAAAACGATAGGAGAAATAAAGTTTGATTTGATCAATTAAATTCTATTTTTGCGGAAAATTAAAGGAGGACTAAAATTATGTATTGGACCCTAGAACTTGCCTCTTATTTGGAAGACGCGCCATGGCCGGCTACAAAAGATGAGTTGATTGACTATTCGATCCGCTCTGGCGCTCCATTGGAAGTGGTCGAAAACCTCCAGGAGCTGGAAGATGACGGACAACCGTATGAGAGCATCGAAGAAATATGGCCAGACTATCCTACGAAAGAAGATTTCTTTTTTAATGAAGATGAATATTAGCCTCCGGGGCAACGTTGTTTAATAGGCTAACCTTTTAGAATTAGAAACGATAGTAAATTAGATTTAATTGAAAATAACCAAGAAGTCTGGTTTATAGCCAGCTTTTTCCATTTTCGGATCTTCAAAAATGAATCGACCTTGGCCACGCTTTGTTACCTTCCCTTTAACCCTACCACCTGAAGATTTAGTAATCCCATCGTAATCCTGTAGTAATGAAATAACTCTAATTTTCGGCCTCCTAAACAAGATTACAAATGACGATACGGCTTCTTACGACCCTTTTTCTTATTTCGATACTCTCATCCTCTTATGCTCAGAAAAAGCAGCAACCTGTAAAAAATATTATCCTGATGATTGGCGATGGAATGGGGGTAGCTCAAATTTCCGCGGGATTAACCGCTAACAAGGGATCTCTAAATCTGGAGCGCTGCCAATTTATTGGATTTCACAAGAATGAGTCAACCGATCGTTTTGTGACCGATTCAGGTGCTGGTGCTACAGCGTTTGCTATCGGATACAAGTCTTACAATGGGTCAATTGGTGTGGATGGAAATAAAGTCCCTCAGGTAACGATTCTGGAGACTGCAGAAAAAAATAGGAAAGCTACCGGACTTGTTGCGACCAGTTCGATTACACACGCAACACCAGCATCATTTATTGCTCATCAACCTTCACGCCAGATGGTCGAAGAAATTGCCGCTGATTTTCTAAAAACAGATATCGACTTGTTTATCGGAGGAGGAAGAAAACATTTTACAACGCGCGCGGATGGAAAAAATCTCATCGATGATCTGAAAAAGAATAACTACCAAATAGCAAATAGCATTGAAGAAGTAGAGCAAATTAAATCAGGAAAACTAGCCGGGTTTCTGGCAGATGAAGAACCAGTGAAAATTTCCGAGGGTAGGGGAGAACAGTTACTAAGGTCTACGTTGACTTCCTTGAAGCTTTTGGATCAAAACAAGAATGGCTTCTTCTTAATGATTGAAGGTTCTCAAATCGACTGGGGTGGACATGCGAATGATACCGATTACCTGGTTAACGAAATGCTGGACTTCGATAAAGCTATTGGTGCCGTACTTGATTTTGCGGAAAAAGATGGTAATACCCTGGTCATTATCACAGCAGATCACGAAACGGGAGGATTCGCCCTCGTTGGTGGCAATACAACAACTGGCAAAGTGGAAGGAAAATTCTCCTCTACCGGGCATACAGGGGTTATGATTCCTGTTTTTGCTTACGGTCCCGGAGCGGAGAAGTTCTCAGGAATCTATGACAATAATAAAATCTATGATAAGATGATGACTGCCTTTGAATTCAAGTCAAGGTAGCTTTCGCTTTACTTAGCATCAGGGCCTCGGCGATAATAAGGTCTTCGACTGTTGTTATTTTGATGTTTTCATAACTTCCTTCAAAAAGTGATATCAGATGTCCGGCTCGTTCAGCAACGCTGGCATCATCTGTAAGGCTGGGATCTTCCTTTATTTTATATGCTTCTTTAATAAGCCCAACGCGAAACGTCTGAGGTGTTTGTATCAATCTGAATCTGGAACGATCCATAGCCTTCGTATTATCCTGATCTGTAATCCGGATAGATTCCTTCAACCGCACCGCTGCAACGGCAGACTGATGTACCGCCGCAAGTCTGAAGGAAGCACCAATGATGTCTTTATCGATAAGTGGTCTAACTCCATCGTGGATAGCGACGAGTCCGTCTCCTTCAATTTTTTCTAATCCATTCTTAACCGATTGAAAGCGCGACTCTCCGCCCTGTGCAAGGGTGATGGGTTTATCAAAACTATGTTTAACACACAACGATTTCCAGGTCTCAAGGTCGTTTTCGGGTAGTACGAGAATAATGGAAAGATTTTCATCGTAACGGTAAAAGGCGAGGATAGTATGCATCAAAACCGGAAGGCCATTCAATTCAAGGAATTGTTTTGGAAGACTGCTTTTTATCCGAGTCCCTTTTCCTCCGGCCACAATAAGTGCGTATTCCGTATAATTCATAGATTTACTAAAATACCAAAACTATGATAGCACTTAGATTTCTTTTGGTTGTTTTCAACGTGGCTGTAGTCACTTTTCTGATTTACCGAATGCTCGCTGTGGCAAAACAGCCAATGGAAAAATCAAAAAAGGCGATCATTATAACAGGAGGGACCCTACTATTACTGGCACCCTTTGGAATGTTCTTCGGAATTTTTACACCCGCTCCTCAATACTTTTTGGTGTACCCGGTTGCAATCTCACTATTCCTCTATCTGGCAAAGCAACTTTGAAAAAATCCGCGGTAGCTTAAATCCTCAAATGATCAGCATAGCATCCCCGTAGGTGAGGAATTTATATTTTTCTTTTTTTGCCTGCTTATACGCTTCCATAGCCAGATCGTATCCTGCGAAAGCCGATGCCATCATTAGCAATGTAGACTCGGGCATGTGGAAGTTGGTGATCATTGCATTGCAGATCTTGAATTCATATGGAGGGAAAATAAACTTATCTGTCCATCCTTCGCGTGCTTTCAATCTGTTGTTCGCAGAAACTGCTGACTCCAGTGCACGCATCGTGGTTGTCCCGATCGCGCAAACCCGACGCTTTTCATCCAACGCTTTATTGACAGTATCAACGGCCTCCTGCGGCACAATGAAATTCTCCGAATCCATTTTGTGTTTTGTGAGATCTTCAACATCAACAGGACGGAAAGTACCTAATCCGATGTGAAGTGTGATGTAAGACATTTCCACTCCTTTAATCTGAAGGCGTTTTAACAGCTGGCGAGTGAAGTGCATACCGGCAGTCGGGGCTGAAACTGCTCCTTTATTTTTGGCGAAAATTGTTTGAAAACGCTCTTTATCTTCAGGCTTGATTTTGCGCTTTATGTATTTTGGTAGTGGTGTTTCTCCTAAAGACTCTACTACTTTGTCAAAGGCTTCAGAATCGCCGTCAAAAAGGAAGCGAATGGTTCTTCCACGCGATGTGGTATTATCAATAACCTCGGCAACAAGGTCACCATTGCCGAAGTAAAGTTTATTTCCTACCCTGATTTTACGCGCCGGATCAACGAGTACATCCCACAAATGCATTTCCGCGTTCAGTTCGCGAAGCAAGAATACTTCAATTTTCGCTCCCGTCTTTTCTTTACGGCCGTACAGGCGCGCCGGAAACACCATCGTATCATTACCGACCAATACATCACCCTCTCCAAAGTAGCCTACAATGTCTTTGAAGATTTTATGTTCGATTTTTCCAGTATCCTTGTGAATTACCATTAACCGTGATTCATCACGATTTTCGGCTGGATCAAGGGCTATTAAATTATTAGGGAGTTCAAACTTGAATTCTGATAACTTCATATTTGTTTATGCAAAAGATGCCCATTAAAGGGTAATTTTTTTTAAGAGGTTGCAAAAATAAGGCAATATTTGGCTTTTGCGACAAAACACATTAGGTTTTTCGAAGGTGTAACAAAAAAGCGCTTTTTAAGTCTAAACAAGTAATTTAAGAAAGGTCTTTCCGACTAACCAAAATCAATTAACCCCGTTTAAAAAGCCAGATGAAAACCTTAGGCCAGATTTATGAAAGTTTTCGGTTCGCCTGGAAGGCACTAAAATCGAATGTTCTTCGCACTATCCTTTCTTTGTTAGGTGTAACGATTGGAATTTTTGCCATCATTTCCGTTTTAACGATTGTTGACTCCCTGGAAAAAAATATTAAAGACAGTCTTAATTTCCTGGGAACCGGAGTGATTTACATCGAAAAGTGGCCTTTTACCGCTGATAATGACGGCGAATATCGCTGGTGGGATTTCTGGCAAAGGCCAAACGCTTCTTATAACGAATACCGGTTTTTGCAAGCCAATCTTAAAAATGAGAACGGGATGGCCATCTTCTCAAGCCGGGGAAACATAAATATAAAACGCGACAATAATAGCATTGGTCAAATACGGCTGGTCGGCGGAAGCCTGGGGTATGATGTTGTTTTTGAAGTGAATATAGAGAAGGGAAGGTTCTTTAATGCCGAGGAGATTGAATCCGGTAGAAATATCGCTGTAATCGGAAATGAAGTAGCCAATGCACTTTTTGTAAATGGTGAGGATCCAATCGGAAAGACCATCAAGATCAAGAACCTGAAGTATGTGGTTATCGGTGTGATTAAGAAAGAAGGTCAAAGTTTTCTGGGGACACCTAGCAATGATTACGGAACCATTATTCCCTACCAATCTTTCAGGAGATTATATCAAACCGGTACAGGGCATCCCTTCGAACTTACATCAAGAATCGGTGTCAAAGGAATGGATTCTGACGTAGGGTTGGTAGAGTTGGAGAACGAGGTAAGAGGTATTCTGAGAGCAAGAAGAGGATTGAGACCTACTGAAAAGGACAATTTTGTTCTGAATCGTCCTGAGGCTATTGCAAATGTAATCAGTGGAGTTTTCGATGTTGTAGGAATCGCGGGATGGATAATCGGTGGATTTTCCATACTCGTTGGAGGTTTTGGAATTGCAAACATCATGTTCGTTTCTGTCAAAGAGAGAACCAGTATAATTGGTTTGCAGAAATCACTCGGGGCAAAAAATTATTTTATACTTTTTCAGTTTTTATTCGAAGCTATTTTCTTAAGCCTGATAGGTGGGTTGGCAGGATTGTTCTTTGTTTATCTCATCACTTATATCCCGATGGGGAGTCTGGTGGTTACGCTTACTGTAAAAAATATTGTCTTAGGCCTCGGGGTTTCTTCCGTGATCGGATTGGTCTCAGGTATTGTACCTGCGGCTATGGCTGCCAGACTAGATCCGGTGAATGCAATCAGAGCATAATTAAAAAGGACGCCAGTTTTAGCGTCCTTTTAATATTGCCTCAAGGTGAAATTGAGATCCTGGCAATAAATTTTATGCACCGCCAGCTCGCATAGCTATTTAGCCGCTTTCTCTACAACTTTGGCCAGCTTCTCTTCTACTTTTGCTTCTTCTACACCAGCGATTTTGTCTTTGATCTTTTTCTCCAACTCATCCATTAGTTCGGGATTGTCCTCGATAAGTTGTTTGACAGAATCACGACCTTGTCCCAGCTTATTGCCATTGTACGAAAACCATGAGCCTGATTTTTGAACAACATTGAGTTCAACACCCAGATCAACAATTTCACCGGACTTAGAGATTCCCCGCCCATACATGATATCAAATTCAACCACCTTAAAAGGAGGAGCTACCTTGTTCTTAACTACTTTTACTTTTACCCGGTTTCCGGTAATATCGTCAGCGGCTTCCTTGATTTGTCCGATTCTACGAATATCTAATCGTACCGAAGCATAAAACTTCAGAGCATTTCCACCCGTAGTTGTTTCGGGGTTGCCGAACATCACACCAATCTTTTCTCGAAGCTGGTTAATGAAGATACAGGCACATCCGGTTTTACTAATCGTTCCGGTTAGTTTCCGCAGGGCTTGAGACATCAACCTCGCGTGTAATCCCATTTTACTATCACCCATCTCACCTTCGAGTTCGCTCTTTGGCACCAGTGCAGCAACGGAGTCAATTACAATGATATCAATCGCACCGGAACGGATAAGGTGATCGGCAATTTCTAAGGCCTGTTCACCATTGTCTGGCTGAGAAATCAATAAATTCTCAGTATCGATCCCCAGCTTCTCAGCATAAGATTTATCAAAAGCATGTTCCGCATCAATAAAGGCAGCTAATCCGCCCCTTCGTTGTGCTTCGGCAATACAGTGCAAGGTAAGCGTCGTCTTACCGGAAGATTCAGGACCATAAATTTCAGTAACTCTTCCGCGGGGTATTCCTCCGATACCTAAGGCGATATCCAATCCCAAAGATCCAGTTGAGATCGCTGGGACATCCATCACCTTCTCATCGCTCAGTTTCATTACGGTTCCTTTGCCGTACGTCTTTTCCAGTTTGTCAAGGGTTAACTGAAGGGCCTTCAGTTTTTCTTTTGCGTCACTCATAGATTATGATTTCAATGTTTACGTTACTTGTTAAGTTCAAGTTTGACGGGAAAGAATAGTAGGGGCTATATTCAAAAGTCTCGAGATATGAAAACCTACAGCTAACGGGTCAACTTGATTACAGGGTTGAAATTACGACATCATGATAAAATAAAAAATGAACGTACGTCAGATATTGCTACCCTTAAGTTCGTTCATCGGTGCTAATGCTTGAAGCGAAAAAGGTTAAGCAAATTATTTTCAACTAGTTGACCTTCGATTTTACTTATGACAACTAGTGTCAAAGCTTTTATATTGCAACTTGAATTTTTTTGATTGTAATGAATATGTTGGATTTTGATTTCAAAACGGGTCACTAAAAATATGTCAGCGAAGGCAGGGAAGATTATAAAGCGCATTTTATTGGGATTTCTTTTTGTACTCGCGCTGACGGTTATAATTTTTTGGGATCTGGTGGTTTACGGAGTCAGGCAGGGATACGGACAACTTTACATTGTTTGGAATGCAAGACCGGTGGAAGAATTTTTAAAGGATCCGGATTTTCCCGACTCACTAAAGGTTAGGTTGAAGTTAATCGACGAGGTTCGGGAATATGCCATCGATTCACTTGGCCTAAAAGATACGAAGAACTACAAAACACTTTTTGATCAGAAAGGCGAAGAAGTAATGTGGGTTGTAATGGCCTGCGAACCCTTTGAATTAAAACCTAAGGAATGGAATTTCCCGGTTCTGGGGGCCGTACCATACAAAGGATTCTTTAATAAGTCCAGGGCGATTTCGCTTAGGGATGAATTGGAAAAAGAAGGATGGGATGTCATCATACGAAATCCGGGAGGATGGTCAACATTGGGTTGGTTTACCGATCCGATTTTAAGCAAGATGTTAAACCGGAGCGAGGGTGATCTGGCGAACCTCATTATCCATGAAATGTCGCATGCGACTATCTTCGTAAAGGATAGTATTGATTTTAACGAAAACCTGGCTACGTTCATTGGAGACAGGGGAGCGGAGAAATTTCTGATCGACCGGTACGGTGAAAATTCCAGGGAGTATATAACATACATGGGAGAAGATGAAGACTATCTGAAATACGTAGATCACATGCTGCGCGGTGCTCAGTCGCTGGATAAGTTGTATAACGGAATGAATGCAACGGAAACGACTGAAAAGAAACTTCTTCTAAAGGAAACAGCGATACGAGGTATCGTGGAATCATTGGATACGTTAACGCTAGCCCTGAATACCAAACCTTCGGAACGGTTTAAAGAAAAGCTTCCCAATAATGCTTATTTCATGAACTTCAGGCAATATCAGTCCAAACAGAATACGTTTTTAGATGAGTGGAACGATAAGTTCGACGGGAATCTGAAGGCTTATGTGCTTTATCTTAGCGAGAAATATCCCTTTTTATAGCGTAAGGCTGTCCAAAGTTACGGCTATTAAGGAATTGTTAATAAAGACACCCTCATTTTTAATACACCCTTTTCTGCCTATTTTTGGCCAAAGAGTTTATCTATGGGAAACAAGCAAATGCACAAAGTGCTTGTGGTTGACGATGAGGAACCAATCTTGGAACTTCTGAAGTACAATCTTGAGAAGAGTGGTTATGAAGTGAAGACCGCGTTGGATGGCGCGAAAGCTGTTGATATTGCTAAGAAGTTCATTCCTGATTTAGTATTACTCGACATTATGATGCCAAAGATGGATGGCGTGGAAACGTGCCGTTTACTCCGTGATATTCCGGAATTACAGAAGACTTTTGTTGTATTCCTGACTGCCCGTTCGGAGGAATATTCTGAAGTTGCCGCGTTTGATGTAGGTGCTGACGACTATATAAATAAACCTATCAAACCGCGTGCTTTGATGAGTCGGATAAGCGCTCTCTTCCGCAGAGATTCGAAAAAATCATCTCCGACAAGTACAATAACCATTGGTGAGCTAACAATAGACCGTACCAGTTATACCATTAAGATTAACGGACGGGAAATCAACCTTCCAAAAAAAGAATTTGAGTTACTATTCTTTTTAGCTCAAAATCCCAATAAGGTTTTTAGTCGAGAAGATTTGCTCCAGAATATCTGGGGTTCTGATGTATACGTTCTTGCACGAACAGTGGATGTTCATATCCGTAAAGTCAGAGAGAAAATTGGCGATGATTACATCACCACTGTAAAAGGTGTTGGGTACAAATTCAGTCTTAATTAAAAATATCGCTACCGTTAAAGCTTTGTCAAATCAAAGGCTTATCTCGGACAGGTCGGCGACAATTAACGGATAACGACTATCTTGTGGCATGGTTTACAGTTCACGGGGATTAGCCCTCTTGTTGGCACTCTGTATCGGGATTATTACTTCGTTATTCTTATCACTTTTTAAAAGTGTAGATTTAAGTGCGCTTCTGGTTGCGTTCAGTATAAGCTTTTCAGTATCCTACCTGCTTATTTTTGTAGTCCTTGAGTTTCTCATTTTTCGTGAGCTTGATAAAGTCTATAAGTTGATGGCGAAACTAAAAAAAAAGGAGTTGTCAAAAATTGATAAGCAAAAGTCCGCACCACTCAATCCGCTAAAAACTATAAACGAGGATATTTATTCCTTCGCAGAACTAAAGCAGAAAGAAATTGATGAGCTCAAAAAACTGGAGGCATTCCGAAGGGAATTTATTGCTGATGTTTCTCACGAACTTAAAACCCCAATTTTTGCTGCCCAGGGTTTTGTACATACCCTTCTCGACGGCGCCGTAAACGATAAAACCGTCCGTACCAAGTTTCTGAAAAAAGCTGCCAAAAGTCTGGATGGACTTGACATGCTCGTACAGGATTTACTTACGCTTTCACACATAGAGACTGGTCAGATAAAGATGCATTTTGAGAATATCGATCTCTATAAGTTGGCCGAAGAGGTATTTGAACAATTCGAAGAAAAGGCAGAGAAGAAGGAAGTTAAACTCAGAATTGATGGACCAGCTCATAAAGTTTGGGTGTATGCCGATTGGCAACGTATCAATCAGGTAATGACGAACCTGATCTCCAATGCAATTAAGCATTCATTTGATGGTAGCGAAGTGGTGGTAAGCTTTGACATCAGCAAAAAAAATATTGTAACGAATGTACAGGATACCGGGGAAGGTATTCCTGTGGAGCACCAGCAAAGAATATTTGAGAGATTTTACCGTGTTGACAAAAGCCGTAGTCGGGAAAAAGGGGGCACGGGCCTGGGCCTGGCTATCGTTAAGCATATCCTGGATGGTCATAACTCTAAACCCGAGGTTGAAAGTATTCCCGAGAAGGGTTCAACTTTTAGTTTTAAATTGCCGCGTGTAAAGCCGGATAGTTCCGAATTATCGGATTCCTTAAAGAATTAATTCCATTGAAGCTACCCAAAATAAATTTTAAAGAGATCATCCTCTTTGAAAACGACGATTTCGTTGTGGTTAATAAACCGCCGTTTCTCTCTACGCTGGAAGATCGCAACGAAAAAACCAATTTGTTAGGCCTTGCCCGGCAGCATGTTGCGACAGCTCAGGTGTGTCATCGTTTGGACAAGGAAACCTCTGGCGTCCTTGCCATTGCGAAAAACCCTGATGCCTACCGCCACCTGAGTATTCAGTTTGAAAAACGGCAGGTTAAGAAGATCTATCATGCTGTTGTAGATGGCATTCACAATTTTTCTGAACAACTGGTCGATGCTGCTATTCTAAAACAGGATGATGGCGTTGTAAAGCTCAGCAAAAGAGAAGGCAAACCTGCTCAGACGTATTTTACTTCACTCAAATCCTATAAGCACCACACCCTTATAGAATGCCGGCCGATAACGGGAAGAATGCATCAGATAAGAGTGCACTTGTCCGTTTTGGAAGCTCCCATCACTGGTGATGAGTTGTACGGCGGCAAACCCTTTTTTCTTTCTCAGGTTAAGCGGGGTTTTAATCTCAAAAAAGAAACAGAAGAAGAGCCTTTTCTAAAAAGGATGGCCTTACACGCATTTTCCCTTGAATTCCTGGACTTAGTGGGCAAAAGTCTGTCGATTCAGGCAGATTACCAGAAGGATATGCAGGCTCTGATCCGTCAACTGGAACTCAATCGTTAGGAGGTTTTTAGTGGTGCATTCGGCTCCGTACTGGCCTTGAAGTTGGCTTGTTGAGGCGTTCATCAGGTCATTTTTTGTGATTTTTTTAAATTTTCACATCTGATTTTAGGATTAGATGAGCTGATAGAAACCTTTAATAAACAGCATTTTATTCGCCATTTGGGTGGGTATTAAGACTTTCATCGTATTCATAATTTGCAATCAGCTTGCATTTCAAACAACGGCAGATTACCTTTGTGTCCCTTTTTGAAGGGGTAGTGTACATAATTTGATATATACCAACTAAAATGGATCACAATAGCTATAAAACAACCTACGCGAACAAAGCCTCTGTAGAAAAAGGCTGGGTAGTGGTTGATGCAAATTCCCAAGTATTAGGCCGCGTGGCCAGTCAGATTGCTCATATCATTAGAGGTAAGCACAAGCCAAGCTACAGTCCACATGTGGATTGCGGTGATAATGTGATTGTCATAAATGCAGAGAAAGTAAGAATGACAGGTAAAAAATGGACTGACAGAGTGTTGTTTACTCATTCGGGCTATCCCGGAGGACAGCGTGAGCACACACCTATGATGATCCGCTCAAAGCATCCTGAACGTTTAATAGAGCATGCTGTACGCGGTATGCTTCCTAAAAACAGATTGGGCAGCGAACTTTTCAGAAGTCTGCATGTTTACGCAGGAGCAGAACATCCTCATACAGCACAACAACCAAAGGAAATTAAATTCTGATACATGCAGATCATCAACACAATCGGTCGTAGAAAAACCTCTGTCGCAAGGGTTTATGTAAAACCTGGAAAAGGTGACATTATGGTTAATGACCGCGAGCTGAAAGAATACTTTCTTTCAGAAATACATCAGACTTTAGTAAAGCAGGCACTTGCTGCATTGAAGTTGGAAGCCTCTTACGACGTAACAGTAAACGTTGAAGGCGGTGGCGTAACAGGTCAAGCCGAGGCAGTGCGTTTAGGGATTGCCCGTGCACTGGTTGAAATTGATCCGGAAAACAAACCTACTTTGAGAAAAGAAGGATTTATGACCCGCGATTCCCGTATGGTTGAACGTAAGAAACCAGGTAGAAGAAAGGCAAGAAGGAAATTCCAGTTTAGCAAGCGTTAATCGAAAGAAGAGAATGGCTGAAAAATTAACATATCAGGATTTGTTGGACGCAGGTGTTCATTTTGGTCACCTTACCCGCAAGTGGAATCCAAAGATGGCTGAGTACATCTTTATGGAAAATAATGGTATCCACATTATTGATCTTAACAAAACATTGGCACGTCTCGATGAGGCGACCTTTGCACTAAGGAACATCGTTCGTTCCGGTCGTAAGATCATGTTTGTTGCTACCAAAAAGCAGGCTAAGGATATTGTAACGGAAGAAGCGAAACGCCTGAACATGCCTTTCGTAACGGAACGTTGGCTGGGTGGAATGTTGACTAACTTTGCAACAATCCGCAAGTCACTTAAGAAACTATCTCAGATCGAGAAGTTAATGAAAGACGAAGCATTCACAAACCTTGCAAAACGCGAGCGTTTGATGGTTACGCGTGAAAAAGCAAAACTTGAAAAATTGCTGGGCGGTATTGCCGATCTTAACAGACTTCCTGCAGCGCTTTTTGTTATTGACGTGAAGCGTGAACATATCGCTGTTACAGAAGCACAAAAATTAAATATCCCCGTATTTGCATTGGTTGATACGAATTCAGATCCTTCTGGAGTTGATTTTCCTGTGCCTGCCAATGACGATGCTTTCAAGTCTATCTCAATTCTCACAAAATACATCAGCAAAGTGATTGAAGAATCTTTGATGGAGCGCAAAAAAGACAAGGAAGATGCGGCGCATAAAAGAGACGAAGATGAAAAAAGACGTGTTGACGAGCCAGTAGAAGAAGCAAAATAATATACTACATACACTCTTTTAGTCGTCCTGCCGCTTTGCTACAACTTAAGCTGGTAGGACGATTTGTTTAGAGCCAAATCGTAATTCTAAATTGTAAATCGAAAATAATTATGTCAGCAATTTCAGCACAAGATGTAAACAAACTCCGCCAGATGACTGGTGCCGGTATGATGGATTGTAAAAAAGCACTTACCGAAGCCGAAGGCGATTTTGAAAAAGCTATTGAGATCCTTCGCAAAAAAGGACAAAAAGTTTCGGCTTCCCGCTCTGACAGAGATGCAAAGGAAGGTTCTGTCTTCATTAAAGTAAGCGACAATAAGAAGGAAGCATTCCTGATTGCCCTGAACTGTGAAACCGATTTTGTAGCGAAAAACGAAGAGTTTCAGTCGCTTGGAAAAATGATTGTTGAAACTGCATTCGCGAATAAACCAGCGGATAAAGATGCCTTATTGAGCCTTAAAGCAGGTGACCTTTCGCTGAACGATAAAATTGTTGAGCTGGTAGGTAAAATCGGCGAGAAGGTTGAAGTAAGTGAATATGTTCACATGGAAGGTGAAACAGTTGTATCGTATATTCATGCCGGTTCAAAGCTTGGTGTACTTGTTTCTCTGAAAGGAGTGAATGGCAAAGATGTAACGGATGCTGGTAAGGATGTAGGGATGCAAATCGCTGCGATGAATCCTGTTGGTGTCGATGAAAAATCAGTAGATAGCACGGTTATCGAAAAGGAACTCGAAATCGCGAAAGCTCAGATTTTAGCCGAAGGCAAACCAGAAAGTATGGTAGAGAAAATTGCTCAAGGTAAGCTTCAGCGTTTTTTCAAAGACAACACGTTGTTACATCAGCCCTTCGTAAAGGACAATTCAAAAACAGTAGCGCAATACCTTGATAGCATTACGAAAGGATTGACCGTAGCGGAGTTCAAAAGAATTTCTATAGGATAATTTTCCGTATAAACTCAATTCTTGAAAGCCAGGCGATGAACCTGGCTTTCTTTTTTTTTGTTTTTGTAGCTGTTCGAAAATATCGCAAATCCTCAGGCTCATGCTAAAATCTATTCATCCCTTTGATCAAACGGTAGTAGGCGAGTATCCCGAAGCAACGCCATCTGAAATCCACCATAAACTGGAGAAAGCGCAGAGCGCATTCAATCATTGGAAGAAAACATCAATCAAGCACCGCAGTGACTTAATGCAGCGGGTAGCCAACCTTTTAATCCAAAATAAGGAGGCCTACGCGCAAACAATAACCCGCGAAATGGGAAAAACAATTTCTGAAGCCAGAGCTGAGGTTGAGAAAAGTGCCGGGGGTTGCGAATATTTTTCCAGTCATGCCGAAAAGCTTTTGTCGGATCAGCACGTTGTTACCAACAATGAAAGAAGTATGGTAACATATCATCCAACGGGAGCCATACTTGCAGTTATGCCGTGGAATTTTCCCTTCTGGCAAGTCATTCGATTTGCTGCACCCGCACTTATGGCTGGAAACGTCGGATTGCTTAAGCACGCTTCTAGCGTAACGGGGTGTTCTCTTTTGTTAGAAAAAGTATTTCTTGAAGCAGGATTTCCGGAAGGTGTATTTCAATCACTGGTGATCGATAATAAGGTAATAGAAGGAATTATTCAATCCGACATCATTCAGGGTGTTGCGTTGACGGGAAGTGAATATGCCGGATCGCATGTTGCCGCTGTAGCAGGGAAGAATATTAAAAAATCGGTTCTTGAATTGGGGGGAAGTGATCCATTCATTGTGTTAGCTGATGCCGATTTAGAAAAGGCGGCGAAAATTGCAACTCAATCACGCATGCAAAATGCCGGGCAATCATGCATTTCCGCAAAACGTTTTATTATACTGGATAGCATCAAGGATGAATTCTTATCTCGTTTCATTCATCACATCAAGGCATTGAAACAAGGTAATCCTTTTGATGAAGCTGTAACAATGGGGCCATTGGCGCGGGTTGATCTTGCAGAGGCACTGGCGAAACAGCTCAAAGAATCTGTTTCTTTAGGAGCAAAATTGGTGATTGGCGGGGAAAGAAATGGCAGTAATTTTCAGCCATCTATTCTTGATGAGGTTGCTCCCGGTATGCCAGCATTTGACGAAGAAACTTTTGGACCTTTGGCAGCTGTTATTTCAGCCTCCTCTGAACAAGAGGCGGTGGAGCTTGCGAATTCAAGTCGTTTTGGTTTAGGTGCTTCCATTTGGACGCGTGACCTGGAGAAGGGTGAACGAATGGCTCGCGAAATTGAATCCGGATCTGTCTTTGTAAATGCGTTGATGAAATCTGATGTGCGACTACCTTTTGGTGGCATCAAAAAATCAGGCTATGGTCGTGAATTGTCCGAAGCTGGCATTAACGAATTTGTAAATACTAAGTCGATATCCATTGCCTGACTTGCATCCGATCCAACTCAACAACTTTTGCTTTGGGTCTTTTCCTTGAATACTTTTTACCCGTCCTACTTATTTTTTTATGCCAGTAAGGGTTTTTCTCCACGCGGTTGTCTTAACTCCGAAACAACAACAAAGAACTATGACCAAACATGTTAAAACTCTCTCTTTTCTTGTCTTTTTATCTGTGTTGCTGATATTGGGCGGCTGCGAAACGAATGATCCGGGACCAATCCAGGATGTAAACCGGGATTTCACGCAGGTTGATTTTGATCGGTTAGAAATGGGCAGTGCCCTTCATATTCGCGTAGAGCAGTCAAATACATTTCGGATCAGCGCTAATGGCGACCGACGGAATATTGATGAGCTCAATGTTTACAAAACAGGAAGTACGTTGAACATTAATTTTAAGGATAACCGCAACCGGCAGCATGAAACGTATATCACCATAAATATGCCTCGGTTAAAAGCTGTTAATTTTTCAGGAGCAAGCGTCTCTAAAATTGTAGGTTTTAACAGCGATGAAAGTCTTGATTTTTACCTGTCAGGTGCCTCCGAATGCCAGCTTGATGCCGGTTATCGCCAGACTAATATTGTATTATCCGGAGCGTCAACCTTATTGATGTATGGTCTCGGCGATGAAATTGAAGCGCAGGTTTCAGGTGCCTCTGTGCTTACTGCATTCGACTATCCTGTACGGGAAGCTTCGATCAATGTCTCCGGAGCAAGCAGTGGGAAAATTACCGTTACCGATGAACTTAATGCCGTAGCGGAAGGCGCCAGCTCTGTTTTATACCGTGGTAATCCTTCAGTTACCTCAGCCGTGTCTGGTGCGAGCTCAGTGCAGAAAGACTAAATTTTAACCACGTCATTCTTGTGGAGGTTACTCAATAAAGTAACCTCCTTTTTTTTGCGCCCAATGAATTGATGCTGTAAAAAAATAAAACCTTTTCAAAATAAAACCTTTTTTTTGCAACTCACGTATCCCTAGGTTCAATCGTTCGATGATAACGCCTATGATTCTCATCCGCTAAGTTTGGTACGTCCAGACATTTTTTTTGTGCTTCATTCCTGAAGTACATCGCTATCATTTTCTCATTTCTTCATTTATTTCATTTTACCAAATGTCAGTTTTTACTAACAAACTCAATTCCTTTTTGCGTCTGTTCAAGCAGGCTATAAAAGGCGATCAGCAGGACTACACTTCAGGTAGTATCGACAAGGCAATTCTTTTGTTATCTATTCCCATGATTTTAGAAATGGCGATGGAATCTTTATTTGCCGTAATCGATGTTTTCTTCGTCAGCAGGTTACACGATAATGATGCCGTCGCAACCATCGGACTCACAGAATCAATCCTTACGCTTATTTATTCATTAGCGATGGGTTTGAGTATGGGAGCAACTGCTATGGTTGCACGAAGAGTGGGGGAGCGGGACATCAAAGGTGCGGAAGCAGCAGCGGTACAAGCTATTTTTGTCGGCATATTAGTGTCACTTGCAATCAGTGTGGTAGGTATTTTCTTTGCCTCAGATTTGTTACGAATCATGGGCGCCAGTGAACAACTTGTCGAGAAGAATTCTGGCTACGCACGGTGGATGCTATCCGGAAATATGACCATCATGATGTTATTTCTGATCAATGGTATTTTTCGGGGAGCAGGTAATGCTTCAATAGCCATGCGTTCATTGTGGCTGGCGAACATTCTGAACATTATACTCGATCCTGTTTTTATCTTTGGTTTCGGACCTATCCCTGGATTTGGTGTTGAAGGAGCTGCGATTGCAACTAACATTGGACGAGCCGTTGGTGTAGCGTATCAGTTGTATCATTTGCAAAAGGGAAAGGGTCTTATAAAGCTACGTACCGACAACCTGGTTGTTCAATGGGGTGTTATAATGCGTTTGATAAAAGTATCTGCTGGAGGTACAGGTCAATTCCTTATTGGTTCAGCAAGCTGGATTTTTCTCGTTCGTATTATGTCTGACTTCGGGAGTGCTGCTCTTGCGGGATATACAATAGCAATACGGGTGATTGTTTTTGCAATCCTTCCTGCATGGGGCATGGCCAATGCAGCAGCAACCCTGGTTGGTCAAAACCTTGGAGCAGGTCATCCCGATAGGGCTGAAAAATCAGTATGGCGGGCTGCATTCTTTAATATGGTGTTCCTGGCAATTGTTACTGTCGTATTTTTTAGTCTTGCCGGCCCAATACTCCGTCTTTTTACTTCGGATCCGCTCGTGCTGCGAAACGGCATTCAATGTTTGCAGATCGTTTCTTTGGGATACATTTTTTACGCCTATGGAATGGTAATTAATCAGTCGTTCAATGGAGCCGGTGACACGAAAACGCCAACGATCATCAGTTTTTTTGGATTCTGGATCTTTCAGATTCCATTGGCTTATACTTTGGCAATGTTAATGGGTGTAGGTACTATTGGAGTGTATGCCGCGATTTCTATTGCCGAGTCGGCTATGGCAATTGTGGGTATTGCTATTTTTCGAAGAGGTAAATGGAAAGCCGTTAAAATTTAAGGTTAAAGAAAAAGGCGATTATCTTTTTAAATACAGAAGAGGTAATCGCCCCTTATCACGTCGCGATTTACAACATGGTATATGGGATACCAGGATTAATCCCGTTTTTTAAAGGCTGCCTTAAAAGCATTGCCCAATTCATCACCAGCTTTCTTAAGATTGTCCTCTACTTCTTTCCAGCGCTCTTTATTTTCCGTTTCTGTTTTCAGTCTTTCCGCCGTTTCTTTCAGTTCGTCATACTTCTCGTTAAATTCTTTTTGAAGCCTTTCGCCAGCTTCAGTTAATTCGGCCATGAAGTCATCTATCTTCTTTCCGAAATTCTTAAAAGTCTTTTCGGTTTTTCCGGGATCATTCGTTTCCATACGATTTTTTTTTTTTTACAATTTAAGGATATTAAGAAACTATCTTTAGTTCAGGGGAACATATCATAAACACATTTGTGGCTGCTGGCGTTGTAGCCAAAAAAGCGACTCATTTAACGCGAATTAAAATTCGTAAGCACATAAAGGTTGTGCAGTCTACACAATTCAACTACTTTTGGTTGATATCAGTTCAATACCGTGAAGAGATTAATTCATTTCATAACCATTCTTACCCTTGTTTTTTTGGTTGATGCATGTGCATCGCACCAGCCTAAGAAGCATAAAAAATTGAAACCTGGAAAACCAATTCCTTGTCCGCTAAAAGATTGTTGATGAATTTTCGGAAAATTGTAATTGCCATTGACGGATACTCAGCCTGCGGGAAAAGCTCAACGGCGAAGGAAGTTTCGAATATCCTGGGGTATCGATACATTGATACAGGTGCGATGTATCGGGCAGTCACATTATATTTCCTCGACCATCACGTTGCTATCACCAATCCCAAAGAAGTTTCCAAGGCGCTGCAGCAGATAGATGTGTCTTTCAAGGTCAATTCAAAGAATAAATCCGAAACTTATCTCAATGGACTAAATGTAGAGAAACCCATCCGCACCATGCGGGTATCCGAGTTGGTGAGCCAGATTAGCACTATAAAAGAAGTCCGCAATGCGATGGTTGAACAGCAGCGCAGGATGGGACGAGAGAAAGGAATAGTTATGGATGGCCGTGATATTGGTACAGTTGTTTTTCCTCAGGCAGAACTAAAAATCTTTATGAGTGCCGATATGCTTGTCCGTGCGTTCCGTCGGCAGAAAGAATTACTGGATAAGGACCAGTTGGTTGATCTGGACGATGTTGTTGAAAACATCATTCAAAGAGACAGGATCGATACAACCAGAACAGAAAGTCCCCTCAAACAAGCAGAAGATGCTATCCCGATGGACACCACTCATGTTACCTTAGATGAACAGGTTGATGAAGTAATCCGTTTTGCCTTGGCCAGGGTGATTATTCCCCGCTAAAAGGGACATTTGGCCAACAATTTGGCCGTTATACCAGATGTAAAAATGTGTTTTTTATCGCAATCAATAAAATCTAAATCCTTTATTGAATGTGCGAAAAAATACTAATTTTGCCCCGTTCCTAACTTATACAGCCACCTACAATGGGCAAATTTATTCGACTGAAAAAAGGCTTCGATATTAACCTCGCCGGAAAAGCTGCTTTAAAAATTGCGCATGCCGACCAACCGGAAACATTTGCGATTAAACCCGATGATTTTCATGGAATTTACTTACCCAAAATGCTTGTTGCACCCGGGGATACGGTAAAAGCCGGGTCGCCCTTGTTTCATGATAAAAGAAATGAAAAAATCGTTTTTACAGCCCCCGTAAGTGGTGAAGTGGTAGACGTAAAACGTGGCGAAAAGCGCAAGTTGTTGGAAGTCAAAATTCTATCTGATAGATCACTCGAATACTTGCCGTTCGACAAATACACAGTTTCAGAAATCAATACGGTTAGCCGTGAGAAAGCTCAGGATCAATTACTGGCAAGTGGTGTATGGGTAAATATCGTTCAACGCCCGTACGGCATCGTAGCCGATCCTAAGGAAACCCCAAAATCCATTTTTATCTCCGGATTTGATTCGCATCCTTTGGCACCAGACTATAATTTGCTGTTCAAAGGTCAAGAACAATATTTCCAGGCTGGCGTTGATATACTTAAGAAATTCACATCGGGACCGATTCACCTGAATGTTCATTCAGAAAAGGAAATAAGCACAGTATTTTCTCAGGTAAAAGGTGCTGAGTTAAACAAATTTTCCGGCCCGCACCCATCGGGTTGCGTTGGTGTACAGATTCATCACGTTGATCCGCTTGGGAAAAGCGATGCAATCTGGACAATCAATCCCTACGGTGTGATCCAAATCGGCAAATTATTTTTGAATGGAGTTTACGATGCATCGAAAATAATTGCAGTTGCCGGATCTGAAGTCAAAGACCCGCAATACTACAAGACATACACAGGTGCCTCTGTAAAGAAAATCCTCCAAGAAAATCTGAAGCAAGACCATGTCAGGGTGATTTCCGGCAACGTACTTACCGGAACCAGAATTGGAAAGGAAGATCATATCGGTTTCTTTGACCAGCTTGTGTCAGTAATTCCGGAAGGCGACCATTACGAATTCCTGGGATGGATTACGCCTTCAACCCAAAAGCTTAGTTTCAGCAGGGCATGGGGACTTCTTTCTTTCCTGAATTATAAAAAAGAATATGTTTTGGATAGTAACACAAAAGGTGAGCCTCGTGCTTTTGTGCAAACAGGGGTATTTGAACAGGTAACACCGTTAGACATTTTGCCGACTTATTTGTTAAAAGCGATAATAGCAGAAGATTACGATGATATGGAGGCGCTGGGCATTTATGAGGTGATTGAAGAAGACCTCGCCCTCTGCGAATTCGTGGATGTTTCAAAACACAACGTACAAAGCATTTTACGGGAAGGAATTGAATTAATGCTGAATAGCTGATAAATATGAAGTTTTTACGAAACACACTTGACAAAGTAAAACACGATTTCGAAAAAGGCGGAAAGTGGGAAAAGTACTACTACGCTTTTGAAGCCCTTGAAACTTTTGCCTTCGTGCCCAACACAACCGCTGGAGACAAAGGAGCACAAATAAGGGATGGGGTGGACATGAAAAGACTCATGATGACTGTGATCCTGGCAATGGTTCCATGTCTTCTGTTTGGAATTTATAACGTAGGGCATCAGCATTTTTTGGCACTAGGCCAGGAAGCCGAGCTTATGGATAAAATCTGGATTGGTGTGGTTCAGGTTATACCGATAATTGTCGTAGCATACGCTACCGGTCTTGGTGTAGAGTTCCTTTTTGCTACCCTTAGGAGGCATCCGGTTAATGAAGGTTTTCTTGTATCCGGAATGCTCATCCCTTTGGTAATGCCTCCGGATATCCCTTTGTGGCAAGTAGGTGTCGCCACCATTTTCGCTGTTGTCATTGGCAAGGAAGCCTTTGGTGGAACAGGTATGAATGTGGTAAACATCGCACTAACGGCCCGCGCATTTTTATATTTTGCCTATCCGGTGGATATCGCAGGTGAAGTGTGGACTTACATCCCCGAAGGAGCCCAGACGGTTGCGGGGTATTCCGGTGCTACTGCCCTTGCAGTTGCAGCCAATGCCACTGGTGATGGAACTGTCGTTCAGGCACTGAATGAGTTCGGAGCAGGATGGGCTGATGGCATCTTCAGCTTTACGAATCTTTTCCTTGGGCTTATTCCCGGCTCTATCGGAGAGACGTCAACACTTATGTGCCTTATTGGCGCCGCTATCCTCGTAATAACTAAAACAGGAAGCTGGAAAATTATCGTAAGTGTTTTTGCCGGAGCGTACGGAATGGGATTGTTTCTCAATGCCGTAGGAGGAAACCTTTTTACGATGATGCCTGCACATTATCATTTGGTTGCGGGCGGATTGGCGTTTGGTGCAGTGTTTATGGCAACAGATCCTGTAACAGCAACCCAGACGGAAACCGGTAAATGGTTCTATGGATTTTTAATTGGTATTTTTACGGTCTTGATTCGGGTGTTTAATCCCGCTTATCCGGAGGGAATTATGCTGGCGATACTTTTAATGAACGTACTCGCTCCGCTTATTGATTATGTAGTGGTAGGTGCTAACAAAAAACGAAGATTACAACGTGCGACAGTCTAACTTATACATCGTTATGTATGCCTGTATTCTCACCGTGGTGTGCGGGGGTTTATTGGCAGTGGCTTCTGAAGGCTTGAAAGAAAAGCAACAATTTAATATTGCACTCGAGCAGAAGCAAAATATCCTTTCAACGGTTGTTGTATTGGAAGAAGGACAAGATATCAACGCTATTTATGCCGAAAGGATAAAGGAGTTTGTCGTTGATGCTGATGGTAACATTCAGGAAGGTGTAAAACCTCAGGAAGTAAACCTTGCTGTGGAATATAAAAAGCCTGCAGCAAACCGGTTGTTGCCCGTGTATGAATTCATGAGTGAGAGTGATCCTGAAAAGACTGAATATATAGTATTGCCGGTCTATGGATTTGGATTGTGGAATGACATCTGGGGATTTATAGCGCTTGAATCAGACATTAGTACAGTACGCGGAGCAAAATTCGACCATAAAGGCGAAACTCCTGGTCTGGGTGCCCGAATCCAGTCTGATCCTGAAGTTCCGGACAGGTATAAGGGTAAAGCTATTTACGATGGAGATAAACTTGTTTCAATCACGATGATGAAAGGTGAAGGAAATGACTATAGTGATGATAAGCATAAGGTAGATGGATTATCAGGGGCTACTTTAACCGCGAAAGGTGTTAATAATATGCTCGCGGACTACCTGTCGAGTTATGAAAGTTATTTGAAAAAGAAGAAATCTAACAGCTAATACGATGAGTGAAACCGTTCAAGCAGTACCGGAGGTAAAAAAAAGCGAGCCGCTTTTTTCGAAAAAGAATAGGAAGCTTATAACTAACCCATTGGATATTGACAATCCAATCACCGTTCAGGTTTTGGGAATTTGTTCAGCACTGGCCGTAACGACTCAAATGAAGCCCGCTCTGATTATGGCGGGTAGTCTGTTAGTGGTGACGTCGTGCTCTAATGTGGTAATTTCTATGCTGCGTAACTCGATTCCATCACGTATTCGCATTGTTGTTCAGTTGGCTGTAGTGTCGCTCTGGGTAACGCTGGTGAATGAATTGTTAAAGGCTTATGTATATGATGTATCAAAGCAACTTGCTGTGTTTATTGGACTGATCATCACCAATTGTATAGTGATGGGGCGTCTCGAAGCGTATGCGATGAGCAATAAACCGGGGCCATCATTTTTAGATGGTTTTGGAAACGGTTTGGGCTATGGCTTGATCTTGATGGCGGTTGCATTTTTTAGAGAACTTCTTGGTAGTGGGGCATTATTCGGTTTTAAAGTATTTGAAGCCATTGGAGTTCATTACAAAGGCAATGGCTTGATGTTACTACCCGCTGGTGCCTGCGTTGTTGTTGGTGTTATCATCTGGATCCAGAGAAGTATTAACGGATATCGTGAATCACATTAATTAAGTTCAAATGGAAAATCTTGTAAGTATTGGAGTAAGGGCAATTTTCGTTGAGAACATGATTTTTGCCTATTTTTTAGGAATGTGTTCTTACCTGGCCATCTCGAAGAAAGTAAGTACTGCTTTCGGTTTAGGTGTTGCAGTAATTTTTGTGTTAGGCATTATCATTCCGATCAACTGGGCGATTCAGAAATACGTTCTGAATCCCGGAGCGCTAACCTGGTTGGGAGCCGATTTTGCAAATATCGATCTTAACTTTCTCCAGTTCGTCGTATTTATCGCTGTTATTGCAGCAGCCGTTCAGCTCACTGAAATGGCTGTCGAAAAATTTTCGCCAGCGCTATATGGTACACTCGGAATTTTCTTACCACTTATCGCCGTGAATTGCGCTATACTTGGTGGTGCACTTTTTATGGTAGGACGACCATATAATTTAGCGGAAGCCTCTGTATATGGATTGGGTTCTGGTATTGGGTGGTTATTGGCCATTGTTGCTCTCGCAGGTATTCGTGAGAAAATGAAATATTCTAATGTACCCGGACCGTTGAAAGGGTTGGGGATAACATTTATCCTCGTCGGGTTGATGTCTTTCGGATTTCTTAGTTTTCTAGGATTTACAGTATAAGTAAAGGATATACTAAACGAACTAAGGCTTCCGATTTTAACCGGAAGCCTTTTTTATTGAAACACTATGGAAAATGCCGTACGACGTATTCTTCGATATTTTTTCAGTGGTACTGTCTTTATAGTGCCACTGGTAGCCACTGCATATTTTATTTTTATCGCATTTCGATGGTTGGATAACCTATTAAACCTCCCGTATCCGGGGTTGGGTTTTGCAATCATATTGTTTGGTATAACAGCCTTTGGTTACCTCACTACTAATTTTGCATTCAAAACGTTTACAGATTTGTTCGATCATGGTATGAACAAAATACCGCTTGTTAAGCTGATCTATTCTGCTGTTAAGGATTTGTTAAGTGCATTCGTAGGCGACAAGAAGAAGTTTAATAAGCCTGTGCTGGTAAGAATAAACAAAGACAACAGTTTGCATCAGCTTGGATTCATCACACAACCAGATCTTTCAGACCTTGGTTTACAGGATATGGTAGTCGTTTACTTTCCTCACTCTTATGCGTTCTCAGGTTTTCATTATTTTGTTCCAAAGGAAAACATAAAACCGCTGAATATATCAGGCCCTGCTGCAATGAAGTTTATTGTTTCGGGAGGTGTAAGTGGATTTAAGGAAATGTAACGGAGTAAAAAAAGTGTTTATTCTACAATGTAGAACAAACACTTTAAAGGACTGTAGTTAGTTATTTTAATTTGAACGTAACCCCCAGAGTGATAGGGTACATACCTACTCCAACTTCACCAAAGACACCGAATTTGTCTGAGAAGTAATAACGTGCTCCCGCATATACTCCAGTTTGAACTCTATTGTTATAAATTCTATTAGGATTATTTCCATCAGCATTATCACCGGCGACTACAAATCCAAGGAAAACGCCAGCATATGGATCAAACTGGTTATTTACTTTTAGCAGTCGTCCAAAATGATAAGTACCTCTGGCGCCGAAATCGATATATGTTTGGTTATAATCACTGAAGCCAGCATAGTTATAACTTCTCCTTGTTAAAGCAAGGTAGGGACCAATTGCAATGTCATCGAGAATACAGGAGAACTCGGCGTTGATGCTAAATCCCGCAGTCAAACCACCACTGTAACCGCTACCGCCATACCAATATCCAAGTCCTATTCCTGGGTTGAGTATGACGTCACCTTTTTTGTATTGTGCGGAAGAGTCGATTTGTCCGATGAACAGACCAAAAAAACAGACCAGACCAAGGATGTAGCTTTTTTTCATATTTTTTGTTTTTAATTTTTGAGATTAATGTTGCCGTATTAACGACAATTACCCATATAAGTTACTTAAGATTTTCTTAGCCAAAATAAAATGTAACATTCTAATCGTCCGAAGAATTAAACTTCAAGTTGTCTATTCTTTATCAGCGGATAAAGGAATTTATTGATCTCGAAAATTAAATAAAATAAATCCATATTCATATAAATCCATCACCAGCGGATAAAAAAACGAAAGAAGTTTTAAATATTTCTACTGGTTTTAGGGGATTTTTTTCCAGTACTGGTCAACAACGCTGAATCACCCAATTACCCCAGACCCAATCAGTTCTTCATCTTTGTACCACGCCGCAAATTGCCCTGGGGTAACACTCTTTTGTGGCTGATCGAAGACAATATAAAGCCCTTCTACCTCCTGGTAAAGTGTACACGAAGTAAGCGCTTGCCGATACCTGATGCGAGCAAGGTATTTTCCAGTCTCGCCTACAGAAAGTTTGAGGTCTTCGCGTATCCAATGCACATCCTCATTCGGTATAAACAATCCTTTACGGAATAGTCCGGGATGGTCTTCTCCCATACCGGTATAAATGATGTTTTTCTCAGTATCAGTACCAATAACAAACAATGGTTTTTCGAATCCTCCGAGATTTAGCCCTTTGCGTTGTCCTACTGTATAATAATGAGCACCCTTATGGGCACCGACTATTGATCCAAGTTCCGGCGCAAGTTCATATCGTGCTGAAATATTCTTCAGATCATTACTTTCAAAATCATTTTTGAAAACAGCCGCATCGGAAGGAATTTCAATCACCTCACCTGTTTTGGTTTGCAGGCGTTGTTGTAAAAATTCAGGTAAGTGTACCTTTCCAACAAAGCATAACCCTTGCGAATCTTTTTTGTCGGCCGTTACAAGATTTATCTTTTTTGCAATAGCCCTGACATCAGGTTTTAAAAGTTCACCTATCGGAAAAAGCGATTTTGAAAGCTGTGCCTGAGTCAACTGGCAAAGGAAATAACTTTGATCTTTGTTCGGATCCTTTCCTCCAAGCAAACGGAACATTGTCTTTCCATCTTTTTCAAAAGAAGCTTTTCTTGCATAGTGACCCGTGGCAACATACTCTGCACCCAACTTCATGGCTGCATTGAGAAACACATCAAACTTAATCTCACGGTTACAAAGTACATCCGGGTTCGGCGTTCTACCGCGTTGATACTCAGCAAACATGTAGTCAACAATCCGTTCTTTGTATTCCTTGCTTAGGTCTATCGCTTGAAACGGTATGCCTAAGTGTTGAGCAACAATCATCGCATCATTGCTGTCATCCAACCAGGGACATTCATTGCTGATGGTTACCGCATCATCATGCCAGTTTTTCATGAACATACCAATTACATCATATCCTTGCTCTTTCAGCAGGTATGCTGCTACACTGGAATCTACACCGCCCGATAACCCAACAACAACACGTTGTTTCATTTTAATCTTCTGTAATGAAATTTAATTTATAGACGAAGTAAAATTCTCCGCCAAAAGTTCATTCACAGTCTCATTAAATTGCTGTATGAACTCGTCATAATACAATCCTGTTCCTGGTCCGGAAAAACCTGTATGGATTTTTTTCACTTTTCCATCTTTACCGATAAATATTGTGGTAGGAAAGGCAACCACCTTGTTTAACATAGGTAATGTTTCTGATGCTTCAGCTTTGTCGTTTGTGCCGGCAATTACAAAATTATAACTGACGTCAAATTTAGTGATCATCTTTTTCACACGATCGCTCGCGTATGTAAAATCTATTTTGCGTTCGTAGGCGAGACCAATTACTTCGACTCCCCGGCCTTTATTCTCAGTATACCACGACGATAAAAATTTTGTTTCATCCATACAGTTTGGACACCATGTTCCAAAGAGTTGCAGAATGATGACTTTGTTTTTATACTTCTCATCAGAAAGGGAAACAGTATTCCGGTTTATATCAGGGAAGCTGAATGAAATTCGATCGTATCCATCTTTGAGATAGGTTAAACTTTCAGGATCCGGTAGTACAGCATTTTCATTCTTTTCGCCAACCCAAAATTCATTCCATGTATTTCCGGAATAAAATTCTCCATTGAGTTTATGATCAGAATCCTTTGTAGCCCGGAAAAGGTAGGCATGATTACCATCGAATGTACTTAGTTGCATTAGTCCGTCAACAACGTTTCCCTGAAGGTACCTGTAATCCCCTGTTGGGGTAAGAAATGTTCCGGTTACGCTGTCACCAGATTGATCAAAGATACCTATCGCTTGTACAGTGTCACTTTCGTGAATAAAGTTCACGTCGTATTTCCCGGAAAAGTCAGGAATATCCACCTGATTTGTAGCTTTCTCAAAACGATAGGTTTGTCCGTAGACAGCCTGAAAGGGAATGCGATAGTCCTTCTCATAATTTTTAACAAATACACCTTGTAGTGTATCGCCCATTACTTTGGCTTTTATGTTGGCATCGAATACGTGAAGCACAATATCAACCGAGTCTCCATACACAGTCACCTCATCTAACAGAAGTTTTTCTGCCGCATTTCTAAGATAAAAATCATAACCATCGGATTGGTCCTTTTCAACTTCAATGTTGAAGGGTAACAACTGCCCTTGAATTTCGATAGTCGCTCGCCAGATACCGCTACGGATTGCTTCTTCAGTTTTCTTTTTTGCCAGACAACCTGCTAACGAGATGCAAAGGATTAAACCTATCGTAGTGTTCTTCATTTTATAGCTTTTGTAAATCAAAAAAACACAAAAATGCGAGAAATGATTTACAATTTGTGATGATGTATGAATTTTGAATAAAATCAACAAGTTCAATCGATTTAAATCATGTTTGCAGATCTGAAAATTTTAGAATTGGCTTCCGTTCTCGCCGGTCCCGGGGTTGGGCAGTTTTTCGCGGAACTAGGGGCAACCGTAATCAAAGTTGAAAATCCAGAAACGGGTGGTGATGTAACCCGAAGCTGGAAAGGATCAGGGGAGATCACAGACGATCGCTCTGCATACTTCTGCGCTGTAAACTGGGGGAAGAAATCGATCGCCATCAATCTTGAATCCGTTGAGGGGAAGTCCATATTGTACAAGCTCGTTGAGCAGTGTGATATTGTTATCGTGAGTTATAAGCCTGGCGATTCCGTTAGGTTGGGTGTTGATTATGAAACATTGAAGCAATGGAATCCAAAGTTGATATATGGACAAATTACGGGCTATGGATCAAGTGATCCACGCGTAGGTTATGATGCAGTCATCCAGGCTGAAGCCGGTTTCATGTTTATGAATGGTGAGCCGGGAGGAGCTTCATTAAAAATGCCGGTAGCCTTGATTGATGTTCTGGCCGGGCATCATTTAAAAGAGGGGATATTGCTGGCTTTGCTCAAGCGTGAGAGAACTGGCAACGGCGACTTCATCGAAGTCTCTCTGATTCAGGCGGCTATCGCATCGCTCGCCAATCAGGCTACGAACTGGCTGGTTGCTGGTAAAATTCCCGAAAAACAAGGATCCGCTCACCCCAATATCGCTCCCTATGGGGATGTATTTACAACTGCTGATAAACATGAAATTCTGCTGGCTGTCGGTAGTGACAAGCAGTTCGCTGCGCTATGTCGGGTATTGCAGGTGTCCGAAATTGCTCAAGATGTGAAATTCAAAACCAATGGGGTAAGGGTTAACAATCGCGCACTTTTGAAAGCGTTACTCCAGGATAGAATAGCGAAGTATACTGCAGATACTCTTATCCAGCAATTGGACAAAGCAAAGGTCCCGATCGGCCGGATCCGAAACCTTCAGGAGGTTTTTGAAACTCCGCAGGCCCGGGAGATCATGTTTTCTTCAAAAGCAATTTCAGGCGTCAAAACGTATGTTGGCAACCCAAATGCCCAAATGCACTCCCACTTTCTCCCACCACCTCATTTCGGAGAACATACCGCCGAGATCCTCCAACAATCCCTGAATATCACGCCCGAGGCAATTCAAATCCTGATTTCAACCGGGTGCGTCGCAGCTTTTCGTCCTTTCCCGGCAGGATAATTCTGCTTTTTAAAGCGTTTTATGGCAAAAAATGCTCAAAAAATGAAAATAGTGGTAAAAAGTGGTTGAAAGTGGGATAAAATTACATATGTTTGCTTAGGAGTAAAAGACAACCACTACGTCTATGACCTTCTTTACCAGTGAATATGAAAGTAAGCTAGATTCCAAGGGCAGGCTTGTCTTGCCATCTCGGATCAAAGCTCAGTTGCCCTCCACCGAGGGTAATGACGAGCTCGTGATTCGGAGGGGGTTCGAGCCGTGCCTGATTATTTACCCCATGGTAGAGTTTAAGAAAGTGTTCTCAAAAATCTCGGGGCTAAGTGAGTTCAATGAGGAATACCGCAAACTTCAGCGGAATTTCTTTTCGGGAACAGCAACGGTTGAGTTGGATGCCAACGGCCGGTTTGTTATTCCCAAGAACATGCTAGGATATGCTCAGCTTGAAAAGGATTTGATCCTTGTTGGCATGGGTAATAAAGTCGAGGTATGGAATCCTTCCATTTATGAGAAACATCTGATCACAGATTCTGGTGAATTGTCCAAGCTGGCTGAGAAATACCTGACAGAGTAGTTGCAAAGTAGTGTAATAATGTTGTCACCCCTTACCCTTTAGCATACGTAAAGTGTAAGAAAGGTAATTAACAGCAAACGTATGGCCCTCGGGTTAGAGCTGAATGGGATTGTGGCGTTCATGAAATTACAGAGTACTTGAAGACTGAGCTGATGAAAATATATCATAACCCCGTCATGCTTCAGCAATGTATTGAAGGGCTTAGTGTTGATCCGGAAGGTACATATGTTGACGTTACGTTCGGTGGGGGAGGGCACAGTGCAAGGATTTTGGAAAACTTGAAAGGAGGTCAGTTGATAGCCTTTGATCAGGACGAAGATGCAAAACAGCAAGCGGAAAAATTGAAGAGTCGTTCTTTTATATTTTGTCAGGCCAACTTCATGCATATGAAGCGATACCTTAAACTGAATGCAGTAACCCATGTAAATGGTATACTGGCGGATCTGGGCGTTTCGTCTCATCAGATCGATTCAGCAGAGCGGGGTTTTTCAACCCGTTTCGACGGACCGCTGGATATGCGCATGGACAGAAATACTTCGCTTACAGCAGGCCAGGTATTGAATGAATATAGTGAAGCAGGACTCCACAAAGTCTTTGGGATGTACGGTGAGTTGAAGAATGCAAAAACAGCAGCACGATTAATCACACAGGAAAGAGTTAACAAACCCTTTACCCGGACTGAAGATCTTAAAGCAGCGCTTCAATCAATCACTCCCAGAGGAAAGGAGAATAAATATTTCGCCCAGGTGTTTCAGGCGCTTAGAATTGAAGTTAATCAGGAAATGAAAGCACTTGAAGATTTTTTGCACCAATGTGGCGAAGTAATGGAAAAAGGTGGCCGGCTCGTAGTAATGTCATATCATTCTCTGGAAGACAGAATGGTAAAGAATTACATTAATAAAGGGAAGGTATTTGGAGATGTTGAGAAAGACTTTTATGGGAATGAGATAAAACCTTTTAAAGCAGTGAATCGAAAACCCATTGAGGCATCAGAACAAGAAATAGAAGACAATAGGAGAGCGAGAAGCGCAAAGCTTCGAATCGCCGAGAGATTATGAAAGACGAATAGACAGAAGACATCAAATAGAGCAGTAGGTAATGTTAGCAAACAAGTTTAAAATCAATCCAGTAAAAAAGAAGATCCATCCGGAAGGAAGTATGTTTTCCATCCTGGAGAAAAGGATGAAGCTTGAAAGCTATTTCGAGGAAGGATTTCCGGTGCAATACCTGCCAAAAATTCTCTTCATTATGGCGTTGGGATTAATCTATATCAGCAACACACATTATGCTGAAAAAACAGTAAGGAAGATAAATGTTATACAAGCCGACGTTGAAGATCTGCGGGCAGATTATACTACTCTTAAATCAGATCTGATGTTTGCCAGTAAGCAATCTGAAGTAGCGCGCAAGGTAAAAGCCTTAGGGCTGAAAGAAAGTTTGAAACCACCTTATAAAGTAGAAATAAAAAAAGGTGAATATTAAGAAATCCATATTAATAAGAGTTCGCATAGCATTTTTGTTTGTGGTGCTTTTTGCCGTTGCCGTCGTGGTAAAAACGGGACACATTCAATTTGTTCAAGGCGAGAAGTGGGCGGCGATGGGAGAGAGAATTTCTTTCGACTACAAACGTGTAAAAGCAACCCGTGGAAATATTTATTCTGATAATGGAAGCCTTCTGGCTACATCGTTACCTTTCTATAAAGTAGCCTTTGATGCGACCTTGCCGAAAGATGAAGTATTTAATAAGGGTCTGGACTCGCTTTCCTATCTCCTGGCTCGCTTCTACAAAGATAAATCCAAGACAGATTATAAGCGTATGTTAAAAGATGCGCGTGCGGCGGGTAAGCAATACGTTATTTTAAGTCGCAAACGAATCAATTACCAGGATAAGAAAAGGATGATGGAGTGGCCCATCTTTCGTGAAGGAAGACTGAGAGGTGGTGCAATCTTTGAAAAAATGGATGTGCGTTATCATCCATTCACAAATTTAAGTCGGAGGACCGTAGGCTTTATAAATGAAAATGACAAAGGTGCCGGACTAGAATATAGTTTTAATGATAAGCTTGGTGGCCAGGACGGTTATGCCTACTACCAAAAAATTGCGGGCGGTGTTTGGAAACCGGTTTATGATGCAAATAATGTAAAAGCTGTTAACGGACTTGACTTACAAACTACGCTCGATATCAACTTGCAGGATGTAGCCGAAACCGCGCTTTACAAGGCGATGATGGAACATAAGGCCGATGATGGACTGGTAGTCGTGATGGATGTTAAGTCAGGCGCGATAAAAGCTATTTCTAATCTTAGCAATAATGGAAGAGGAGGCTTTTCTGAAAAATACAATTTTGCTACTGGTCAATTGTTTGAGCCTGGTTCTACTTCTAAGTTAGCGACAATGATTGCACTGTTAGAGGACAGCCGTGTTGAACTCAAAGACAGCATTGATACGGGTAATGGTGAATTTAATTTTTACAACAAGACTGTTCGCGACCATGAACAGGGCGGATTAGGGAAAGTTACTGTGCAAGAAGCTTTTGAGCACTCGTCTAACGTAGCCATGGCAAAACTCGTCGACAAACACTTTGGTCTACGTCCTCAGAAATTTGTTGATTACCTCGATCAGTTGAAACAAACACAGCCGCTCGGGATTCAAATAGCAGGGGAACCTACTCCGAAGATTAAGAGACCTGGCCAGAAAGGATGGAGTGGGATAAGCCTTCCCTGGATGGCATACGGATATGGTTTTGAAACTACTCCGCTGCATACGCTTGCATTGTATAATGCAGTTGCTAACGATGGGGTTATGATCAAACCAATATTTGTAAAATCTATTAAAAGGGCCGACCAGGAGAAAGAATACTTTGAGACTGAAGTTATTAATAAGAGGATCTGTTCTGAAAAAACATTGAACAAACTAAAGCTTTTGCTGGAGGGTGTAGTGGATAATGGAACGGCCAAAAATATCAAAGGTACCCACTATCGTATTGCAGGTAAAACAGGAACTGCTCAAATATTAGAAAAAGGAAAATACACAAAAAAGTACATAACATCTTTTGTCGGATATTTTCCGGCACATGCTCCGAAGTATAGCGCTATTGTACTGATTAAGAACCCGCGTGGATGGCATCAGTACGGAAGTAGTGTAGCAGCACCAGTGTTCAAAGAAATTGCAGACAATATTTATGCACGAGACGTAAATCTTCATAATCCCATGGACATCAAAAAATTTGTCGTGCAGGAAGTGCTGCCGGTCATCCGTGGAGGAAAGCAACATGAGTTAACGCTGGTTTGCAATGAGCTGGGTATTTCGAATCATTCACAAACGGAGGAAGAATGGGTTCGTACCTCGCGTAACGGAACTGGAATCAACTGGAATAAAGCCGCAACATCAAAGGGTCTGGTTCCAAATGTGATGGGCCTAACTTTCCGCGATGCTATTTATCTGTTGGAAAGTTCGGGACTGAATGTGTTTTACGAGGGAAAAGGAAGAGTAGTAAACCAGTCGCTAACTGCCGGAGCAAAAGTAGGTAAAGGTGGTCGCATTTATTTAAAACTAGGATAAGGATTGTGCCAGAATTAAAAGACATATTATACAAAGTATCGCTAACCGCTAGTCGTGGTGACATGACAATGGGTGTGAAAGGTATCTGCTTTGATTCACGAAAAGTTGAATCTGGATATCTATTCATAGCAGTAAAAGGTACCCAGTCAGATGGGCATGAATTTATCTCGAAGGCCATTCAATCGGGAGCAGTTGCTATTGTGTGTGAAGTATTACCCGAAGAGATCAATGATAAGATAACTTATGTTACCGTTAAAAACAGTGCTGAAGCATTAGGTATTGTAGCATCAAATTTCTTCGATAATCCGTCCGAAAAACTAAAGCTGATTGGCATAACAGGAACCAACGGTAAAACTACTGTTGCAACGTTATTGTATAAGCTTTTTGCAGCACTGGGACATCAGCCCGGATTATTGTCAACTGTAGAAAATAAGATTCTCGATGAAGTGGTGATTGCAACGCATACTACTCCCGATCCGATTCAATTGAATGAATTGTTGCAACGGATGGTAAATGCGAAATGCAGTCATGTTTTTATGGAGGTGAGCTCTCACGCGATTGATCAGGAACGTATCGCAGGATTGAAGTTCGCGGGTGCAATATTCACGAACATTACCCACGATCACCTCGACTACCATAAGACATTTGAAAACTATATTAAGGCAAAGAAAAAATACTTTGATGGCCTGACCAGCGATGCATTTGCACTTGTAAATGCGGATGATAAGCGAGGAATGGTGATGTTACAAAATACAAAGGCTACAAAGTACTCCTATGGACTTAAGAAGATGGTTGATTTTAAAGCGAAGATCATCACAAATTCCATTGAGGGATTAGAGTTGGAGATTGCAGGAAAGAACGTTTGGTTTAAACTGATTGGTGATTTTAATGCTTACAACCTGATGGCTGTGTACGGCGCTTCGGTTTTGTTGAGCCAGGATCCTGATGAAGCACTGATTAAGCTGTCAGCACTCGAAGGAGCTGTAGGAAGATTTCAGTTAGTGCTGCCAGGTTCAAGGTTTACTGCCATTGTCGACTACGCTCATACACCCGATGCATTGCAGAATGTGCTGGAAACAATTGCCCAATTTAGAACTGGAGCAGAGCAGGTAATAACCATTGTTGGTTGTGGAGGCAATCGTGATCGTACTAAGCGTCCATTGATGGCGTCCATCGCCTGCAGACTGAGTGATAAAGTTGTATTGACCTCAGATAATCCAAGGGATGAAGATCCGGTGGAAATTATCAAAGAAATGCAGACCGGTGTAATGCCAACAGAAGTACGCAAAACATTGGTGATTCCGGATCGGGAAGAAGCCATCAAAACAGCGTGTATGATGGCGAAGGATAAGGATATTATTCTCATCGCAGGCAAAGGGCATGAGACGTATCAGGAGATAAAGGGAGTTAAGTATCCATTTGATGACCGGGATGTAGTGGAGAAGATGTTAAAACTTTTTGAAAATTGAATAATTAAGGAATGCTATACTATTTATTCGATTATCTGGATAAACAATTTAACCTGATCGGTGCGGGTGTATTTCAATACATCTCGTTCAGAGCGGGTATGGCTGCATTCTTTTCATTGTTGATCACCATTACATTTGGAAAAAATCTGATTGATCTTCTCCGCAAAAAACAAGTAGGAGAAGATATCAGGGATCTGGGTTTAAAAGGACAGCTGCAGAAAAAAGGGACACCCACCATGGGGGGGATAATCATCATTGCGGCCATACTTATTCCTACATTCTTGTTTGCAAAGTTGGACAACGTTTATGTAATCCTATTAATAGTTGCTACATGTTGGCTGGGTTTAATCGGTTTTTTAGATGACTATATTAAAGTATTTAAAAAGAACAAAGAGGGATTGGCCGGTCGCTTCAAGATTATTGGTCAGGTAGGGCTAGGATTGATTGTAGGTCTTACACTGTATTTTAATGATAATGTAGTAATTCGTGAAGTTAGAGCGAATACAGTTGTCAGTACCGAAGCAGAAGATCTTCAGGAGTCCATGGAAAATCCCGCACGGTATACAGAGATGAAGTCTACGAAGACGACGGTACCATTTGCAAAAGATAACGAGCTTGATTACAACATAGTACCTTTTGTCCCCTCAGATTATACATGGATCGTTTATGTACTGGTCGTAATTTTAATCATTACAGCCGTATCGAATGGTGCAAACATTACGGACGGTATTGATGGTTTGGCTGCAGGTACTTCAGGCATTATTGGTTTGGCACTGGCGATCCTCGCTTACCTGTCTGGTCGCGTTGACTTTAGTAATTACCTGAACATTATGTACATCCCAAATCTGGGTGAGCTGGTGATTTTTTGTACAGCATTTGTTGGTGCGTGTCTCGGCTTCCTATGGTATAATGCCTATCCTGCTCAGGTATTTATGGGTGATACCGGAAGTTTGACGCTCGGAGGTATTATTGCTGTTGTGGCCTTCGCTGTAAGGAAGGAAATTATGATACCAATTCTCTGTGGTGTTTTCCTTGTTGAGAACCTCTCTGTAATTCTTCAGGTAGCTTACTTTAAGTATACGCGAAAAAAATATGGAGAAGGACGTAGAATATTTTTAATGTCTCCACTACATCATCACTACCAAAAGAAAAATATCCACGAAGCTAAAATTGTCACGCGGTTTTGGATCGTGGGAATCCTATTGGCCATCATCACCTTAGCAACTTTAAAACTGAGATGAAGGAACGCATCACGATATTGGGCGCAGGAGAAAGTGGCACGGGTGCGGCATTACTCGCGAAGGCGAAAGGCTTTGATGTTTTTGTTTCAGATCAGTCTCTGATAAAAGACAAGTACAGGGATGAGCTGACAACAGAAAATATTGCATTCGAAGAAGGTAAGCATTCCGAAGATAAGATTTTGAGTGCGAACCTGATTATCAAGAGTCCTGGAATTCCTGATAAGGCAGAGATCATAAAAAAAATAATTGAAGCCGGAATTCCAATGATCGATGAGATTGAGTTCGCGTCAAGGTACATCGATGGAAAAATCATTGCCGTAACAGGAACGAATGGAAAGACCACTACCACGTTATTGATTTATCACTTAATGAAGCAAGGAGGTGTAAATGTTGCACTTGGAGGGAATGTAGGATTTAGCATGGCACGCCAGGTAGCGCTGCAACAACATGAGTGGTATGTTCTTGAGGTGAGCAGTTTTCAATTGGATGGCACGAAAAAATTCAAGCCACAAATTGCTGTCCTATTAAACATAACTCCCGACCACCTGGATCGTTATGAATACACCATGCAAAATTATGTGGACTCTAAATTCCGGATTGTTCAGAATATGGGTATTGGACAATACTTTATCTATTACTCGGATGATGCAATCATTTCGAAGGAAGTAAGTAAGGGCAAGTATGAAATGAATAAAGTTCCGGTATCATTAAGGTCATCGTCAGGTTCACCGGTTCACGGTGAAGCTAAAAAAATGAGTTTTAATTTGACAGATTCATTTTTAATAGATCAGTCGGAGACAACTTTGAATGGGTCGCATAATCTTATCAATACAATGGCAGCTGTTTCTGCAGTGTACCTTGCAGGCGTTTCTGTAAATGCAATCCGGACGGGTTTAAAAACGTTTGAGAATGCACCACACCGGTTAGAGTCTGTTGCAGTTATAAAGGGTGTAGAATTTATTAATGATTCAAAAGCAACAAATGTTGATTCAGTTGTATATGGACTTGGAAGTTATGAACAGCCTTTAATATGGATTGCCGGAGGAGTGGACAAAGGCAACGACTACTCGATAATAAAAGATGAAGTAAAGAAGAAAGTAAAAGCGCTCATCTGCCTCGGTAAAGACAATGAAAAGCTAAAGAAGGCATTCGGCGGTGTGCTGGATAAAATTTTCGAAACACAAAGCGTAACGGAACTGGTACATCAGGCGCTTGCGATAGCTGATTCAGGTGATGTCGTTTTACTTTCACCTGCGTGCGCCAGCTTTGATCTCTTTAAGAATTACGAGGACAGGGGAAATCAATTCAGGAAAGCAGTGCTTGACTTGAAAACTGAAATCGAAGGTGTACATGCATAAGGCTATTATTTAGTTGCCAGAAAAGGAAGGAGGAATATGGAAAAAATAAAAACATGGGCAGATAAGAATCTACAAGGTGACAAAGTCATTTGGGCTGTAGTGTTTGCTCTTTCCTTGATCAGCGTTTTGGTAGTGTACAGTTCCATTGGCACACTGGCATATAAGCGGACTCAAAGTCCTGAAAGTTTTCTTATCAAGCATACGATAACCGTTTTCGTAGGTATTGCGGCTATGTGGTTTGCACACAAGGTAGACTACAGATATTATTCAAAGATTTCTAAAGTGGCTTTGTGGGCCAGTATTCCTTTGTTGATATACACTTTTACTAATGGTGTCACAATTAATCAGGCGGCAAGATGGATTCAGGTTCCAGTTATTGGTTCTTTTCAGCCTTCAGACTTTGCAAGTCTTGCGTTGATTGTAAATCTGGCAAGTATGTTATCCAAACGGCAACAAAATATTGATGACATAAAGGAGTCTCTTATACCAATTCTTTTTTGGTGTGGCATGATATGCGGATTGATTGCATTAACAAATCTTTCCACGGCAGTACTTCTTTTAATCACTTGCATGCTCATCATGTTTATCGGCCGGGTTCCAACAAAATATCTGGCGATGTTGGTGTTTGTAGGAGCTTTATTTGGGGCACTGGCAATAAAATATGGTGTACGCGGTGAGACAGCTAAGAACAGGATAACAAACTTCATTGAAGGAACTGACCTTCCGTTTCAGGCCAAACATGCAAGAATAGCAGTGGCTACCGGAGGAATTACGGGAAAAGGTCCGGGTAACAGTGATCAAAGAAATATCCTGCCGCATCCCTATTCGGATTTTATCTATGCTATTGTCATTGAAGAATATGGGATGGTAGGAGGGATCGTCGTACTCGTGCTTTATCTCGTACTTCTTCATCGTGGTATGAAGGCATCGTATAATAGTGATCGTGCATTTGGTGGTTTGCTCTCGGCTGGGCTAAGTTTTGATCTTGTCTGTCAGGCGATGGTAAACATGGGTGTAGTGGTAGGGTTAGGACCAATTACAGGTCAGCCGTTACCACTAATTTCGATGGGGGGTACCTCAATGGTTTTTACCGGACTGGCTGTAGGTATTATCCTTAGCGTAAGCCGAGGTGAACAGGATCAGGGATGGACGATGAAGTCAACTGATGATAAGAAGGAGAACAAAAATATGCAAACTGCAACAGCAGCATGAGCAAGCAAAAACCATATCGTCTGATTGTCAGTGGTGGTGGAACGGGTGGTCACATCTTTCCTGCCGTTGCTATTGCCAATGAATTCCGTGATCGACATCCGGATGCCCAGATATTGTTTGTTGGTGCAAAAGGCAAAATGGAAATGACTCGTGTTCCAGAAGCTGGTTATAAAATAATAGGCCTGTGGATTTCTGGGCTACAACGAAAATTTACCTGGTCAAATTTTTTGTTTCCGTTTAAACTTATCGTGAGCTACGTATACGCTATGCGAATTATAAAAAAATTTAAACCTCATGCTGTTGTAGGAACAGGTGGTTATGCGAGTGGTCCAATTATGCTGGCTGCTACACGGTTTGGAATTCCATCTGTGATTCAAGAGCAGAACTCCTTTGCCGGGCTGGCAAATAAGCAAGTCGCAAACAAAGTAAGTAAAGTATGCGTGGCGTATGAAGGAATGGATAAGTACTTTCCTTCGGAGAAAGTTGTTTTGACTGGCAACCCTGTTAGGAAGGATATTTTAAGTATCAATCAGAAGAGAGAAAAGGCGCTGGGACATTTTGGGTTTACTTCACATAAGCGAACACTTTTAATTATTGGTGGTAGTCTGGGAGCTAAATCTATTAATGAAAGTATCATTTTAGGAATTGAAAAATTACTTGATGCTCAAATCCAGATAATTTGGCAAACCGGTAAGGGATATTTTGATGCTTATAAGGCAAAATTGACAAAGTATGATCTGAGAAATATGCGCGTGCAGGATTTTGTGCGCGAAATGGATTTGGCATATGCAGCGGCCGATGTTGTGATTTCACGCTCCGGAGCACTCGCGGTCTCTGAAATTTGTATAGCCGGGAAGCCTGTTATACTGGTACCATCTCCAAATGTTGCAGAAGATCATCAGACAAAAAACGCAAAGGCATTGGCGGATAGATCGGCAGCATTAGTGGTGTTAGACAAGGACGCCACGGTGAAGCTGGTTGACGAGGCACTGAAACTACTTTTTGACAAACAGCGTGCGCAGAAGCTTAGTGAGAATATAAGTTCAATGGCGAAGCCTGAAGCTACAATTCAAATTGTAAATGAAATTGAAAAATTATTAATAGAGAAGTCTGCGGATTCTGATCTGCCCGCAAAGGACAAAGCCAGCTATACGTTGGATAAGAAAGCATATGATCAGCATGTTGACGTTAGTTGTTTACAACCGGTGATGGTTAAAAATAATATAAAATAGTGACCATAGAAAAGTACGATAATATCTATTTCCTTGGCATTGGTGGCATTGGCATGAGCGCTCTTGCACGTTGGTTTATGAAAAAGGGATTAAGCGTTTCAGGATATGATCGTACATCTACTACGTTGACTTCTGAATTGGAAAAAGAGGGGATGCAAATTCACTTTGAAGACAACCTTGCGCAGATACCAGAGGAGGTGATAAATCAAAAGGATAAGACGCTCGTAATTTTTACCCCGGCTATTCCGAAAGACCATCTTGAATACAATACACTGAAGGACAGAGGTTATACAATTCTTAAGCGTTCTGAAGTATTAGGTTTGCTTACCAAAAATTATACAACAGTCGCTGTCGCTGGAACTCACGGAAAGACTACCACGTCTTCGATGGTAGCGCATATATTAAAAGTTGCTGAAAAGGACATGGTCGCTTTCCTGGGTGGGATTGCAACGAATTATAATTCGAACCTGGTGATGCACGGTGAAGTGAAGAAGGAAACCGTGGTTGTTGTAGAGGCTGATGAATTTGACCGTTCGTTTCTAAGACTCTATCCACAGATTGCAGTGGTCACTTCGGCAGATGCGGATCATCTTGATATCTACGGAGACCATCAAAGTCTTATCACTTCCTTTAAAGATTTTATTTCCCAGATAAATGCCGGAGGTTCATTAATTATTCATGAGTCTATTGCGGAATTACTTGCTGAAAATGCAAATCATATTTCGAAAGTTGTTTATAGCATGAGCCGAGGACAATTTTTTGCCGGCAACATAACCGCGAAGGGCGGATTTTTTGAGTTCGACCTCCATGGATTTGGAAAAGTAGAACACGTTCAGCTCGGTGTCCCTGGTTTTCATAATATTGAAAATGCTATCGCAGCCTCTGTTGCGGCAAATCTTTGTGGCGTTAAGATCGCTACTATCAAAAAAGGGCTGGAATCATTTTCGGGTGTGAAGAGAAGGTTTGAATACATCATCAGGACAAAGAAGATTGTTTTTGTAGATGACTACGCACACCACCCCACTGAAATTAATGCCTTTTTGAATTCAATGAAGTCACTATATCCTGGTCGCAAGTTGACTGTGATATTTCAGCCACACCTTTTTACACGCACGCGTGATTTTGCGGAAGGGTTTTCAAAAAGTTTAAGTTTGGCAGATGAGTTATTGTTAATGGATATCTATCCTGCACGTGAACTTCCGATAGCGGGTGTAGATTCTGATATGCTTTTAGACGCTGTTTCAAGTACTGTTAAAATACGGTGCAGCAAAGCTGACCTTATGCAAAAGCTTGAAAATATTGAATTGGATGTCCTTGTAACCGTTGGTGCGGGTGATATTGATACGTTCGTTGATCCGATACGTAATATGTTAAAAGAAAAATATGAAGTTTAAGTTTAATATAAAAAGGGAAGTAAAAGTACTAGCAGCCATTCTGATTGTTGGTGGCATCATAGCGTTCACCGAACGCAGACAGAGCAGTGCTTCTATTAAAGACATAACCATAAAAATGGTGAATGTCAATGAAAACCATTTCCTTGATGAAGATGATGTCATTGATTTAATGCAACTGAATAAAGAAAATTTAAAAGGAGCCAGTGTTGATCGTGTCGATCTAAGGGAAGTTGAACGTAAGATCAGACGCGAGCCGTTTATTAAGGATGCTCAGCTCTACAGTGACCTGAAAGGAAATCTTGTAGTAAAAACTGAACTAAGGAGGCCTATCGCTCGTATTGTTCGCAACGATGGTCCTGATGGATACGTAGCCGATGATGGAACAGTGATGCCTGTATCACAAAAGTTTACAGCAAGAGTTGTACTTCTAAGTGGATCTTATGTGCGGGACTTGCTCAGGCAGAATAATTTGAATGCTTCGGAAGATGGAAAGAACCTGATTGAGCTTATCAATATAATCCGTAATGACGAATTTTGGAATGCCCAGATTGCTCAATTGGATATCGACTCAAAGATGCGTATCACCATTTATCCTCAGGTAGGAGACGAGCAAATCGAATTTGGAAAGCCTGAAAATATTGAATCGAAGTTTAAGAAGCTTATGATTTTTTATAAGGAGATTTTACCTCGTATGGGATGGAATAAGTATAGCCGGGTAAACCTGGAGTACGAAGGACAAATTGTTGCAGAATAAATATAATGCGTTAACATATAAGTTAGATTAAGGACAACCACTATAAAGAATTAGAATTATGGAACAGGAAAAAATAGTCGTAGGGCTAGATATAGGCACAACAAAGATCTGCGCGATTGTCGGTCGCAAAAACGAATTTGGAAAACTCGAAGTACTGGGCATGGGTAAGGCTGAATCGGAGGGTGTTGTGAAGGGTATTGTATTTAACATCGACAAAACAGTTTTTGCGATTGAGAAGGCAATTAAGGAAGCAGGCGATCAGGCCGGTATCGATATTGGTCTGGTGAATGTAGGTATTGCCGGGCAACATATCAGGAGTTTCATACAGCATGGTGGGATTACACGATCTGCTAAAGAAGAAGAGATTACTATCGACGATGTAGAGCGTCTCACACAGGATATGTATCGTATGGTTGTCCCGCCGGGAAGCCAGATTATACACGTCATGCCGCAGGATTACATGGTTGATTATGAAGATGGAATAAAGGAACCCGTCGGTATGTCTGGTGTACGACTGGAAGCTGACTTCCACATTATTACTGCGCAAACAAATGCCATTAATAACATAAATAAATGCATCCGCCGGGGAGGTCTTGAAATTGCTGACCTTATTCTGGAGCCGCTTGCGTCTAGCCTGGCTGTGCTGAGTGATGAAGAAAAAGAAGCTGGTGTTTGTCTGATCGATATTGGTGGAGGCACTACCGACATAGCAATTTTTTATGACAACATCATACGTCATACTGCAGTCATTCCTTTCGGTGGCAACATCGTTACAAATGATATAAAGCAAGGCCTGATGGTTTTACCGCAGCAAGCTGAGCAATTAAAAACCCGTTTTGGAAAGGCCATAGCGGAAGAAGCCAGTCCGAATGAGATCGTTTCTATTCCCGGTATTCGCAACCGTGCGGTGAAAGAAATATCGGTGAAAAATCTTTCTAATATTATCCAGGCGAGGATGGAGGAGGTCATAGAAATGGCACATTCTGAAATCATCAGCTCTGGTTTTGAGAACCGGCTTGCAGGTGGAATTGTGATCACTGGTGGTGGCGCTCAGCTGAGCAATTTGAAGCAGTTGGTTGAATACATGACTGGTATGGACACACGTATCGGTTACCCTAATGAGCACCTTGGCAAGAGCAAAATTGAATCGGTAAAAAGTCCGATGTATGCAACAGCTGTTGGTCTTGTATTATCGGGTTTTCGCTCTCTTGATGAAAGAGAAGATCGTTACAAAGAGGCAAGGGAAGTTGTGAAGGCCGTAAAGGTAAAGCGACCCCCGGTTGCATCCAGAAATTTTTTCAATGACATTCTAAACAAAACGAAGAGTCTATTGATTGATGACCTGGATGGGAAAAATGAATATTGATTGAATAACAACCACTTAAAAATTTAAATCATGTTTGAAACAGGATCATACAAATTTGAGATCCCCAAAATCAGTAATCCACGTTCTATCATCAAGGTGATTGGCGTAGGAGGGGGAGGTAGCAATGCGGTGAACCATATGTATAAGCAAGGCATTAAAGATGTTGAGTTTATCGTTTGTAATACTGATAACCAGGCGTTGATGAGCAGCCCTGTACCAAATAAGTTACAAATAGGTGCTAATCTAACGGAGGGTCTGGGCTGTGGAGCAAACCCTGAAGTTGGTAAGAATGCTGCTTTAGAAAGCAAAGAACAAATCCGCGAAATGCTGGTAGATACCAAGATGGTATTTGTAACAGCCGGTATGGGTGGTGGTACCGGAACAGGTGCAGCTCCGGTTATTGCAAAGATTGCACGTGATATGGATATCCTTACCGTGGGTATTGTAACAGCTCCATTTTCTTTTGAAGGAAAAAAGAAAATGGGTCAGGCCGATCTGGGCCTCGAAGCTCTCCGCCAGAATTGTGATACCGTGTTGGTTATCCTAAATGATAAACTCAGGGAAATTTTTGGCAATCTTTCCATAGGTCAGGCGTTTGCGCAGGCGGATAACATTTTGACTACTGCGGCGAAAGGTATTGCTGAAATTATAACCTTAGCAGGTTACGTAAATGTTGACTTTCAGGATGTCCGAACGGTAATGCTAAATGCAGGGGCAGCTGTTATGGGTTCTGCGGAGACGCGCGGGGAAAACCGGGCATTGAAGGCGGCGGAAGGTGCACTAGCCTCTCCGTTACTCGATAATCGTGATATCATGGGTGCCAAAAGGATTCTTTTATCAATTATATCGGGTGTGGAAGCTGAATTGCAGATGGATGAGCTTACGGCCATAACAGAATACATTCAAGACCAGGCTGGCGAAGAAGCTGAGATGATCTTTGGTCATGGTGTAGATCCGGATTTAAGTGATCGGATACGCGTGACGGTAATCGCTACAGGGTTTCAAAGCGAATCACAAGTTCTGTCTAAGAGCAAAGAAGAGAAGAAGGTACACGACCTCGATCGGTCTCAGGGATGGTTATTTAATCCGGATAACTCAGTGAATGAAAAAGGAGATCTGGAAGTTAGAAAGAAGCCTGATTTCTCTGCACCTAAAAAGGAAGAAGGAACTTCTGTTGAACGTGAACTTATATTTACGGGGCCTTTTAGTGCAATTGAGAAGCCTCAGGAAGGAGATGCTGAAGAAGGCGAAGAAGGTTTATTCAAGGATGAGGAATTTGATGATGTTTCAGAGCGGTATGGTGATCAGGTTATCAACGAAGAGGGGATGATGGAACTGCGTACAACCAAACAACGTCTGCAGCAACAAGCGAAGGAAAGACAGGAGAAAATCAGACAATCCCGTAAACAGGAGATGACAAAAGAGGAATTTAATGAAAAGTGGTCTTTGCCTGCATATCTCAGGAGGGGAGTGAAAATGCAGGATGTTCCGCACTCCTCAGAAGCTTTTATCTCAAAGTATAATTTAAACGACGACAATAATCTGTTAGGAAATAATAAGTTTCTGCATGACAATGTAGATTGAGTTAAGAACATTTTGATTAAATGATATTAAAGACATGGCATTTCCGGCACGACAGGTGATTTACTCCATTCGTAGTGGTTGTTGGTTGTAAATATTTTTGGCCGGTGCCGGAGTGCCAGTTTTTTTGTATGAAGGTGCGCTGATTTTTTGTTTGCAGTTTTAAGCAAATGGCGCAAGTAGTATGAATGCCGGACGTTAAACGCGTTCGGCATTTGTTTTTTCCGCCTGTTTTTTTTAAATTAAATTATTGACAAGCAACCTTGCTAAAATTTCCGGTATTGCTCATTCGTCTCTATATTCGTTTCCGTCATCAATTAGTACATGAAATCATTCCTTTCGGAACTTGCAGAGGTTATTCATCAACGCCATCGTCAATTGGATGCGCTTACTTTGGTATTCCCTAACCGTAGAGCAGTTCTGTATTTTAGAAAGCATCTCAGTAAACTGCTCGATAGGCCCGCATTTGCTCCAAATTTGATAACGATTGAAGATTTCATCTCTGACTTATCGTCCTTAAAGGTGCCTGATAAGCTGGAACTTATACACCGGTTGTATCTAACGTATAATGAGTTGATTAAAAGTGCGTCATCAAGCGCCGCTGATGATGAACCGTTTGAAAAGTTTTATTTTTGGGGTGATATGTTGTTACGGGACTTTGATGAGTGTGACAAATACATGGTAAATGCAGATCAGCTTTTTAAAGATCTAAGCAATCAAAAAGAGCTCGACTCAAGTTTCGATTATCTTACAGACGAACAGCGTGATTTTTTGAAAAGCTTCTGGAGCAGTTTTGAAGCTGAGTTGACAGAGAATAAAAAGAAATTTCTCGATGTATGGAATAAGCTATATACACTATACACTACGTTTAGGGAGCGACTTTTATCAAATGGCCTGGCATATGAAGGTATGTTACATCGCATAGTTGCCGAGGATATTGCTGAGCTCTCAAAAGAAAAATTTGAAAACCGGAAAATTAGTTTTGCCGGATTTAACGCACTTACCAAGACTGAAGAAACTATCATTTCATTTTTTGTAGCGCAAGGTACGGCAGATGTATTTTGGGATACAGACGAATATTATGTAAATAACAGTACGCAGGAGGCTGGTAAATTTTTCCGCGAGTATCAACAGCATGAAATTCTGGGTAAGACGTTTTCCACTCACGTACCATCCAATTTTTTATGGAAGTCGCCTGATGGTTTAACAAAAGTTCAGGACGGTGATACTGAAAAATCCGTCGTCAAGACGGTACGTGTATTCGGAGCAGCAGAACCCGTCGGTCAGGCCAAAGTAATGGCGCAAGTACTGCAGGAACAGTTGATGCAGGGAATTGATCCAGAAGATACATTGATTGTTCTTCCTGATGAGAAGCTACTGCTACCTGTACTTCACGGTGTTTCAGGTTTGGTTGAAAGGCTAAACATTACCATGGGCTTTCCCATAAGCAGTACACCACTGTATAATTTGGTGGAGCTTCTGGTTGAAATGCAAATTTCCCGGAAGCTTGATTGTTTCAATCATCGACAGGTTTTGGCTTTGTTGGGGCATCCTTATGTGGTTGCTGCCGACACAGCCGTAGCTGCTTTTAAGCGGAAAGAAGTACTTTCGAATAATTGGGTTCACATTCCGGTAAGCTTTCTGGGCACAGCTGTACCGTTGCACCGTACGGTGTTTCGGGAAGTTGACAGTACCGGAATTTTGTCCTACTTGCGCGAAGTCGTCACCGTAATTGGCGGCTTATCTTCCATCGGTGATTTTGACAAAGAGTATGCTTTTCATTTTCTGAAACTTCTGAATCGCATGGAGGAAGTTATCGGGGATCGTTTTGGAGGACCGACTCCATCATCTACCGGTGAAGTTCGTGCGCACCACGATATTAAGAAGGAATGGAAAGCAACACAGACGTCGTTAAAGTCATTTCTTCGATTGTTCAGGCAATTGATACAAGTTCATAAAATCCCATTTTCAGGTGAGCCATTGAAGGGGTTACAGATCATGGGAGTTCTTGAGACGCGTAATCTTGATTACAAAAATGTCTTCATCCTCTCATTAAATGAGGGAGCATTTCCGGCGGTGGGCAGTAAGGGATCTTATATCCCGTTCAACATCAGAAAAGCCTATGGTCTCCCAACCGTTGAACATCAGGATGCCATGTATGCGTATCTTTTTTACAGAATGCTGCAACGTGCTGAGAATGTGTTTTTGTTTTTCAACTCTGAAACTGATGTGCTCGGCCAGGGAGAAATGAGCCGCTACCTTCAGCAATTAATTTATGAAAGTGGATTAAACGTAGAAAAGAGAATCTTACACAATCCAATCCAACCAAAGCCTGTAGACCCTATTGTGGTTCGAAAGGATGATAAACTTATTCAGGCATTGGTGGATCTTAATGCTGGAAATAATTATTATAAGGGAATATCACCTTCGGCGCTTAATACATACATTGAATGTCGCTTAAAGTTTTATTTGCACTATGTTGCGAGAGCGAAAGAACCGAAGGAAGTAGAAGAGGACCTTGATGCCCGTGTGCTCGGGAACTTTGTACATAAAGTAATGGAACTTTTCTACAAAGAAATCTGCAAGAAAAATGGACGCAAGGAGATCAAGGCTGATGATCTCATCAATCCAAATGCACGGGTTGATAAGTTGATTGATCAGGTATTTATAGAGGAATACCGTCTTGATCCCAGCAAACCGGTAATTTACGAGGGACAAAAAATCATTGTAAGTGAGGTCGTGAAGCGATTTGTCCTCCGGATCATCGAAATGGATAAAATGTATGCTCCATTTTCAATGGAGGGTTTGGAGCAAGGAGGATTGCTGTATCATGTTACGTTAGATAATTTCCCAGTATCGGTCATAGTAAGCGGCAATATTGATCGTGTAGATCGAAAGAATAACATACTAAGAATAATTGACTACAAGACTGGAAAAGATCAACTAAACTTTGATAGCGTTGCGTCTCTTTTTGAACGGGATGGAAAACGAAATAAGGCTGCTTTTCAAACTATGCTGTACGCATTGTTATATAAGGCCAATGCAAAAACCAGTGGGTTTAAAATCGTCCCCGGTCTTATCAACCGGTTAAATTTGTTTGACAAGAATTTCCAGTTTGGTTTGAAACTTGGAAAAGATCATTATGTGGATGACGTCGATGTAGTTCTGCCTGAATTTGAACAACATCTTAAGCTACTACTGGAAGAACTGTATAATCCAGAAGTGCCTTTTGACCAAACAAAGAACGTAGAAATTTGTCGGTATTGCGCCTATCAGAATATTTGCTACCGGTAAGGAATTTTTGCTTTTACTTTTGTCCCATTTTTAAGACCTTTCCGCTATCAGCTTTTGGATGGCCATAAATTCATCGCGTAATTTAGCAGCCTCCATGAACTCCAGTTCTTTTGCCGCTTTCTCCATTGCTTTTCGGGTTCTTTCCGACATCTTCAAAAGTTCTTCTTTGCTGAGGTAGGCAACAACAGGATCTGCAGCAAGGTTTGATTCTTCACTTTCGACATAGTAATTCTTTGTGGATCGTTTTGAGTCTGCCACCTTCGTTTGCCCCAAGATTGACTCTTTGGATTTTATTACCGTTTTCGGAACAATACCATTTTCGAAATTGTAGTCAAGTTGGATTTTTCGTCTTCGGTTTGTTTCGTCAATAGCAAGCTGCATTGATTCGGTGATTTTATCAGCGTACATGATTACTCTTCCATTTACATTGCGTGCAGCCCTTCCGATGGTTTGGACGAGTGATCGCTGATTTCTTAAAAATCCTTCTTTATCCGCATCGAGAATGGCAACCAGTGATACTTCTGGTAGGTCAAGGCCTTCGCGTAACAAATTTACACCGACGAGCACGTCATACACACCCAGCCGCAATTCGCGAAGAATTTCTACCCGGTCGAGTGTAGCTACTTCAGAATGAATATATCTGCATTTGATGCCTACACGGTCCATGTATTTTGTGAGCTCTTCGGCCATGCGTTTTGTCAGTGTGGTAACTAAAACCCGTTCCTGTTTTTTTACGCGCTCATCAATTTCTTCCAACAAATCATCAATCTGGTTTTTACTTGGTCGCACATCGATTTCAGGATCCAGCAGGCCGGTCGGACGAATAATTTGTTCCACCACTACACCTTCTGATTTTCGCAGTTCGTATTCGGAAGGAGTAGCGCTTACATACACAACCTGACTCATCAAGGTTTCGAACTCATTAAAAGTCAAGGGGCGATTGTCCAACGCTGAAGGAAGCCTAAAACCATAGTCAACCAGATTCACCTTCCTTGATCTGTCTCCACCCCACATTGCACGCACTTGAGGTACGGTCACATGACTCTCATCAATTACCATTAAAAAGTCATTTGGAAAATAGTCAATGAGGCAAAATGGTCGTGCCCCCGGTTGTCTTCTATCGAAATAGCGTGAATAGTTTTCAATTCCCGAACAATAGCCTAGTTCGCGCATCATCTCAATATCGAATTCAGTACGTTCTTTCAGGCGCTTTGCTTCCAGGTGGCGAAGTTCCGATTCAAACATTTTCACTTGCGCAACCATATCATCCTGTATCTCACGGATGGCCTGGTGTAACGTATCCTTTCCGGTCACAAAAAGATTTGCCGGAAAGATGGTAACGATTTTCTCATCAGAAATCTTTTTTCCACTATTTGGATCGATACGTTGAATAGATTCAATTTCATCACCCCAAAAATAAATTCTGATAGCATAGTCCGCATAAGCGAGAAAGATATCCACTGTGTCACCTTTTACTCGGAATGTTCCTCGCTTAAATTCTACTTCTGTTCGGTTATACAAAATATCTACCAAAGCAAAGAGCAGCTTGTTTCGGGCAACTGTTTCTCCGGTTTTTAGTTTGATCACATTTTTACCAAATTCGTCCGGGTTACCAATACCATAGATGCAGGATACCGAGGCCACAACTACTACATCACGACGGCCGGTGAGAAGTGACGAGGTTGCACTGAGCCGGAGTTTCTCTATCTCTTCATTTATGGAAAGATCCTTTTCAATATATAGACCAGAAGAAGGGATAAATGCTTCTGGCTGGTAATAGTCGTAATACGAAATGAAATATTCTACAGCATTGTTCGGAAAGAACTGTTTGAACTCACCGTATAATTGAGCGGCCAGTGTTTTATTGTGGCTTAGTACAAGCGTAGGCTTATTCGTTTGGGCTATAACATTTGCCATCGTAAATGTTTTCCCTGAGCCCGTCACACCTAACAAAGTCTGGTGTGGTTCACCTTCGATTACTCCCCTGGTAAGTTGTTCAATTGCCTTTGGTTGATCGCCTGTCGGTTCGTATTCACTTGTAAGTTTAAAGTCCATGCGCGGAATTTAGTGATAGTATCCAAACCTTAACCGTAACCCGGTTGAAATAATTGCACGCAAACAATTAAAAAAAATCGCCCATTTGGGCGACTGTGTCAAAGTTATCTAATGGAGATGTCCGATTTGCTTTGGCTTTGAAACGACTCTTTAATTATTCCAGATCATCCACGATTTTTCTGCCTGAATATGAAGCATCTCAAGGCCATTCTTGATTTTTGCATTTTTCATCTCAGCTTTTTGCAGAAACATCGTGCGTGCCGGATTGTAAATCAAATCATAGACATAGTGTTCAGGGCTAATATGTTCGAAATCAACAGGAGGCATTGTTTCTGTATTCGGACTCATCCCCAACGGCGTGGTATTGATGATCAGTTTAGAATCAACCAGGAGGGAAGGTTTCTTCTCCAGATCTTTATACGTTAAGTCTCCTTTTTTTGCTTCCCTTGAAACGATCTTAAAAGTTATTTCAAGTTTCTTCAAAGCTTCTTGAACAGCTTTGGATGACCCCCCGGTTCCCAGAATCAGACTATCGAACGTTTTATCTTTCGGTAACCATTTGTCGATTGTTTCAAAAAATGCATCAGAGTCAGTGTTGTAACCCTTTAGTTTACCATCTTTGATTTTAATAACATTAACAGCACCGATCTTTTTTGCAAACCCATCTACTTCATCAAGGTATTTCAGAACTTGTTCTTTATAGGGGATAGTAACATTTAAGCCGGAAAGTCCTTTGGTATCTTTTAAAAGCGATTCAATGTCGGTAATACTCTCGAGGGGGAACAGTTCATAGTGGTAATCCCTCAACCCTTCACGGAAGAATTTCTCATCAAAATATGCCTTTGAAAATGAATGACTAACAGCTGCGCCGATTAGTCCGAATACTTTTTCCATGTTCAGATTTTTGTTTTAAGTCTTACTGCAATCTTTTCAATTAATACCACCAAAAAAACACCTAGAGCCATCATAAGAATGGCCAGAAAAACCTGAGGGTCTTTACCCGTTGAAGCGAAATAATTCCAGGGCAAAATGCTTTGATCAAAAGCTGGTACCTGTTCACCTTTACTGTTCGTTACGTATTCCAGCACTTCACGCCACGGCCACACTTTGTTAAGGGAGCCTATCATAAATCCAGCTAGTAAAGCTACAGTCGCGCTATGATATTTCTTTAGTATCCAGCTTAAAAACCTTGAAAAAAAGATAAGGCCAAGAGCGCAGCCTGCCATAAAAACAAGGATAACGGGAATGTTAAAGTTAATGATGGCATTGATCATGTATTGATATTTCCCGATGAGAAGCAGGATGAAAGCTCCGGAGATACCTGGAAGTATCATAGCACAAATAGCGAGCGAGCCGGAGAGAAAGATAAACCAGATCGCTTCCGGAGATTGTGCGGGTGATAAAACGGTAATACCATAAGCAATGCCTGCGCCAACAAAAAAAGTGAGAACAATGGCGATGTTCCATTTTTTAATTTCACGTAATACTAAAGGAGCTGAGATGAGGATGAGACCAAAAAAAAAGGACCAGATCAAAATGGGATGATTCGCCAATAAATACGTCATCAATTTTGCGAGCGAAAAAAGACTTGTTGCAATGCCGGCAAATAGTGTAGCGAGAAAGCTACCATTAATCTTCTCCCAGAAATCTCGGATTTCAAATTTCAACAGAAGCTTAAGGGCATCAAGATCAACAGCTTTGATTGATTCCAGGAGCTCATCATAAATCCCGGTGATAAACGCAACTGTACCACCCGATACTCCAGGAACGACATCTGCCGCCCCCATACTTATACCTTTAAAATAAAGGAGAATATAATCTTTCGGTTTTCTCAATTCGGTGAACGTTAGTCAACCTCGAAAGGAGGTGCAGTATTTGTATTCTTACGCTCAATACCCAGAAAATGTAAAAAGGTATCACCGCGAAGACCCAGGCGGATTGTTTCAAGTGGTATCACTTCTTCAGGCGAAATATTACCCAGGTTCACATTTGCACCCAACAGTTTAATAAACCACACTTGTTGAGCTTTTTGAGGTGCTTCCCAAATAATTTTTTCGAAAGGAATTTTTGTGAGGATCTCTTGAACAAGGCCGGAACGTACTTCTCCGGTTGATCTAAAGAGTCCGACATTTCCCCCTTCACGCGCTTCTCCAATCACTTTCCAGGCTCCGGCATCAAGTTCTTTTTGCATTAAGTCAATCCACATGTAGGGTGGAATAATTTTGTCTGCATCCTTAGACCCTACTTCGGAAAGAACGGTTACTTGTTCAGATAGTCTTGTGATATAATCACATTTCTTCTCATGGTCAATGTCCATGGACCCGTCGGATACCTCGGCGAAAGACATATCAAATTTGTCAAGAATTTTCCGATACTCGTCAAATTGATCACGGATAACAAAGGCTTCAAAGAGAGTCCCTCCAAAATAAACCGGTAAACCGGCCTCTTTATAGACTTTTAGCTTGTCTTTAAGATTTGGTGTGACAAATGAAGTTCCCCATCCCAGTTTAACGATATCAACATGATCGGCGGAAAGGCTTACAAAATCCTCAGCTTCACGTATGCTCAGACCTTTGTCCATGGCCATAGTAAAGCCGTATTGCCCGGGCTTTTGAGTTCGCTCAGGCAGGTTTTTAATATCGTAGTTCATTAGCTGTTCTCTTTTCTAAACTGTTCGATGATTTTATACAGGGCCTTTTGAGTTTCAATTTTTGGAAAGAAATCAAATAACGCAGAATGACCATCGAAGTCCAAAATTAAAGCATTTTCCAAATAATTAAAGGCCTCTTTAAAACGACCAGCTTCTATAAAATAAACCGTCATACGATAGAACATCTCAGAATCATCCGGAATCTCATCAAATCCGGCTGATAATGTCTCAATTGCCTTGTCATGATCACCTTGTTCGTAGAAGATAAATGACCAGTTTAGCCAGATTTCTTTGTCATCGGGTTCAAGTTTACTGGCTTCTTCATATGCATCGATACTAGAGACTGTGTTGCCGACTTTGAACTCAGCATGGGCGACCGATTTCCAATATTCAGCATTCTCTGTATTTATTTTCAGGGCCTTATTATAAAAATGCAGGGCCTGATACCATTTTTCCTGTTTCTCCAGGCAGGCACCTGCTCCAAACCAGGCTTCGTCGTAAAGTGTATCCAGTTTAGTCGCTTTTTGGAAATATTTTAATCCCAGTTCATATTGATCAAGACTTTCATAGGCAGCACCAAGGCAGCAATACACTTCCGGACTTGGACCTTCAATCTCAACGGTTTTACGGAAAGCATCCAATGCCTTCGTATACTCACCCATGTTCATATGGGTGTTACCAGTATTAAAGTAAGCCGAAGCAAAGGTCTCGTCGATTGTTAATGCATAGTCATAAGCATGAAGGGCTTCGGGAAATTTCTCCAGTTTATTATATACAATTCCCAGATTATACCATGCTGCAGTTGAGTATGGATCTTCGTCTATAAATTTTTGGTAGTATTCTATGCTGCTTTCTAATTGTCCAGTTATGTCAAGACAAAATGCAAGCTCGTATAAAGAACCTTCGTGACTGATATTAATTTCAATTGACTTTTTATAAGCTTCAATTGCGAGTTGATACTCATCCATACTTTGATGAGCGAGGCCAATACTATAATAGACTTCATCTTTGTCGTCGGCAAGCAATAAAGCTTGTTCATAGTTTTCGATTGCTTCCTTGTGGTTCCCCTGGAGTGAAAGAATTGATCCCTTGGTTAAAAAAATCTCAGGGTCGTTGGGTTGTAAAGCATGAGCCTGATCTAATAAATCCAATGCCTGAGCATATTCTTCCAGGTTAGAAAGAATCTGCGCTTTAATAGTTATTAACTCCGTAGAAAATGGATATTGAGTGATGGCTTGGTTAACAGCTTGAAGAGCCTTGTTGTGCTTACTGCGCAACATGTAGTGATCAATGATCTGTTCGTAGGCGTCTAAATCAAAAAACTCGGTTTTCTTTTTTCGTAAGTGATCTTCAAATCTTTTAATAAGTTCATTTCCTTCTTCTCTTTTACGATATTCTTTCGCCATGGACTAAAGGTTTTCCTAAAATAGCTAAATCTGGTGTAAAGCTAAGAGCTTTCAGCCTATTTTTTAGTGTTCACTTTCTTTATATAATATCGGGTGCATCTATCCAATGTGTTATCAATCGATTGAAATTGGAAATTTAGCCTCTTTTTGATCTTTTCGTTTGCAAACAGAAACTCGGAACCTGCTAATCGGGCAGTTTCCCGCGTTAAACGTGGCTCCGAACCCGATAGCCTTGCCCGGAACGTTTCCAACACCGCGCCGATTCGGAGAACACTTTTTGGAAGTTTAATGGATGGTGGTTTTTTTTCGAATTTGGTGGCGATCAATCCAAAAAAATCTTTATATGAAATTTTGCCAGCGGAGGCAATAAATCGCTCTCCTTCGATTGGCGACGTCAGCATCGTGTAAATAATAGATGTTACGTCCAGTACATCGACATAGTTGACATAGCCATCCATATAAAACGGCTTTTGCTCCCACACAAATTTAAATAGTTGGGCACTGCTCAGGTTCCAGTTTGCCTCCGCCAGAATCAGAGATGGATTGATGATTACGGAACTTATCCCTTCTTCCTGACCACGGAATACTTCAAGCTCAGCGTAATATTTAGACTTCGCGTAAACGCTATGAAAGGGACTGTCAACCCATTTATTTTTTTCTGTAATTACCGTCTGGCCTTTTTGTCTGCCAAGAGCGGCAACAGAGCTAATAAAAATAAGGCGTTTGATCCCGTGGGCAAGACACGTGTTAACTACATTACGTGTTCCCTGCACATTAATCTCCATTATTTCACTGGCTCTTGCAGGGTTAAAAGAAACGACTGCCGCTGTATGAATCACATGTGTTACGTCTTTGAAAGCTTCGCTCAGCGATACCGGATCTAGAATATCGGCTTCTCTCCAGTTTATTTTTTCGCTCACATCTTGCAATAATGATGTATCACTTCCTCTGCGTTTAATGGCGATAAAATTTTCATTTTGATCAATAAGCTTCCTGACAACAAAACTTCCGAGAAGACCATTGGCACCTGTTATAGCTATCATACTTTTGAGTTACAGGTTAGTCGAGAAAGTAAAGGTAACGATTCGCTGCTTAAAGGGTGTTGTTAAGAAGGGGTAATGTGAGTGCCTTTTGAAAATACTTCAGTTCTTGTGCTTCTTCCACGAGTCGTGCATGCTGTAAATGATGGCAATCACTACCCAAAAGATGGACCCATCCGCGGTCGATTAATTTATTCGCTGTAGTTTGTACAATTTTGGAATAAAACCCCGTAATCGAACTGATATTGATTTGAAAAAGAACACCACGGTCTAATAAATCCTGAGCTTTCTCAATGTTGTTTTGAAGATAAAGATAGCGTTCCGGATGTGCCAAGACAGGTTTATATCCTTTTGTGGTGGCCAAAAAAATGAACTCCTTCATATTGAAAGGTTCATTTAAAAAATTAGTTTCAAAGAGAAGGTAATTTTTGCCAAACGTTAGCATCTTCTGATTTTCTTCAATCATCCTGAATACCTGATCATCAAGATAGTATTCTGCTGCTGCTTCAATCTCCATATCCACATCCTGAATTTTCAGATAAGTGCGAAGTTTCGCCAATCTTGCCAAAATTCTGTCAGGAGTATTCTTGTATGTATCACTCATGACGTGCGGAGAGGTGATGAGCTTTCTATACCCTAATTTCTGGAAATGGAGGATGATATCTTCAGACTCTTCATACGACTGCACACCGTCATCCAGTCCTGGCAGAAGGTGGGAATGGATGTCGACCCTAATCGGGTTGACGGTTTTAATTGGCTCTTTTTTTCTTACCCAGTCGAACACTATGCCTTAAATATTTTCTTTACCCAAGCTTTTTGATATGGCTCCTCGTAATAGCCATATCCATAACTCTGTTCTCCAGTGTTGGGTAAGGCGTTGAGAAGCGTAGTAATATTAGAAAATTTATTGATGTTGATTATACGTTGCAGGTTCAAAAGAAAATCTTTTTTGGAATAATTTGCTCTGAATATGTAGATCGAGATGTCAGCTTTCTTCATCGCCATGATACCATCGGTAACTAATCCTACAGGAGGTGTATCAAGTATGACGTAATCGTAGTTATTTTTCAAATCTTCTAACAGAACATCAAATTCCGGATTCATCAACAATTCTGAAGGATTTGGCGGGTGTGGCCCCGATGGAATATAGTCGAAGTCTTCAAGCGTTGTTCTTGTGATACATTCTCTCCAGCTATTTTTTTTGATTAATACCGTACTGACACCTTTAGTTTTATCTTCCAGCGCTGTCGCTATATTATCCTTAGGCTTGCGCATGTCCAGATCAAGGAGTATTACTTTCTTTTTCGATAAAGCCATGACACCACCCAGGTTCATGGCAATGAATGACTTCCCCTCGCCTGAGACTGTTGAAGATATTGCAATAACTTTTTTCTTCGTGTGGATACTAAAAAAATCAAGATTCGTTCTGAGCGTACGAATTGCCTCGCTTACCATTGATTTGGGATGATCAGCAATGTGAAGGCCCAAGTCACTAAGATAACTAGACGCCGGTACAATACCCAGTACCGGGACTGTATCAATTCTTTCAATTTCAGCTACACTGGTAATTTTGTTGTTAAGCAGGTATACCATTCCCAGGAGGAAAAGCATAAATACGATGCTTGCCACTAAGCCGATTCCGGTAATCATCATCTTATTTGGAGAAATCGGTTCGTGAGGTAAAGTGGCTGGGGATAAAATTTTAAAATCTGGAATACTGCCCGCCTGGGTGATTTCGAACTCCGATTTAGACTGCATTAGCGATAGATAGAACTGTTCATAAAGTTTGTAAAACCGGAGGTTCTTAGAGAATTCTGTGCTTTTATCTGGGAGACTTGCAAACTCGCTCTCGAGTCGTGCTTTTCGTTGATTTACATCGCGTAATTTTTTTATCGATTCTTCCTTTAATTCTGAGAGTTGTTGAAAGGCATTTTTTCTAATAGTCTCTATTTCGTTTTGTTTCTGCCGGTAAGCAAACGTGATTTCGTTATAGGAAAGTTTAAGTTTCTCTTGCGCCAGGTAAAGCTGTTCCAACGTTTCCAGATTTTGGGATAAAGCCGCGGGTAACACCTCACGCTGAGCAAGGGAAATGAAAAAGTCTCCGGATTCAATTCCGTTCATTAATGACGTGAGCTCGCTAATTTTCTTAGTCAAATTAAATCGTTGCGAATCAATCACGTTGATGGTGGACACGATATGTTTTAAATCTTCATCGAGATCATTTGTTTTATTTTCAAGCGTGAAGTTCTCAAAGTAGTTTTCGAGCTTTTCCATTTTTGTTTCAATGTTCACAAGCTCATTGGAAACCCAGTCAATTTTTTGTTTAGTCGCCAGATTCTTTTGTTCATTACTGTATTGAAGATAGATAGTATCAATTTTACTAAGGATTGTATTTGCCTTAGTGGGGTTGTGCTCCGTAAATGATATCTGGACCGTATTCGCATTAAAGTTAAGCGGCTCGGCAGTGAGGTTTTTTAGAATGTAGTCCAGTAACGCTTCTTTGCTATTAATAATGAAAAAGTAGCCGATCTCGTCTCCTTTCATAAAACTTTCGTTTTTCTGAAGAAACAAATCCACCCCCTCAAGTGAAATTCGTGAATTATACTTACCGTTAATGCCGTCTCCTTTATTATTAATTTTTAAAACAAAATCATTCGGGCTTATCTCATCAAAATAAATCGGTGTATCAAACAGCGTCTGGTTTTTAGCTATATATTGAACGGTAAAGGGTTGACTTTGATACAGCTCATCGTTCAAAACTCGTCCAATACTGTAGAATGATACGTTAAGGGATGACGAATCCAGGACCCTGCTTAGGAATAACCTCGATTGAATAATCTCAATTTCTCCTGAAATTAAATTCAGGCTTTGATCTTCCATCGCTGATTTAATTCCAAAGTCGCTTGCTTCTTTTTTTACATCGAGTTTAAGTACCGAAGTCGATTCGTAGACATTCTTAGTATACCGCACAACTAGGTATGCAATGGAGTTCACAACTAAGAATATCGAAATGAGCCAAATCCAGTTCGCGCGGACAACGATTTTTAGTTTATTAAAATCAATATCCGATGACTGAAGTGTCTGAACTTTTATGTTTTTATGGTTTTCCACTTTCCTTTATTGTAATCCTATGATAACAACAACTAAAGTTGCAAGGCTGGTAATGATACTGAAAGCAGGACCATAATCGCGAAAACCTTCACTGATAGGCTTGCGAACTGGCTCGATATAGATGATATCTCCGGGTTCTATTAAAATATTATTCTTAACATAACCTTCGAAGGTACTGAGATCTGCTACAAAAACCTGATCATTCCGCAATACTCTGATATTTTGAGCCTTGGCATCATTACTAATTCCGGTTGCCAGTGCCAGTACTTCTACAAGACGAATATTTTCGTTTGCCAGTGGAATGACCTGCCCACCTGGAGCACCTAAAATGATCACCCGTTTATTGACATAGCTAAGGATTACGAAAGCATCCTGATAAAAAGTTGAATAGGCCTTCTGAAGCACTTCTTCGGCTTGTCGGATCGTTAAGCCCTCCAGCTTGATCTCACCGATCATGGGAAATTTTGACGTTCCGTTCAGATCAACAAGGTACTTCGGGACGGGTCTTGCGTTCGGACTTTGGTTGCTTAACTCTTTGCTAAGGGCCAGATCGGGATCGATTATCCTTTCCCCCTTACTCGTATAAACTTCGATCTGGAGATAGTCATTTTTCTGAATGGTGTAATTCCCTTCAGCTGCTTCAAGTTGTTTGGTCAAATCAGATCCCTCAGGTACCTGAAACATTATATTCTGCTTGTAGGAGGCGCAGGAGGTAATGAATAGACCGAGAAGGAGATAAATAAGGTTACTTTGAGGTAGTCTTTTCAACGTTATGAAATTGGATTCACTAGCGTAAAACTACAGATTTTCTTAATAAGTCCGCCAATGTAGGCAACTGCTGATCTTTAGCTGAAATGATAGGATTATTAACCTGCCAATTGATGTTCAAATCAGGATCATTCCAGATCACCCCAACTTCGGCTTTGCGATTGTATGGGTTAGAACATTTATAAAAAAATATTGAATCTTCCAATGCGGCAAATCCATGGGCAAAACCTTCCGGCACCATCAACATGTTCCGTTTCGAACTGTCAAGTATGCAGTAATAAACCTGTCCGAACGTGCTTGATCCCGTCCTGAGATCAGCGACCACATCGAGTACCTTACCGGAAATTACACTGACAAATTTAGCCTGGGCATATGGCTCTAGTTGCATGTGGAGACCACGCAATACGCCTTTTTTCGAAAATGATTGATTCTCCTGGACGAAATGGTAATGGATGCCGTGATCCTGGAATACCTTCTCTTTGTAGAATTCAAGAAACCATCCTCGTTCATCTTCATATACATCAGGGAAAATTTCTACCAGTCCATCAAAACCGGTCGTTTTTACTTCCATGGGGCGGTCACTTTTTTACGATGCTTTTTTGAAATTTTCCAATGCTGAAAGGTACTTATTAATTACGAGAGATTCGTCGTATTCTAATTCCATTTTAGCTCGTCCGTTTAAGCCAAACGTTTTAAGCTTTTGGTCTTCCAAACCCGCCATTACTTTCATTTTTTCGGCAAGGTCATTTGAATCTTTTAGCCTACAAAGCAGTCCATTAAAATCGTTTTGAACAACATTATTACAGCCTGGTACATCAGTCGCGATGATAGGTTTAGCAGAACTTGCTGCCTCAAGAAGTGTTCTCGGTGTTCCCTCTCTGTACGACGGAAGGACTATACAATCAGCCTTATCAATAAAGGTTCTTACATCATCTGTGGTACCGAGATATTCAATTGTTCCTGAATTGATCCACTCCTCAATTACCGGTATTTTAATACCTCTTTTGTGTTCAGGATCCATGGCCCCAAGAACCTGGAAGTTGGCTTCCAGTCCGTTTGCCTTCAGTATACGCACCGCTTCAATGTATTCCATTACACCTTTATCGGTAATGAGTCTTGAAATTAACAGAAACGTAAATTTGTCGTTACGTTTGAAGGCCAGAGGCTGAAATCTACGTAAATCTATACCTGATCCAGGGAGAATGTCCACTGCTTTTGCGGAAACTAATTTCTTAGCCAGAAATAGTTTAAGGTCTTCCGGATTTTGAAAGAAAACTTTATCAGCGAACCGGAAACTTACCTTATATAACATGATGGCAATGAAGGACACTAAATTATCCTTCAAAAAAACAGTTCCTAAACCGCATACATTATTCACCACCGGGATTCGCAGCAATGCTGCCGCTAGTGTACCATATACATTCGGTTTAATTGTGTAGTGAAGAACAATGTCGGGTTTTACTCTCCGGTAAATCCAGAACAGTTCAAAAATCAGGGCTGAATCCTTTATTGGATTAGCACCTCTGCTGTCCATTTTTACGGGGTGATGAATACAACCGGCTTCCTCAAGTAGGTGCGTGTAGTCATCTTCGGGGGCAATGGTGTGTACTTCGTGACCTTTTTCTAGCAAGGCCTGTACAAAATTCATCCGGAAATTATAAATATTCCATGATGTGTTTAGAACAATCGCAATTCTCATCTGATCCTGGGCTCTGATTGTGAGAACTTTTTTCCGATCCTAAATTCGACAAAGCGTCGAATTACAAGGTAATCGATAAAAATCTCTGGTTTAGATTCTTCAAATATATGAAAAGTAACTTTTTTTGGAAAAATAGTTTTTATTAAGCTTTATGTTTGCGATTGAAATTCATCAGCAAATGGGAGTTCAACAGTATAAAGCGGTTTTAGTTGCATTAGGAAGCCCCCAAAATGCGGAGGTTACGCAAGAGCACCTTGACGAATTGGCCTTTCTCGCCGAAACTGCCGGAATAAAGACTGCAAAGCAATTCGTCCAGAACCTTCCCCACCCAGATTCCAGAACATTTGTTGGTAAGGGGAAGTTATTGGAAATCAAAGAGTTCGTCATTTCAGAGAAGGTAGAACATGTTATTTTTGATGATGATCTAACGCCTTCTCAACTCAGAAACCTGGAAAAGGAATTCAATGCCAAAGGCGAAGACGCTGAATTCAAAGTAAGGGTTTATGATCGTAGTTTACTGATTCTTGATATTTTCTTGTGGCGTGCACAGACTGCTCAGGCGAGAACGCAGGTTGAGCTGGCGCGAAATCAATACCTACTACCCCGACTAACCCGCCTTTGGACCCACCTGGAACGACAACGAGGAGGAACAGGAACACGTGGGGGTGCTGGTGAACGGGAAATTGAAACGGATCGACGGAATATCAGGACCCAGATTACGGTATTGAAAGAGAAGCTGGAAAAAATTGAAAAGCAAAAAATCACACAACGCAAATCGAGGGGTAATATCGTTAGGGTTGCGTTGGTTGGGTATACCAATGTTGGCAAATCAACACTAATGAATCTCCTCTCTGGCTCGGGCGTGCTGGCCGAGAATAAACTTTTTGCTACCGTTGATGCCACCGTGCGGAAAGTGACTTTCGGAAACATCCCTTTTTTGCTTTCTGATACTGTTGGCTTTATTCGTAAGCTACCTCACCATTTGGTTGAGTCTTTTAAATCGACATTGGACGAAGTGCGGGAAGCTGATATTTTAATTCATGTCGTCGACTTCGCTCATGCTTTTCATGATAATCAGATAGAGGTTGTTTCGAAGACCTTACAGGAAATAGGCGCATCCAACATTAGTACAATATTGGTGTTGAATAAAATCGATCTTTATCTGCAGCAGAATCCGGATGCAGACCTGGAAGAGATGAAAGGGTACTACCGGCAAATGGGATACTTGAATGTAATCTTTGTATCAGCTATCAAGCAACAGAACATTACTGACCTCAAAAAAACAATTTTTGATGAAGTCAAGGCAAAGCATATTAAGCTTTACCCAAACTTTTTCAAAGAAGGATTCGAGTTTTCACCCTGGCCGCAAGAGTAGATTACCTTCAAATCGGACGCATCACTGGATGTCAGTCGAGGCCGATCATCATAAACGCACCCCAGTAAATCGGCTCAGGATACTCTGTACGTAGTTCTATTTTGGCATCGATAAAACTTTGTCGGAGGTTTGAAGAGTTTAACCATTTCTGATAGAATTTGAGCATTAGCTTTTGAGTGGCGTCATCGTCGACCTTGAACATACTCATGATCAATACTTTTGCTCCGGCAACGAGAAATGCACGCTGTAATCCGTATACCCCTTCTCCGGCTTCCAAATCGCCAAGCCCCGTTTCGCAGGCACTTAGTACAACCAGATCCGTTTTATCCAGATTGAGACTCATGGCTTCGTACGCTGTCAGAATACCATTTTCCATGTTGTAGTTATAGTCCGTTTTGTCCATCAGGTCTCCGGCTCCCTTCAGTAAAAGTCCGGTACGCATAAGCGGGTTGTGATTTAACGCAGCTTCACTTCCATCCAGTTCGTCTTCAAGCGTTACCTGTGCTGTTGGTTGGTAAAAGCCATGCGTGGCGATGTGAAATATTTTAGGACTGTTAACTTCTTTTACATTTTCCTCTGAAGCTTGTTTTTCGACATATTCGTCGGTAACCCAGCCTTTTTGTTTTAGCATAAACTGAAGTTGATTTACTTCTTTCTCGGTTCCCGGTAGTGAGCTTATGGAGTTTTTGGCCGAGGCGGTTAAATAGAATGTAGGATTTCCGAACATCGAAGCCCGGTTTTCAGATGGTGATAATTTGGTTTGCACTTTCTTCAGGAACAGATCCTTTGTATTGCTTACCAGTACAATGTTGGCATTATCGATTACATATTTCCCGTCAGGTGTAGGGATGGCTTCCAGGTTTATCTGGTTATAAACGCCATCCGCCGAAAGGTAAATTGTCGATGATTGCCCAATTCCATCAATAATGGGCTTCCAGAAAACTCCATAGGATATTTGATCTGGAATTTTGCCGGTTATTGCGTTTCGGTAAAATTTAAAGAACCGTGTTTCCATTCTCTTGCCGTCTTTAAGTACGATCACTTTCGGCTTTGATAGATCATTTTTTAGAAACAGTGCTGCATAAATTATGGAATCAGTGAAGTCATGGTGAAAGTAACGATAACGGACCATTTCAATTGCCGTTTCATTTGGCGTAAGAGATTTTTTTACGTCTTCAAAGGTTATGCGTTTATCTTCAAAACTTTGACCGAATAGTTCAGACCGTTGGCTAAGTTCTTTTTCAAGTCTTTCTACTTCCTGCTGAAGGGAACCAGGGTCGATTTCATTCTCGACTAACTGCGCGGGACTCATAGAAAGGGCAAGACTAAGTAGTTCTTTCTTTTGCAACCAGGTATTGTATTGCTCTTTTAATTTTTCATCTGTACTATTCTGAATGCGCTGCCTGATTTTTATAGATGAACTCAGTAGCAAAGCTTTTGTCAGCAACTGATAGTTGTAAATTTTTCCTGAGAGATCTTTGAAGTCATCTAAATTGCCAAGTGCAAGCGTGTTGTAAAATTCGAAATCGGTTTTAATAGTATTCCAATACTTCGCTTTCTCGCGTTCACTTAAGGCTGGGAAAAATTGTTTAATAAAGTTTTCATAATTCGTAAGCGATTCCTCAATAAACCGTTTCGAGCGCTTATAGTCTTTTTGCATGTAGTACACCTTACTGAGCTTGGAAAGCACTTTTACATACTCAGGGTGTGAGGCACTAAAAAACTTTTCATAAAGACTTTTTGACTGATTATAGAACTCTTCCGCTTTTTTATAATTTTTCTGTTGATAGTAGACATCACCAGTAAGCGTATAGATACTTGCTGCATTGATATTATTTTTTGTTCCGGTTTTTGTTCGCCATATCGCTTCCGCTGTGGTTAAAGAATTGAAGGCTATGTCGAATTTTTTTTCTGATATGTAGAGTACCGCCATGTTCTTTAGAATCTCAGCATATTGGGGATTTTCTTTGCCTACCTTAGCAGCGATAATATCACGCGCTTCAAGCATAAGTTTTTCTATTTCTTTCCGATTATCGCCTTTATGGAATTTAATTAATGCAACCTGCGAAAGTGATTTAGCTACTTCAATGTGATTTCTGCCAAACTGCTTTTCCTGGCTCTCAAGCGCTTTTAATACATTTATTTCCGCCTTGTCATAATCGCCCAGGGTATAATAAATATCACTCAGTAACCTTTGTGTCGGGGCGGTTTTAGTTGAGATTTCTCCATAAGTTTTGACCGCCATTTGATATGCTGTACTAGTGGTGCGTTCACTTTCAGTGTATTCACCTTTCGCCAGTAATATGCGCCCCTTGTTAACCAGAGGTTCTATTAAGCGAATCGAATTCCTTCCATATAATTTTTCGTACTCAGGAATTTGTGTTGCAAGAAGTCTGTCTGCATCAGAATATCTGCCCAGCTGAATAAACAAGGACGTTAATTCTTCGGCACTCGACAAATCACTTCCAATAACCACTTTGGCTTTGGAAATTAATTTTCTTGAGCGATCCAGATTTCCCTGCGCCTCATCAAATAATCCCTGAACTCCGAGAAGCTTTGCTTGTGTTTCAATTGCATGAATATAATCCGACAGGCGGCTATCGTCTTTGCGGTATCCTTCCAGAATTTTGAGAGATTTGCCAATATTCGATTCTGCTTTTTCATATTGACCAAGTTTTATTTGCAATTGTGCAATTCGGTCAAGTTCGATCCCGTATTCAGGATCTTTATCACTGAATTTTGAACGTGCTACATCAGAAGCTGCATCCAGTGTCAATGACGCCAATGCGTACTTGTCGGTAAATTCATATAACAGAGCAAGATGATTCAGAATTTCAAGATGATCTTTGTGCCATGGCCCAATTTCGGGTGCTACAATTTTCAGGTAACTCTCCTTAAAAATTGCTTCCGCCTCTTCAATCTTATTCGTGTAATCCAGAAAATAACCCGCCAACCTGATCAATGAGAGATGATATTCTGGTGACGTTTCCCCATAGAGTTCTTTTTTTATCTCCGTGATTTGGGTGAGATAACTTTCTGCGTTCACATATCGCTTTTCTTTTTGTGCGACTTCGAACAAGAAATTAAGAATTCGTTCCCGTGTTCGATAGTATTTTGGCAACGCCTTTGAAATTAATAAGTTGTTGGCATCGCGTTCAAGATTCAGGGTTTTATCACGCTCAAATTTGGAGTCGAATTCTATCGCTTTTAAATTAATCTGAACAAGGCTAGACTTTGGAAATTTATCAATTACTTTTTGGTATTCAAGTTTTGTGTTGAGATAACGCGCACGATTTTCTTCTTTCAAAAGTTGATTCAAATAAGCCAGGTAAATGTCATGTGCCAGCGCATTGGTTGGTGATACCCGTTTTTTCAGGCTACTTAAAATATTTTCAAACTCCAGTTCCTTTTCTCGTTGCTCATTGCCATTATCAATTAGCATTTTGGCATACCAGTAATTGTTTTGCACCAAAGCAAGACTTGTTTCACCCATGTACTTTTGGTTCTTTCTGATCCAGGTTTGAGCCGCCTTAAAAGCGGAGTCGGCAGAGAGCAAGTTGCCCTTTTTGCTATAGGCGTTTGAAATTGAGGTTAATAGTTTTGAGTATTCACTATAGCGCTTTGGTAGTTCTGCATCAGGTACGCGTTGTGTTTTAATTGTACTGCCCTCTACTATAGTTTCTTTCTCGACTGCTCGCCCTGCAAAGTAACTGTCTATCGACTTAAACATGTCAATCGCTTCATTGGAGAATCCCTGGCCCGTCATTGCTTCAGCTTCTATAAGGCTGATACGATTCTTTATGTAATCATTTTCCTGATTTGTTTTTTCCAGCACTTGTTTAGCTTTATTAAGATATTCCCTGCTGAGACGGAAGTATCCATATTCATTGTAAATCTCGGCGACATCGATCGTTGTGCCGCAGTAACTCAAACTATTTTCACCATAAATGGCGAGGCTACTGGTAAGGGCATTGTTTAAAGTGTTGTCGAAACCATCCAATACCCCAAGTGCCATATTGATCCGTGCTTGGCGGACGTGAAGTCCCGGCATATAAGTATTTTGCTGCCCCATCTTTGCAACGACAGAGCCCTTTAGCTTTTGTAGTGAACTATTTGCTTTTGTGAAGTTACCCGCGCTATAGTCAGAATCTATTTTTTTGAGACTTTTATCAAACTTCTTGTTCTGAGCAAACGATGTTTGAATAGCAATGAACGTAAAGCATAGAAACAACAACAGCTTTGTGATCTTCATGATTGAGGGATTTGAATTTTACTACTAAGCTAGTAAAATTCACGCTTAATCCAGACTGAATCTTCTGCAGATACTTAAGTCGACTTTACCTTATAAATGATTTTACTTTTCAAGAAGTTTTGACAGAATCTCGCTTGCTGCAGTCGTGATCACTGTGCCGGGACCAAAAACAAAAGCAACACCGGTATCATACAAAAACTTATGGTCTTGTTCTGGTATAACACCGCCAGCGATAACCATGATATCACCACGTCCTATTTTATTAAGGGCAACAATCAATTCCGGGATTAACGTCTTATGACCTCCAGCCAAACTTGAAGCTCCTACAACGTGCACATCATTTTCAGCAGCCTGCATCGCAACTTCATCCGGTGTTTGAAAGAGGGGACCTATATCGACATCAAAACCAAGATCCGCAAAACTTGTGGCAATTACTTTGGCTCCGCGGTCATGGCCGTCTTGTCCCATTTTTGCGACCAGAATTCTGGGTCGGCGCCCATCGAGCTCTGCAAAGTGATCGGAGAGTTTTCGTACTTCTTCAAAATCTTTTTGATTTTTCATTTCGCCCGAATATACACCTGAAATTGATTTGATGGTTGCCCTGTACCGGCCAAATACTTTTTCCATGGCCGTTGAAATCTCACCCAGCGTCGCACGCTTGCGGGCAGCATCGATCGCTAAGGTTAAAAGATTTCCATTGCCGTTCGATGCAGCATCAGTAATCCGAAGAAGTGCGGATTCAACTTCAACTGAATTTCTTTCACCCTTAAGTTGCTCAAGCCGATCGATTTGTTCTTTTCGAACGGCTGTGTTATCCACTTCAAGAATTTCAAAGTCGGGGTTTTCAGATACTTTATACTTATTAACACCAACAATAACATCCCGCCCTGACTCAATCCGTGCTTGTTTAGCCGCGGCGGCTTGTTCGATACGCATCTTAGGTACACCACTCTCGATGGCTTTTGTCATGCCTCCCAATTTTTCAACTTCTTCAATGAGGTCCCATGCATTTTCGGCCAGCTTTGCAGTCAGGTGTTCCACATAATAAGACCCACCCAACGGATCTACCATACGCGTCAGACCCGTTTTTTTCTCCAGAAAAAGCTGTGTGTTGCGAGCAATACGTGCGGAAAAATCAGTAGGCAGCGCAATCGCTTCATCCAGTGAGTTCGTATGTAGGGATTGTGTTCCGCCCAAAACTGCAGCCATTGCCTCAATACACGTGCGTGTAACGTTGTTATAAGGGTCTTGCGCTGTAAGACTCCAGCCCGATGTCTGACAGTGCGTGCGCAGAGCCATCGACTTAGGATTCTCAGGATTGAATTGATGGACTATTTTAGACCATAACAAGCGGCCTGCACGCATTTTGGCTATTTCCATGAAAAAGTTCATGCCAATACCCCAGAAAAACGATAACCTGGGAGCGAAATCATCAACAGCGATTCCTGCCTCGAAGCCCTTCCTTAGATACTCCAGTCCATCGGCAAGGGTATACGCCAACTCAATATGTGCCGGGGCGCCGGCTTCATGCATATGATATCCACTGATGCTAATGGAATTAAATTTTGGCATATGCTCCGAAGTGTACTTAAAGATATCGGCCACGATACGCATGGATTGCTCAGGGGGATAGATATAGGTATTCCGTACCATAAACTCCTTCAGGATGTCATTTTGGATTGTTCCACTTAATTGATGCGGCTTTACACCTTGCTCTTCTGCGGCAACAATATAAAATGCCATGATAGGTATTACCGCACCGTTCATGGTCATGGATACCGACATCGTGTCGAGTGGAATTTGATCGAACAGAATTTTCATGTCGATTACAGAATCGATGGCAACACCAGCTTTACCGACGTCACCCGAAACACGTGGATGATCGGAATCATAACCCCGGTGCGTAGCAAGATCAAATGCCACGGAAAGTCCACGTTGTCCTGCTGCGATGTTTTTTCGATAAAATGCATTTGAATCTTTTGCAGTAGAAAATCCGGAGTACTGCCTGATCGTCCAGGGCCTTCTCGTAAACATTGTCGCATAGGGCCCTCGTACATATGGAGGTACTCCCGCTGTGAAATCCAGGTGACTTATGTTTTTTATATCTTCTTCAGAATACGAAGGTTTGATTTCGATCTTCTCAGCGCTTTCCCATTTCTTCTTTCCAAAATCCGCTTTTTGGAACGATGGGTTGTATTGGTTATATTTTATTTTGGAGAAATCAGGCTTCATGATCGTTCGATTGAGTGCTGAAAATGTTCCCACGCTGCCTGTGCAATTTGATCAACCATGCAATCCACAGCATAGGATCCTGCAACAGGATCGGCAACTTTGTCGAGATAAGATTCTTCACGGATAATATTTGAAACATTCCGCGCGACACGATTCATGGTAATGTTGTTTTCATCTTCCGGAACAATGGTTAACGAATCACAGCCTCCGAGAACGGCAGCCAGTGCGGCAACAGAACTCTTTATCAAATTACCATGTGGTTGAAATGATTCGTCTATCCAGCTTTCGGATCGAGCATTAATGTGTAGGTTGGTGGAATTGTATTCTTTAATATCAAAAGACACTGCCAACTGATACCAAAGCATGCGGCATGCTTTCAGTTTTGCGATGGTTGAAAAAAAATCTGTATCGACAGGAATTGATAAACTGATCTTGTTAAAAACATTTTCCTTTTCAATTCCTTGATCCGTAAGCCGGTCAAGCAGCATAGTCGCTTTCGACAAAGCTTCAGAAATTTCTTTAACCGGTGTTGAAGATAGAATATGAATTCCAAGGGGCTGAAATTTATTCAGCGGTGACAAAGTTTTGAATGGATCGACCCGATCATTGGAGAAATCTTTCCAATAGATAGCCCCGGAAAGTGACGAAAGTGTGTAATGTTGTTTCTTACTATAGTCTACAAGGTCTTGCACGACTTTTGAATCCGATGTAGCCACAAAGGAGACGTTACAGTAAGGCCAATCAATTTGGTTTAGCAGTACCTGAATGTCAATAGAGTTATTAGTCGATACATCAAATAAAATTCCCTCTGCACCATTTGCCAAGTGGTTCAGTGCTACTGTGTTTGCGTAATTGTTATCAAGTACACTGATTTTGGGGATGCACTGCCATTCGCGCGCACCAGTGTTTTCGTTTGCAGAAGGAGGGAATGCAAAATTTTTTAAGTAGCCAATGTGAGAATAATTTCGCTGATCATAGTAAGGAAAAAATTTTATTTTATCATTTGTTTCCCACGCAAGTACTTCGAATGGATCTTTCCCAAGAAGCTCCCGTGCGGCCGCGACTGACCAGTCCACTGGGTTAGGTGTTGGAAAAGCTTGCTTTAGAAGGTCCTGAATAGGGTGGTCAGCCATTGAAAATAAATTATACTCAATTTTAGTCAAAGTTTTTCGTCAACCGTTTGTCTTTTAATTTTAAAATTATCCTATCATTTTTTTTATTAAAAATCAAAAGGTGCCGGCTTGTTTTCTTTAACTCTTTTTTTACATCTTTGTCTCCCTTTCCCAAATGGAAACCTTAAAATCCAATAGAACAGAGAGAATGGAAGTAAGCTGCGGAACAGTATGGAATGATTGTCTGGAAGTGATTCGCGAGAATGTCGGGGAGGAGAACTTTAATACGTGGTTCAAGCCAATTGCTCCATTACGTGTTGATGGTGACGTGCTTACCATACAGGTTCCTTCTCAATTTTTTTACGAGTGGCTGGAAGATAACTACGTCCCAGTATTAAAGCGTGCTATTCATACCGTGCTTGGACCAACTGGCCGCTTGGAATATTCGGTTGTTGTAGATAGTGGAAATCATCAGGCACCACCTGTTTCGGTTAATTATCCCGCAAATGGTGCCGGAAACCGCAGAAGCGCAGTCAATGGATTTGGTGTTGATGAGTATTCTCCTTTTTCATATAAAGCGTTAAATCCTCTTACCGTTAATTCAAGGCTTAATGCTGCTTATAGTTTCGATAACTTTGTAGAAGGGGATTGTAATCGATTAGCTCGCTCAGCAGGAGTCGCCGTGTCTAAGAAGCCTGGCGTTACTTCATTTAACCCACTTATGCTATACGGTGGTGTTGGTGTAGGAAAAACTCACCTTGTACAAGCTATAGGTAATGAAATCAAACACAATATGCCTAATAAGGTGGTGTTGTATGTTGATCAGAGTGATTTCACCAATCAGTTTTTAAACGCACTGCAAAATCATAAACTTCAGGATTTCCAGAATTTTTATCAGCAGGTAGATTTACTCATCCTCGATGATGTACAATTTCTTGCTGGTCGGGAAAAAACTCAGGAAATGTTTTTCCATATTTTCAATCAGTTGCATCAATCTGGTAAGCAGATTATCATGACCAGTGATTGCCCTCCAAGAGACATGAAGGGATTTCAAGAGCGGTTGCTTTCTCGTTTCAAATGGGGACTTACAGCTGATTTGCAGGAGCCTGATTTTGAAACCAAGCTTGCTATCATCAACAGAAAGATGCTTGCAGATGGTATCAAAATACCTACAGAAGTATCTGAGTATCTGGCTTACAGTGTGGATACAAACCTTCGTGATATGGAGGGTGTGCTTAACTCATTGATCTTCCACGCTACATTGCTTAAAAAAGAAATTGACCTTGAACTTGCAAAAGAAGTTCTTAAGAACATTATAAAGGAAATACAGTCTGACGTAAGCGTTGACTTCATACAAAAAACAGTTGCGGAGTCATTCAAGATTGATCTTGAAGTGATGAAAGGAAAGGTTAAGAAAAGAGAGATCGTAATTCCTCGTCAGGTAGCAATGTATTTTTGCAAACGCTATACACAGCTAACCCTTGCCTTAATCGGCGAAAACTTCGGTGGGCGTGATCACAGCACTGTGATTCATGCGCTTGAATCAGTAGAAGACATGATGAAAACCGATCCCAACTTCAAAGCTACAGTAGATGAACTGGGCAAGAAGCTGAAGATGAGAGTTTCTTAAGTATTCGTCAAACCATGTTTCGGACTAAGGAACATGCAATTCCTACCCCAAATTACCTCATTAAGAAAGGAATTTCAACTTGCTGCCGTGAGCTGTTTACACCATACAATACACCGCGTCCTTTGAACTTAGCAAAAAATTCTACGACCTCTTCAGGATCCTTAACCCGAACACGATTAATTGTGATAATCGTAAAGTTTTCAGGTACTCCAATCTGTTTTAAAACACTGTTTGAATTTATTTTAAACACTTTAACACCGTATTGGGTGGCTTCCAGTTGGGCTCCGAGCGACTCATTATTATAAATCTTTCTTTTGATGATGTCGTTGGTTCCATTAAGGTTAACAAGATCCAGACTGGTGGACGCTACTTTAGCATCCCGAATGTAGGTGATCGAAATCTTGTCACCCGGATAGTGATAGCTCAATTCTTCTTCGAAAGCACTTTGAGAGTTGATTTCCTCATTGTTGATCTTAATGATGATATCACCGGGTTTCAATCCGGCTGCGATGGCCGGGCCATTCTTTTCAACACTTTCCAGCAGCACACCATTGAAATCCTTAACTCTTATATTCAGGTCATATTTTTTGGCGTTTTCGTAATTGTATTCTACTACCGAGCCTCCGATAAAGCCTTGTTGCACAACTCCATATTTTACAAGATCGTCAAAAACTTTCCGGGCGATATCTACAGGTATGGCAAATGCATATCCCGTGTACGATCCTGTACGACTTAGGATTGCAGAGTTGATGCCGACCAGTTCACCAGCCTTATTGACCAGTGCACCGCCGGAGTTTCCGGGATTGATGGCGGCATCGGTCTGGATGAAAGACTCGATCGGGAAACGATCTTCCAAAATGCCAATTCGCCTGCCTTTAGCACTTACAATCCCGGCTGTTACGGTTGAGGCCAATGAAAATGGATTACCCACAGCAATCACCCATTCCCCAACCTGAACGTCTTTTGAACTACCCAAGGTAATCGCGGGAAGGCCAGTCTCGTTAATTTTGATCACCGCGAGATCGGTCGAGGGGTTCGTGCCGATCAGTTCGGCCGGATATACTCTTTTATTGTACGTAACCTCAATTCGTTCTGCTGACTCGATAACATGGTTATTCGTAATAATGTAACCATCCTTTGAGAAAATTACACCTGACCCGCTACTTACCTGAGTACGACCACCTCCAGTGCTTTCTCCGAAAAACCAATCCCAGGTTGAATACGTGGCACCTCGCGATATGCTATTGATGTATACTACGCTTTGCGTTGCTTTTGATGCAGCTTCACTAAAATCCACTGGAGCGGCAAGAGACGGTACGTTGATATTAGTAGTTACAGCTGTATTTCGATTAGGATTGCTATAATTAACCACATTAAATCTCGCCTCTTCTTGTTGCTGAGACAGTTCAGGTTTAATGAAATAATTGTAGAATGTGAAAGCTCCTGCGAAACCGGCAATAAATCCTGCAAGTACAATTTTTAGGGTGGTCTTCATGGATCGGTGTTATTCGTTAATTAAAACTGATGAATCGAAATTTATAATACGTTTTGCAATAGCAAAAACGTGGCCAGTGCAAAGAAGTTTGTATTTCATGACAAAATGAACGGTGGACGACATGCAGTATTATCTTTATCAAAGAAAACGATCAGACCAAAGAATAATTGATCAACTGTCAATTTTATTAGTTTTGCATGAATATGGGAATTCGATCGCTTCTGGCAAAGCCTGTTGCAGCTTACATAGCAGCGGAAACAAAAAAATGGTCAGCAGACCCTTTCCGGTTTCAGAAAAAAATGTTTGATTACCTGATCGCGGAAGGTAAGTCTACCGCATTTGGGAGGGATCATGATTTCCAGTCGATTAAGTCGTACGATGATTTTAAAAAGCGGGTTCCGATACGTGACTACGAACAGCTTAAATCCTATATTGAAAAGGTATTGAAGGGAGAACCTGATATACTTTGGAAAGGAAAACCAAAGTATTTCGCAAAGACTTCCGGGACAACATCCGGAACGAAATACATTCCCATCACGCAAGACTCTGTATCAAATCATTTCAACAGCGCACGTGACGCATCCCTCAACTATGTTCACGAGACGGGCAACAGCTCCTTTTTAGATGGAGGATTAATCTTCCTTTCGGGAAGTCCGATACTGGAAGAGAAGGCTGGCATAAAAACCGGTAGGCTTTCAGGTATTGTAAACCATGAAGTACCACGCATTTTAAGAACTAATCAGAAGCCTAGCTACAGCGTAAACTGCATTGACGACTGGGAAGAAAAACTCGATCGGATAATTGATGAAACTTTATCGGCAGATATGCGGATGATTTCAGGTATTCCACCCTGGGCACAAATGTATTTTGACAGAATCCATGCGCGTACTGGTAAGAAGATAAAAGATGTTTTTCCAAACTTTTCTCTGTTCATTTATGGTGGTGTAAACTTTGAACCTTACCGGGCGAAACTGATGGAGTCTATTGGGAAGCAAATTGATTCTATTGAAACCTATCCTGCATCCGAAGGATTTATTGCTTATCAGGATTCTCAGGTTGAACCAGGTTTGCTCCTGTTGTTGAATACAGGTATCTTTTTTGAATTTATTCCAACTGAAGAATACTATGAGCAGAACCCAAGAAGACTCACAATAGAAGATGTAGAGCTTGGGCAAAACTATGCCTTGATTATTAACAGCAATGCTGGTTTATGGGGGTATTCGATTGGCGACACGGTAAAGTTTGTTTCGAAGAATCCTTATCGCCTGGTTGTTACCGGAAGGATCAAACATTTCATTTCTGCTTTTGGCGAACATGTAATTGGTGAGGAAGTAGAAAAGGCTATGAAGTTTACAATGGAAAAGTTTAAGGAAGTAGAAGTTATAGAATTTACCGTAGCACCTCAGGTCACTCCGGCAGAAGGATTACCGCATCACGAATGGTTTATTGAATTTGCGCAGGCACCAAACGATATGGATTCATTTTCAGCTGAACTCGACAAACAATTGCGTAAACTAAATGTTTACTATGATGATTTGATAAAAGGAAATATACTGAGGACACTTCAGATCAACAGTGTGCGTAAAAATACCTTCATCGACTATATGAAATCACTCGGTAAACTAGGCGGGCAAAATAAAGTGCCGCGGTTATCGAATGACAGGCAAATCGCCAATGTGCTTTCAGAATTGTAAATCAACCAGAAATATAATCCACCCTTGTCTTGGTCTCAGAGAAAAAAAGAATTGCTGTTTTAGGTTCAACTGGCTCCATCGGAACGCAAGCATTAGATGTGATCGCCGCGCACCCAGATGCCTTTGAGGTAGAGGTCCTTACCGCTCAGAATAATGCGGAGCTCCTAATCGAACAAGCAAGACGATACAAACCAAATGCTGTCGTCATTGGAAATGAAGATCAATATGCTTTTGTGAAAGCGCAGCTTAGCGGCGAACCGATAAAAGTGTATGCGGGAGTAAATGCATTATCACAGGTGGTTCAGATGGATTCCGTTGATCTTGTTCTTACTGCGCTGGTTGGCTACTCAGGTTTAAAACCCACGATTAAAGCAATTGAAGCCGGAAAAAATATTGCATTGGCGAATAAAGAAACGCTTGTTGTTGCGGGTGAATTGATAACCGCTCTCGCCCGTGAAAAAGGTGTCAATATTTATCCGGTAGACTCGGAGCATTCGGCCATTTTTCAATGTATAACCGGTGAATTTCATAACAAGATTGAGAAGATTATTCTCACCGCGTCAGGAGGGCCATTCCGTGGAAAGAAAAAGAATGACCTGAAACTTATTACAAAAACGCAGGCATTAAAACATCCTAACTGGACAATGGGAGCAAAAGTCACGATAGACTCAGCCTCATTAATGAACAAAGGCCTTGAGGTGATTGAAGCCAAATGGCTATTTGGATTAAAAACGGACCAGGTAGAGGTGGTGGTACATCCTCAATCTATCATACACTCACTGGTACAGTTCGAGGATAGTTCCATCAAGGCGCAACTTGGACTTCCGGACATGCGTTTACCCATTCAGTTTGCTTTATCATATCCACACCGGTTGAAATCAGATTTTCCAAGGTTTGACTTTACGAACTATCCGGCCTTAACTTTTGAAAAACCCGATACAGAAACTTTTCGTAATCTTGCGCTGGCTTTTGAAGCGCTGAACCGCGCCGGAAATATGCCTTGTGTTCTGAATGCGGCGAATGAAGTGGCTGTGGCCGAGTTTTTGAAGGACAGGATTGGATTCCTGGAGATGTCAGACATAGTGGAGAAATGCCTTGAAAAGATGGATTTTGTTAAAAATCCAGGGTATGAGGATTATGTAAATACTGACAAAGAGACACGTATCTTGGCGTTTGAACTTGTTAACGCCGAAATAAGGTTATAGTGAACAAAACCGGAGAGCACACTCACACACATTAATTTAATTAAGAAAATATAAATAATGGATTGGATGATAATGTTGGCTCAGCTTCTGCTGAGTTTGTCCTTTTTAGTGGCGGTTCATGAAATGGGACACTTGTTGGCTGCGAAATACTTTGGTATGCGCGTAGAGCAGTTTTCTATAGGATTTCCTCCTAAAATTTGGTCATTCAAAAAAGGTGAAACAGAGTATGCATTAAGTGCAATTCCCCTCGGCGGATATGTTAAGATCTCGGGAATGATTGATGAATCTCTGGATACCGAAGCCATGAAGTTGCCTCCCCAAGCCTGGGAGTTCCGGGCGAAGCCTGCCTGGCAGCGGTTGATTGTTATGCTGGGTGGCATTTTTGTAAATGTGGTTGTTGGAGTAATGATCTTTATTGGGATAACCTATGTTTATGGCGATACCTATATTTTGAAGGATGCAATTAATGATAATGGTGGGTTTGATGTAGGCCCTGTAGGCGAGAGCATTGGACTTAAAACCGGTGATAAAATTGTGAAAATCAGCGGTCAGGATTTTAAATACCTGCAGGACATCATTAAACCGGAAACCCTTCTCAGTACAGATGGATCTTATACCGTAGATCGGGATGGAAAATTAATCGACATTCCAATTCCGCCTGACTTCATTCAAAAGTTCAATTCAAAAACCGCTGCGGGTAGCTTTTTGGGGCCGAGGGTTCCTCCGGTTATTTTCAGAACAGCAAAAGGTACTCTCGCCGATAGAGTAGGATTAAAAAAGGATGACAAGATCGTTGAGGTAAGTGGTGTGCCCGTAATGTATAATGATGAAGTTATAAGGGAAATTCAGGCAGTAGTTTCAGATTCTAGTTCCAGTGGAGATTCAATATTCTTTAAGGTTAACCGTGGTGGTGAGATTCTTTCATTCCGCGAATATTTCAAGGGCGAGAAGATGATGGGTTTTAATGCCAGTGCGCCGAAAGAATTTTTCGACAATGCAGAGGAGCGGATTACTTACAGTTTTATTGAGTCAATTCCAATGGGTACCGAACGTGCCTTTTCAAAACTGGCATTCCAGGTAAAAGCCTTCGGAAGAATGATTACAGGTGTTCTATCGCCCAAAGAATCATTATCGGGTCCGATTGGAATCATGCAGGCTTTTGGCGACAAATGGGATTGGGAGAGGTTCTGGTCACTAACAGGTATGCTTTCGTTAGTGTTGGCGTTTATGAATTTGCTTCCTATACCTGCTTTAGATGGCGGTCACGTGATGTTTCTAAGTTATGAAATAATATCAAGGAGGAAACCTTCTGACAAATTCCTGGAGACCGCTCAAAAAATAGGTATGGTACTGTTGCTTGCGCTAATGGTCTTCATTTTTACAAACGACATTATTAAGCTTTTCTAAACGCTTAGCAACAAGATAAAAAAAGAGCTGTACTCACAGGGTACAGCTCTTTTTATATAAGCTGGATTATACATGATGTTTTAGATCACAATTTCTCCAGTTTATTTAAAGCCTCCTTAAGACCTTCGACAAGTCCATCTACTTTCGTAAGGTCTTCTCCCCAGAATGCTTCATTGGATAATACTTTTTGAAGTAGCACATCTACATCATTACTTTTCCACGCATCTTTAAAAAGCGCAAGTACTTCAGGCGAATCATTTAAAGGTATGATCTCACCGCGCCATTCGCCTTTATATAAGCGAATGAGGGCGGCAAAGGAATATATCAGATTTTCCGGCAGCTTTCCTATTCTGTTTTTGTATTCAAGAATGGTAGGAAGTACTCTTACTTTGAACTTCGAAATAGAGTTTAATGCTATGCTAATCAATTGATGCTTGATGAAAGGGTTCTGGAACCGTTCCAAAACGTCATCAGCAAATTCGCGTAGCTCCTCTTCCGGTAGGTCTAACGTTGGAATTATTTCATTGTAAATTGCTTTTCGGATAAAATCTCCGATGAACTTATTGTCGACCGATTCTTTAACCATTCTAAGGCCATGCAGGTACGCTACGGGTAACAGCGTAGTATGTGCGCCGTTGAGTATCCGGACTTTCCGAACAAGATAGGGTGTCAGGTCATCAACATATTTTACTGACAGACCTGCCTTTTCAGTTGGAAATAGTTCCTGAACCTTGTCGGGTGCTTCTATGACCCAAAGGTGATAGGGCTCAGCCGCTACCATGAGTCGATCTTCATACCCCGTTGTGTTCTGAATCTGATCAATTGTATCGGAAGGAAACCCTGGAACAATGCGATCAACCAATGAATTGCAGAATATATTTGCTGTATCAAGCCATTCGATAAAAGTATCAGGTAATTTCCACAACGTACTGTATTTTATCATGATTGATTTCAACGTATCACCATTTTGTTCAATAAGCTCGCAAGGCATAAAAATGACTCCTTTGTCAGGATCGCCTTGAAAAAACTCAAACCGACGATACATCAACAATGTTGCTTTGCCAGGAAAACTGTCTGGTATTTCTTCCGGACTTTGGTCGGATGGATTAAATACAATGCCGGCTTCGGTGGTATTGGATATAATAAACTGAAGGTCGGGGTTTTCTCCTGCTTGCAAGAACTTTTGAAATTCTGTGTATGGATTGATTGTACCTGAAACACATGTTATTAATCTCGTTTCAGAAACTACTTTCCCTTCCCGCAATCCATTGAGGAGCAGATGGTATAATCCGTCTTGTTCATCGATACTTTTTGTGCTGCCTTTTCGCAAAGGATGGATAGTATGTATATCGCCGTTAAAATTGGTTTTTTCATTTAAGATATCGAATATCCACGTCGCGAAACCACGCAGGAAATTTCCATCACCAAATTGCAACACTTTAACCGTACGGGTTTGATGTAGTCCGGCGTTGGTCCGGTTTAATTTTTTTAGCATAGTTCGTTGAGGTTGATAATATAGTAGGAGGGAGTTTCAGCTACTCACTTTTTTCGTAAGGATGACTGCCTGATAATCAATTCTGGTTTAAGCACAATTTTTTGAGGAATAAACTTTTCGTCTTCATTCAGTACTTCTTCAAGAAATATTTCTGCCGCAGCATTTCCCATGCGTACACTGTGCTGTTCTATTATAGATAAAGATGGTTCTGTAAAGGAAGTATAAGGTTCATTACTAAAGCCAACGAGTGCTACTTCCTCAGGAACTTTAATCCGTTTTTCTTTTAAAACCTGAAGTGCGCCAAGGATACCATATGCACTTGATGAAAAAATTCCATCGGGGATGCGCGGAAGTTGCAGAAGCTGATCCATACTGCTGCGCCCATCGTCTAATTGTAAATTACTTTCGATGACCAATGAGTCATCATAGGGTAACCCATGCGCTAGTAATGCTTCTTTATAGCCGCGCAATCGGTCTTTGTAAATGCTGATAAGCCTTGTATTGGTAAAATGACCGATACGTTTACAACCTTGTTGGATAAGGTGTTCAGTTGCTTTATAGGCACCCAGAAAATCATCAATCACCACGTGACTTACCTCCAGTTGGTCGTTAGCACGATCGAAAAGAACAACCGGAATGCCTCTGCTCTTCGCTTTTAAAAAGTGATCAAAGTTTTTCGTTTCTTTTCCGTAGGATGCGATGATACCATCCACTCGCGCACTTAAGAGGGCTTCAATGGTAGCGACTTCTTTTTCATAGTTATCATAACTCTGACAGATCATTACATTGTATCGCGACTTATTCGCGATTTCTTCAATACCCCTCACTACAGAAGAAAAAAAGTTTCGGTCAACAGTAGGAACCACAATACCGATGATATTACTTTTCCCATTACGAAGTGCTGCCGCAAGATGATTTGGCTGGTAGTTTAATTTCTGAGCGGCTTTGTGTACCGCTTTCTTGGTTATATCACTTATCCTCGGGCTATCGTTCAACGCACGGGATACTGTAGAAGCGGTGATGTTCAGCTTCCGGGCAATATCATGAATAGTCGTTTTCTCTTTTTTCATTGCTTTAAAAGAGTAATTTATTAAAGTCGTACTACCGAAGTTCCACAGGAGTTACCTGATCCATGTCTGTGTAATCCAGATTCTCTCCAGCCATTCCCCAAATAAATGAATAACTACTCGTACCTGCACCACTGTGGATAGACCATGGTGGCGATAGTACAGCTTGGTTATTTTGCATAAAGATATGCCTTGTCTCTTTCGGCTCGCCGAGAAAATGGCAAACAACATTGTTATCCTTAATTTCGAAGTAGAAGTAGACCTCCATACGCCGGTCATGGACGTGAGGAGGCATCGTGTTCCAAACGCTGCCGGGTTTTAATTCTGTTAAGCCCATTTGTAACTGACAGGTTTCAAGAATACTGTTTACAATCAGCTTTCGAATCGTGCGGTGGTTGGATGTTTCGAGAGATCCTATTTCTGAAACCTCAGCATCGGCATGACTGATTTTTTTTGTCGGATAAGAAGCATGTGCCGGAGCAGAATTAAAATAATAAAGTGGATTTTCTCCAGGATGAAATATTACTTCCTTAACTCCGCGACCTATATAAAGTGCTTCTTTATTGCATAGGGTATACTCTTTTTTGTCGACGGACACCTTGCCCGTGCCACCTACATTTACAATACCTATTTCCCTTCTTTGCAAAAAAAAGTCGGCTTTGAGTGGTTCGAAAGGGTCCAGCGTTAGAGTATCTTTAAGAGGCTTCGCGCCGCCGACAATCATTCTGTCGTAATGCGTGTAGCATAAACGGATTTGATCATCCTGAAAAATATCTACGACAACGAAGGCTTCTTTAAGTTCGCTCGATTGAAGGGTCTTGAAGTCATTGGCATGTATCGCAAGCCGTGTTTCATGTTTCATAGAGTGTGTGTAATCGGTTGCGCAATATAAAAGAAAGCATTTACAGAAATCGATTTAGATTCGATATTTTCGCTTCGCATGTGGAGACGCCAGGGCGAATAAGCCTAAAAAGGACTAGTTATTGCGTATTTTGAATTCTTGACGGATTTAGTGTAATTCGAAAAAGTAAACAATCGATTGCTCAGATTTTCAGATTATTTTGATCAGCGGATGATTGTACGGTCTGGAAATCGTACATTTTTCTTAATGATCCGGAAAGGACTACTGGATTAACCCTAATTAACCTTAAAAAGATATGGCGGTTTTAAAGGAGACTGAAGCAGAACTTGTAATCATTAAGGAGGGGGTTCGACGAAAACTAATACACGCTGAGAATCTTATGATGGTAGTCATAGATTTTGAGAACGGCCCATGGAATGTTCCGGATCCACCTCACAGGCATGTTCACGAGCAAACCTCGTATGTTGCTGAAGGTGAATTTATCTTTTTCTGCGAGGGTGAGACAGAAGAGAAACTAATGCCTGGAGATATGTTCTCTGTGCCGTCAAACAAGCTACACGCCGTACAACTTCTTACCAATACGGGAAGGTTGGTAGATTGTTTCAATCCGATCCGTGAAGAATTTTTGTAGTTACGTTTTCCAATTCTTATTACCATCAGCTTGAACACAGTCAGAAAAAACTACTGAATGTATATGAGTTCAGAACTTTAAATTATTCGACTGACCGACTTTGCCGGGAGTGCTTGGTGAACATGTTACTACAAAGAAACCCCACGCTTCCACGGAATAAAATCATCCTGATTGAGTTGCACGGCTTTTGGTACAGTCCTTCCACTCGCCACATCAATGATGAATTCCAGAATTTCTTCCCCCACCTGTTCTATCGTCTTTTCTCCGGAGATAATCGATCCACACTCAATATCAATTATATCAGGCATCTTTTCGGCCAATTTGGTATTAGACGAGACTTTAACAACGGGCACAATCGGGTTTCCGGTTGGTGTTCCGAGTCCGGTTGTAAATAACATGATATTGGCGCCGGATCCTGCCATTGCCGTAGTACTTTCCACATCATTACCTGGCGTGCAAAGTAACGTAAGCCCTGGACGTCTGATATATTCTGTGTAGTCCAATACATCCATAACAGGAGAAGTTCCACCTTTTTTTGCTGCTCCGGCCGACTTCATGGCGTCTGTGATTAAGCCATCCTTAATATTTCCGGGAGAAGGATTCATATCAAACCCTGATCCCACCGCTTCTGCAGCGCGCGAGTATGCCCGCATAAGTTGAACGAACCGGTCTGCCGTCGTTTTATCCGCACATCGATTCAGCAGTTCCTGTTCTACACCACAGAGCTCCGGAAATTCTGATAAGATAGAAGAACCCCCAAGTGCAGCAATAAGATCTGAAGTATGACCGATTGATGGATTAGCTGAGATACCCGAAAATCCATCGGAACCACCACATTCCAGACCCACAACCAATTTACTCAAGGGAGCAGGTTTTCTTTCCAACTTGTCAGTCTCAATAAGCGCCAGAAATGTTTGACGTATTGCATTCACCAGTAATTCTTGTTCCGTTCCTTCTTTCTGTTGCTCGAGTATGATGATTGGTTTTGAAAAGGACGGATTATTTGCTTTTATTTTTTTGGTCAGGATCTCCACCTGAGCGTGCTGACAACCCAGGCTCAAAACAGTTGCGCCTGCTACATTTGGATTATTAATGTAACCGGCTAGCAATCCGCACAATGCTTCAGAATCCTGACGGGTACCTCCACATCCTCCTTCATGGGTGAGGAATTTTATACCATCAATGTTTTTGAACAGCTGTGATTTTCGATTATCCTTTTCAATAGTAAGGGGAAGTGATTCAATCACATCGGTCTTTCCATCGCGATACAATTGCACCAACTGATGAACATAGCTTTTGTAGGCGTCGTGTTTGGCAAATCCAAGTTCTTCGATAAAGGCGTGCTGTATTACATTTACGTTTCGGTTTTCACAAAACACCATTGGAATAACGACCCAGTAATTTGCTGTTCCAACCTGACCATCGTCGCGGTGGTATCCTAAGAACGTCCGGTCTTTCCATCGACTCACATCCGGGGGAGTCCATAAAATAGTTTTGGTCTTTCCGGCAAATTCTGAAGATTTATGTTTTACGTTGTGAGTACCGATTACTCCTCCCTCTACGATTGGTGTCAAAGCTTTACCTACAAGTATTCCATACATTACTATTTCATCCTCTGGTTTCATGTTGCTTAAAACAAATTTGTGCTTCGCCTGAACATCGTCGGCCAGGATAATGGAAGTGCCGTAGTATGAAATTTTTTCGCCTGCTTTTAAATCGGCTAAGGCAACCAACACATTATCTTCAGGATGAATCTTCAAAAATTTATTTGACATACATGTAAAACAGTTATCTTGCGCAATCGATTGCGCGTTATGGAATTATTTTTTTTTAACTTAAAAGCCTTTTCGACAAAATAATTCATAAATATCAGCTGTAGAATGTCAGTAAGCAAGAAAGATGTAATTACGAAAATCAGTGCTTCAGGCCTGATTCCTGTGTTTTATCATACGGATATGGATGTGCTGTTGCGCATTGTATCCATTAGTTATCGCTGCGGCCTGCGGGTATTCGAGTTCATGCATCAGCGTGATAATAAGGGACTTCGATTCTTTGAACACCTGGCAGGACGACAAGCTGAATTTCCGGAATTAATATTTGGAGTCGGTACTGTGCTGGACGCAACCATGACTGAACGATATATAAATGCGGGAGCGCACTTTATTGCATCACCCTTTTTAAGACCGGATATGGGAGTGGTTTGCAATGAAAAAAATACGCTTTGGATGCCTGGTTGCACGGCACTCGCTGAGATTGAAAAATCCAAATCACTTGGTGCTACAACTATTAATGTACTGCCGGGAAATGTTCTGGGCTCTGAATTCATCATTCCTATCGCCAAACAACATCCTGATCTTTACTTCATACCATCCGGAATTTCTGACTTGAAAGAAAATAGTCTTGCAAAATGGTTTGAGGCTGGTGTATTGGGTATTAAGTTAGGGGCGCAAATTTTTACGAAAGAACATATTGCAGTTAAAGAATGGTCATTGATTGAAAATAACCTGACCGAATTATTAAAAATGATAAAGAAAATTCAAGCAACAGTTAAACCGGTTAATTCAGCTCCATAATGAAAATTATCAATACAGCACTGCTCTCTTATGGTATGTCAGGTGAAATATTTCATGCTCCTTTACTTCACACACATGGTGGTTTCAATATTTCGTCAGTTTTGCAACGCAATTCCTCCAAAGCAAACGAGCGCTACCCTAAAGCTAAAATAGTACGTAGTATCGATGAAATAATGAATGACGACGCCATTGAGCTCCTCATCGTTAACACACCAAATGAAACTCATTTTCCGTTCACAACCCGAGCGCTGGAAGCAGGAAAACATGTTGTAGTGGAAAAACCATTTACAGTATCTACCGCAGAAGCCGAGGGGCTCATCAAACTTGCGAAAGAGAAGGGCAAGCTGCTCAGTGTTTTTCAGAACAGAAGGTGGGACGGAGATTTCCTGACTATAAAAAACATAATCAACGATAAGCTGGTCGGCAATCTTGCTGAGTTTGAATTGCATTACGACCGCTATAGAAATTATATCGAGGCCAATACGTGGAAAGAAGAGTCAGGCCCCGGTACAGGTATCTTATATAACCTGGGTTCTCATATGCTTGATCAGGTACTTGTACTTTTTGGCATGCCTCTGGAATTAGATGCACGGATCGGTATTCAGCGTCCCGGTGGAAAAGTTGATGATTATTATGATATCCGGCTGCAATATGATGGATTTCACGCTATTGTAAAATCGAGCTACCTCGTCCGTGAACAAGGTCCCCGATATATTTTGCATGGAACCGAAGGTTCATTTATTAAATACGGAATTGATCCACAAGAACAGGCTTTGAAAGAGGGTAAGTACCCCGGAACTACGTCATGGGGTAGTGAGCCCAGGGAATTGTGGGGAAAACTTAATACGACGATTGGAAATGTGCATTTTGAAGGTCTCGTTGAGACGGTGTCGGGCAATTATCCAGCGTTTTATGAAAATATTTATGGAGCGATTCGCGAGGGCAAAGAATTGCTGGTAAAACCGGAAGAGGCAAAAAATGTAATTCGAATGATTGAAGCTTGTATTGAAAGTAATCGTCACCGAAAAGCAATCAGACTTTAACGTATGAGGAGGATTGCCAATTGAATACGGAATATTAAAGAAAAAAGTATCAACTAAATACTAATACAAAAAATGAAAAACAAAGTCATAACATTTGGTGAAATTATGCTAAGGCTTGCCGCGCCAGGTTATTTGAGATTTGCGCAAGCACCCGAGTTTGAGGCTACCTACGGAGGTGGAGAAGCGAATGTAGCCGTATCCCTGGCGAACTATGGTATACCTGCAACGTTCGTAACGAGTTTGCCAAAAAATGATCTGGGTAATGCAGCAATTTCATCTTTGCGATCCTTTGATGTTGATACGTCGATGATTGTTCGTGCTGGCGATCGCATTGGTATTTATTTTCTGGAATCGGGTGCTGTGAGTCGTGGTAGTAAAGTAATCTACGATAGGGCTAACAGTTCTTTTGCTCAGCTGAAAAAAGGAACAATCGACTGGGATAAAGTTTTTGAGGGTGCAACCTGGTTCCATTGGACAGGTATTACACCTGCTGTATCTGAAGGTGCTGCTGCTGTCTGCCTTGAGGCGTGTGAAGCTGCTTCAAAAAGAGGGGTTACAGTTTCTACAGATCTTAACTATAGGAACAAGCTTTGGAAGTGGGGAAAATCCGCCAGCGAGGTTATGGAAAAACTTGTAGAGCATTGTGATGTAATTTTAGGAAATGAAGAAGATGCCGATATGGTTTTTGGAATCAAACCAGAAGGTGTTGATGTGAAGTCAGGTCACGTTGAAGGCGCTGCATATGAGTCTGTTGGTAAACAACTAATGGCTAAGTTTCCAAAAGCAAAAAAGATTATCATTACATTAAGAGGTTCCATTAGCGCAAGTCATAATTCATGGTCCGGTGTGTTATGGGATGGAAAAAAACTTTTTGAAGCACCAACATATCAGATTACGCATATCGTGGACAGAGTAGGAGGAGGAGACTCTTTTATGGGAGGGTTAATTTACGGTTTAATTACCTATCCTACTGACGATCAGAAAGCGTTGAATTTTGCGGTTGCTGCATCATGCTTAAAGCATACAATTAAAGGTGACTTCAACCTTGCAACAGTTGAAGAAGTAGAAAAACTTATGGCTGGAGATGCTTCCGGACGTGTATCACGTTAATAACTAAAACAATGACAAAGTTTTCGAGCGAGACAATACTACAGACAATGCGTTCATCGGGTATGATACCCGTTTTTTACAATGCCGACGTTGAAGTATCAAAGGCAGTGTTAGATGCCTCTTATAAAGGAGGAGTTCGTGTTTTTGAATTTACCAATCGAGGTGAAAATGCATTTCAGGTTTTTGTACAATTATTAAAACATGCCCAGAAATATCCTGATCTCATTATGGGTATTGGAACTATCATGAATGCAGAGACTACGCTTAAATTCATTGAGGCGGGTGCTCATTTTATAGTATCCCCAATTCTCAAAAAAGAAATGGCTACTGTCTGTAAAGAAGCTAATATTCCGTGGGTACCAGGTTGCGCAACGCTTACCGAAATTGTTACTGCAAAAGATCTGGGCGCGATGGTAATTAAGATTTTCCCCGGATCAGTTCTTGGTCCTGCGTTCGTATCTGCGATCATGCCCGTTGTTCCAGGTTTACAGCTCATGCCAACAGGTGGAGTCGAACCCACTGAAGTTAATCTCACAGCATGGTTTAAGTCAGGTGTGGTTTGCGTAGGAATGGGTTCGCAACTATTCACCAAAGACACCATAGAATCAAAAAACTGGTCCCGTCTTGAGCAAAGTGTAGGGGATGCAATTGCCTTAATTAAAAAAATAAGAAAGTAGTTAAAGTCTGTCTGGCAAAAGTTCAAAAGGCTTAAGCCCTTGATCACTTTTTCCAGTCGATTAAAATGCAACATAGTCCGGTTACGCATGAGCGCAGGTAAAAATCAAATCATGAATGAAATCAAGGGAGCCGGAGTGGTCCCCTTGTTCACACATGATAATTTCGAGGATGCCCAACAAGTATTAGAGACCACCTATGATGCGGGTGTGCGTGTATTTGAATTTACAAACCGGAGATCAAACTCATTTGAGGTTTTCAATCATCTTCTGCTTTCGAAAAAAAAATATCCCGACCTAAGATTAGGAATAGGAACCATCATGGATGGAGCTACGACAAAAAAATTCCTTGACGCTGGCGCTGACTTTGTGATCTCCCCAATCTTGAATCTTGAAATGGCTGAAATATGTCATGCATACAACAAGCTTTGGATTCCCGGATGTGCCACCCTCACTGAGATCGTGACGGCAAAAGAGAATGGAGCCGAACTTATTAAGTTGTTTCCCGCGTCAGTACTGGGGCCTGGATTTGTTTCTGCGATTATGCCCGTGGTACCCGGTTTGCAATTAATGATAACCGGAGGGGTAGAACCGAATGAAAAAAATTTCTCTTCATGGTTTAAAGCAGGAGCAGTATGTTTAGGAATGGGTTCCCAGTTGTTTACGCAAGAAATATTATTGGAAAAGAACTGGCCTCTGTTAAAGAAACGGGTTGAAGAGATACTTCAACTTGCAAAAGCGATTAGAAATTAATTAACCACTTAACCCCGAACACGTGGAAAACGAACAAAAACCAATTGGTAACTATCGCTGGATAATATGTGCCCTGTTGTTTTTTGCAACAACGATTAACTATATCGATCGTCAGGTCATTGGTTTATTAAAACCAACGCTGGAACAGGAATTCGGATGGTCGGAGACTGACTACGGCAATATAGTTATGGCCTTTAGCGCAGCCTATGCTATTGGCCTTTTAATTTTTGGAAGGATCGTTGACAAGATCGGTACAAAAATGGGATACACTATTTCGGTTGTATTCTGGAGTATTGCCGCGATGTTGCATGCTGCTGTTAAATCTACGTTTGGATTTGGTGTGGTGCGTGCATTTCTCGGCTTAAGTGAAGCGGGAAATTTTCCTACTGCGATTAAGGCAACAGCAGAGTGGTTTCCGAAAAAGGAGCGCGCCCTTGCAACCGGAATTTTTAATTCCGGAACGAATATAGGTGCCGTTATCGCGCCGGTTATCGTTCCGTGGATTTTAGGTGCATACGGCTGGCGACAAGCGTTTATCTGGACCGGAGCAATTGGATTTGTGTGGTTGATTTTTTGGTTTATTTTTTATGAGATACCAACAAAACAAAAGAGACTGTCGAAGCCTGAATTTGATTACATCCATAGTGATGTAGATGAACAAGCAGAAGCAAAAGGGAAATCCGTGCCATGGATAAAGCTGATCGGGATCCGTCAAACGTGGGCGTTTATTTTTGGTAAATTACTTACTGATCCGATCTGGTGGTTTTTTCTGTTCTGGCTGCCATCATTTTTTGCGGAAGCCTACAACATCGATCTTAAAAAGCCAAATCTTCAACTTGTGATTGTATACACTGCAACAACAATTGGAAGCGTAGGTGGGGGATACCTTTCGTCTTATCTCATCAGGCGAGGATGGCTTGTGTTCAAGGCTCGCAAAATGTCGATGTTGATTTTTGCTTTTTGTGTGCTTCCGATTATGACCGCTCCTTATGCTGGTAATGTATGGATTGCAGTTGGCTTGATAAGTCTGGCAGCTGCGGCGCATCAGGCATGGAGTGCTAATATCTTTACAACGGTATCGGATATGTTCCCTAAGAATGCTGTGAGTTCTGTGGTTGGTATCGGCGGTATGGCTGGCTCAATAGGAGGGATGCTTTTCCCGTTACTCGTTGGCGGTTTGCTGGACCACTATAAAGCTCTTGGGGATATTGTTGTTGGATACAATATATTATTTGTGATCTGTGGCTTTGGTTATCTGATAGCCTGGCTGATTATGCATTTGCTGGCGCCGAAGATGGAGAGAGTTAAATTATAAGAGATAAACAAAAAAATGACGGACGAATTTAAACTCGTCCGTCATTTTTTTCCTAAAGTGTGTTGATCAATATCAACCTGCATCCATAAGTTTCCCTTACTCAAATAGCGTCAGAACCTCGTTCTCCTGTTCTCAATCGGATTACTTCTTCAAGCGGTGTGATGAAAATTTTTCCGCTCCCGATCAGACCACCTTCATTTGCTTTGGTAGCGCTTAAGATTGCATTACAGGTGCGATCCACGAAATCGTCGTTTATCGCGATTTCGAGTCTGATATTTGGTACCAGATTGGGCACAATAACCTGACCCCTATATATTTCTTCCGTTTTACTGCGCCCGTGGCCAGCAACGTGGCTTACCGTTATCCGGGAGATGCCTGCGTCGATGAGTGCTTCTCTGACTTCATCGAGTTGATTTTCACGTATGATTGCTATAATTAATTTCATATGCTTACATTTTAAAGATTACCCACTAATCAACGGGATTCTTATGTTTTGAAGAGTTCAATTACTACCATTAATAAATAATCGAAACGTTAGGTTATTAAAAACTAGTTTGGATTTGTCATTCCATAACCACGTTCACCATGATAGTAGTTATCAAGCCCTCTCATTTCGCCCTCAGCGCTAGAGCGTAGCGGAACAATTTTGTTCAGGACAAATAAAATTATCCAGGTTCCGATCCCAGCATAAGCAACAGCGATCAATACAGCCATCGCCTGTACACCGAGTTGTTGCATCACGGTCCAGCTACCTGCTTCAGCGGCAGCTTCCGCCATCCAGGAGTCACGAATGAAGAAGACCAGGCAGATCGCTCCTACAATTCCACCGACGCCGTGAATACCGAACGCATCTAATGTATCATCATATCCTAATTTGTTTTTAAGAATGATGGCCATATAACAAACTCCACTTGCAAGTACTCCCAGTGCCAGGGCTCCTGCTGGTTTCACGACACCAGCAGCAGGGGTTATTGCAACGAGCCCGGCAAGTACTCCGCTAACAAATCCCAACGCAGTTGCCTTGCCCTGATGGGTACCCTCAATAATTATCCAAGCTAATGCTCCTGCTGCAGCAGCAACCTGTGTGGCGGTGAGTGCCTGTGCCGTACTTAGCCCACTTGAAATGCTGCTTCCGGCATTAAAGCCAAACCATCCTACCCAAAGTAGTCCTGCTCCGATCATGGTCATAACGAGGTTATTCGGGCGCATTGGCAGATGAGGAAAAGATTTTCTTGCACCTAAATATATGGCCGCTACTAAACCACTGACACCCGCTGAAATATGTACGACAGTTCCACCGGCAAAATCAATGGCACCTTTGGCTCCGAGATTAAAAAGGAATCCATCGGAAGCCCATACCCAATGACACAAAGGATTATAGATCAGTACACCCCATAGTGCAATAAAGAAGCAATAACCCTTAAAGGAAACGCGTTCTGCAAATGCACCCGCGATAAGTGCTGGAGTGATAATGGCAAATTTTGCCTGAAACATAGAAAACACGTATTCAGGAATTCCAGCATCCATAATGGTATCATCAATGCCGGACAAAAGAAAATAGTCGGTATTCCATCCGAACCAACCGCCGAGCACGTTCGGGCCGAAGGCCATACTGTATCCACAAACAACCCAGAGCACTGTCATGATCCCCATGGCAGCAAAACTGTGCATCATTGTACCCAGAACGTTCTTTGTTCTGACAAGGCCGCCATAAAACATTGCAAGTCCGGGAATCATCAGCAACACAAGGGCCGCGGAAGTCAGCATCCATGCAGTAGCCCCGGTATCAATTTCGGGTGTATCGGCTGCAAAAACGGCTGTTGGGAGAATAGTAATGATGAATGAGGCAAAAAGGAGGCGTAGCGTAATTTTCATTTCAAATTTGGCAATAAGGTTTAAGTTGGTTTGGTAAACAATTAGCGCGGCAAAATAAAGTACTTTGTTTTTATATACAAACTATGAATTTCATTTCTCCAATGAGGCATTCCTAACGAAGTATGTTATCAAGTTTATTCAAGGTGGTGTAAATCGGTGTGCCCATGAAATCAGTATATTTATCAAAAGGCATTGACCATTGACCATTAATTATAGTTTTATGGCGGAAAAAAAATCTCCTGAGTTTATTAAGATTCCACCACCGGTTATGGAATCACATTTCTATCAAGTTCTGATCAAGCGTGGATTTAGCGAATCGAGTGCGGGCACTTGTGCCAGGATTTTTACCGACAATAGTATTGATGGTGTATATACGCATGGTGTAAATAGATTCTCAAGATTTATTAAATACCTGGCAGACGGTCTTATAAATCCAGCGAACGAAGCAAAATGTCTTAGTCGGATTGGGTGTATTGAACAGTGGGATGGACAAATTGGTCCTGGACCTATCAATGCTTTGATTTGTACAGACAGGGCAATGGAAATTGCTGCCGTACAGGGAATGGGTTGTGTTGCGCTTGCAAATACAAATCATTGGATGCGTGGAGGAACGTATGGTTGGCGTGCGTCAAAAAAGGGCTATATATTTATTGGTTGGACAAATACCATTGCAAACATGCCGACCTGGGGTGCTGTAAGTAGTAAGCTGGGAAATAATCCGTTGGTTATCTCCGTGCCTTTTCAGGATGAGGCGATTGTACTTGATATGGCAATGTCTCAGTATTCCTATGGAGCATTGGAATTTCATGAGTTGAAAAACCAACAACTACCGGTTCCGGGTGGCTTTAATAAAGATGGCAAGCTGACTACAGATCCGGCGGAGATTCAAGACACGCAGCGGATTTTACCAATAGGATATTGGAAAGGTGCGGGGCTGTCGTTGCTTCTTGATATTCTGGCAACTGTGCTTTCGGGAGGTCTCTCTGTTTCAGAAGTGTCGAAGCAAAAAGGAGAGTGTAACGTATCCCAGGTTTTTATTGCAATCGATATTTCAAAGCTTGGCAACTTTAAAAGTATAGCGTATGCGGTTCAGCAGATCATTGATGATTATCATCAATCTGTTCCCGATAAAGGATCAAGTATACTATACCCCGGGGAACGAGTGCTCGGAGTGCGGAGAGAAAATTCCAAAAACGGTATACCTGTATTGAAATCAGTATGGGATGAAATTCTTGCCTTTTAATTTGGATTTCCGTATCATCAAGCAAAGCATCATTTCTCTAAAAATATATTTGATCGGATACAAACAATTCCGACAAAATCAGCGTTCTTGAAGTCGATAGCGGTCGCTTTCCACGCAGAGCTTGATCAAATCATCAGAAATTGATAGTCTGCTGTGTATGTTCCATTAAAAGAAAGGAGGTACAAATGTCTAGTCCCAATGAAATTTTATCACAATCAATCAAATTGACAAATCTCACAGGTGTTGAGAAGTAGAATTGAGTGGTAGGCCTTGTGCGATTTTAGATTTGTTGATAAAATTGAATGAGGATTTTTTAAATATCCGGCTTCCACAAGAAGCCGGATATTTTTTTACTCACTACCAGAATGTTTTATTATTTACAATGGGTTATTCATAGCGCAACGTATTCGCAGGATTGCCCATTGCAGCTTTTATCGTCTGCGAACTTACTGTTATCAATGCAATGATCACGGCAACAGCTCCAGACAGAAGATAGATCATAATGTTCATGTCAATGTGGTAGGCAAAAGTTCCAAGCCATTGATTCATAAAATACCATGCTATCGGCCATGCTATCAGATTGGCAGCGATAATTAATATCATTATTTCCTTTGACAGCAGCGTCAGGATACTTGGTATTGAGGCACCCAGAACTTTTCGGATGCCGATTTCTTTGACGCGTTGCATAGCATTAAATGTCGCAAGACCAAAAAGGCCGAGGCAGGCAATCAAGATCGCAAGACTTGCAAAAATTATAAACAGCTGACTTTGTTTCTGTTCACCTTCATACAGGTTTTTGTATTGAAGACTTAGAAATTCATACTCGAATGGACGATGGGGGATAAATTCTTTCCACACGTTTTCGATATGTGTGATTCCTCCTTGTACATCAGATCCACTCAGTTTAATAGAGATTCGGCTATAAGATTGCTGTGGTTCAAATACAATAGGGACAATGGATTCATGCAAAGATTCAAAATGAAAATCTTTTACCACGCCAATTACCTTCCCTCTCACGCCTGCGTATTGAAAATCTTTATCGATAATATTATCATTTGTCATTCCCATCATTTTTACGGATGCTTCATTGAGTATGAAGGCGAGTGAGTCATCGCTTTTGATATCCTTAGAAAAATTCCTTCCGGAAGCGAATTCTACTTCATAAGTATCAAAAAATTCATGATCGATGCGAATGTTTTTTAACACAACATTCGTATCCGATAGGCTATCTCCTTTTTGAATTCTTCCCGTTCCCTGCGAGTCCAGTAGACGACCTGTTGGTATTCGGCTGGATCGTGCAGCGTTTTTAATGGATGATTGTTTCTGTAGTTCATTATAAAAGGCGTCATAGCTTGGCGCGAGATCACCAAAGTAGATCAGGTTAATAACCTGGTCCTTATTGTACCCCAAAGTTCGGTTATTCAAAAATTCTAATTGCCTGACAGTAATTAGTGTCGCAATAATTAAAACAATAGAAATTGAAAATTGTGCTATAACCAAAAACTTCCGTAACACCCCTTTGCCTGTCGATGATCCCTGCTGTCCTTTCAGAATAAGTGCTGGTTTAAATCCTGAAAGAACGAAAGCCGGATAGATCCCTGCAAGGAATCCAACTGCGATCGCAAATGCCAGCAGCATAATTAAAAGATTCCAATGTTCAATCAAATTCAGGCTTACCGATTTACCGGTAAACTCGTTCAGCCAATGAATAGCTACTACACAAAATCCGATCGAAAGAATAAGCGAGAAAAGAGAAATCAATATCGACTCACTGAGGTATTGGTTGATAAGTTGATTCCTGAAAGCCCCGACAACTTTTCTCAGTCCAACTTCTTTCGCTCGCTTGGAGGCACGCGCGGTTGAAAGGTTTATGAAGTTAAAACACGCTATGAGAATAATAAATAGGCCTATTACACCCATCAGGTATACAGTGTTAACGTTGCCGTTTGCTTCTTCTTCTGAATCGAGATGCGAGTGTAGGTGAATGTCGGTCAGCGGTTGTAAAAATAAATTCGTCCAGGTTGAAGGCATAGGCTCATTGTTTGTTGCTTCTTGTCTACGCATATGCCGGTCTACAAATGCTGGAAATTGGCTCTCAATTTTTTTGACATCGAGTGGTGACTGCGCCAATACATAGGTTCCAAAAGAATTATTTCCCCAGTTGGTCTCAAGTCCTCGTCGACCGTATATGGTGGAATCGTTCAGCGTTGAAAAAGAAATCAATACGTCAGGATGCAAGTGTGATTGTCGCGGAAAGTCTTTGTAAACACCACTGACTACCACATCAAATTGATTTCCAACTCTCAGAGTTTTTCCAACCGCTTCTGTCGATCCAAAATATCTTTGTGCTGTCTTCTCAGAAAGCATCAGGTTGTAAGGTTGATCAAGAGCATGTTCGGAACTACCCTCCAGCATAGCAATGTCAAAAATTTTGAAGATCTGTGGTTCGGCGAAGTAAGAGCGCTCTTCGTTGAATACTTTTTTTTCTTCTGCATTTTCCTGATGAGCAATTAGAAGACGGGTATTTAGTATTCGTGCTACTTCTTGAAACTCGCTAAAATCATTCTTTAACAGCGGCCCGAAAGGCGGGGCCAAGTGTCCAAGGTGGAGATTGACAGAACCGTCTGGTGACAAAAAGTTACGGGTTACCCGATAAGTCCTGTCCGCATTCGTATGGTAGCGGTCATACGAAAGTTCATCGTTAATAAACAGATAGATCAGTAGGCAACATGACATCGCCAGCGCCAGTCCAAAAATGTTGATAAAGGAACTCAGCTTATTTCTTATAATAGCGCGTAAGGCAACTTTCAGATAATTTTTGATCATATCGTTGTGGTTTCAAACTGGTATTTCGTTCAATATCAGCGAGGAACACAAAGATCATGCATTTAGGAAAATGTTGCTTCTGATGAGTGAGAGACTGAAATGAAAAATAGCCTGTTGTTCAAAACCGTTCACTAACGTACGATAACCGAACAGTAAATATCAGTCTGCAATCTTCCGAAGTTGATCACCAACATGAACTTCGCCGTCCTGGATTATTTTCGCATACACGCCACGAAGACGTAACTCTTTAGCGGATTTGGTACTTACAAATTTCAAAGCATCGATTCCGAAACGGTCTCTGAAATTAATACACCCGGTATGGGGTACATCAGTAATTTCCAGGATGGCTTTACCCACAGAAATTTTTTGACCAGGTTTTAAATTATTCTCACTGAGATCCAAATCCGCGATAAGGTTATCACCGGCAAGGGGCCATTTTTCTTTTGTTACAGCAACCAGCTCAAGGCAACGACTATTCATAATGGTTATTTGAACCGATGGATCGGGGCTTCCATCAGGTAATGATTTCCAGCATCCTTTCGCCCAATGATCACCTTCCGCACCACCTTTTGCGCTAAGCAAACATTTCCCCACTGTAACACGTTGTTTTTTCTCTGGTCTGATAACAATCATATCAAGCGTTCCATTATCGGCCGGGGATTTCCGGATATGGTTCAATCCGGATTCCAGCGTTTCTATCGAGGCGTGTTCAATCATAGCGGGAAGGGGTATAATACTGCTCTAATATAAAAAATTATCTCTTCAAAAATTTGATTCTCGACAATGCATGATAGTTCTTTTTGTCAAAGAGAAAATATGAATGTATTGTACACTGAGGTTTCACACGGTGTACAATACGAATTTCACTTTCCTACTTCGGTTAACTTTTCAATATCGTTATTTATTGACAAGATGAGCAATGAAGTTGCAGTGCAAAAAACCGGACTCGTTATACAATGATGTCCATTCCAACTTCCATCATCATTCTGAATTTTCAACATCCTTCCGCTGATTTTGTCGTACCAGCTTTTCCATGATTCATCTTTTCCGATTACCATACTCTCGCCGGTCTGCAGATAGCTTAAAAACTCTTCGCCGCCATTGCTACCAAACCCCTCCATTACGTCTTCACGTTGAGCTTGTAGTTTCGCTGACTGATATACTTCGTATGCAGTAGCGTATTTCATGGCATCATCTTTTTCAAACCCAATCTTTTGTAAGTTTTCTGGGGTCGCCGGCTCATTCTGACCAAGTTTACCTTCTCGTTTCGCTTGCTTGAGTTTTTCTTCTACTTTTCTGGCTTCCTTTGCACTCGCTCGTGCGGATCCTGATACAGAATAAAGAACCACTCCTGCACCCATTTCGGTTTTAACGTCCCCGGTTTTGGCGTCATAATTATTTTTTTGTGATTCGCGCGATTTTTCCAATACAATTTCGTCGACAACAACACCTCTTGCTTGTGCGGCCTCCAATGCGTTGGTTGCAAACGAGGACTGCAAGACACCAGCCCAACCGGCTCCGACAATGCTACCGTGACCAACCTGAGCGCGTTGAATTTTAGTGATGCAAATATTAAGAGACTTTTGAATATTTGCTTTAAGTGAAGCATCATGATTTACATAATCGAGCGCATTGGAAAAAAATTGAGCCGCAAGAATGACGTCAATATTAGTTCCGAGCTTTGTTTGAATTTGCGTGCCGGTCTGATTGGTAATATTTAGATGGCCAACAGGTGAGTTTTCAGTTGCTTTTATCAGGTAGGTAAGCGCATTGCGAAGCTGATTTGTATACTTACCCTCTGTTAATGTTGAACCACTTCGCAGTAACGCCATTGCAACCATCGCAGTCGTTGCAGGGTCAGCTGCTACTGCATGCGGATCCACAATATCCTGCCGAGAGTGACTTCCTGCACCCCAGCCACCGTCTTCATTTTGTGCCCGGGCAATCCAAGACAATCCGCGATCAACTGAAACTTGTACCCTTTCTGGAGTATTATAAATTAAATCTGCTTCAGAAGATTCTTCACCCATAACGGTGCGAAATACACAACCCTTGGGGGGGACAAACAGCGCAGTCTTTTTACGGTGTGTACCTGTTTTACTCAGAGTGAATCCAAATAATAAAATGGCACTCACGGCTATCAAAGTCATAAGCGCAAATTTCCACGTTTTCATAGTAATTTGTTTTTGTTTCTGGGCATATGATGTTGCATCCAGCCATATTCCATAAAACGCTCAATATTATTTTTTTAAAAAAAGGTATTGACTGTAATACGTTGATTTTATTTGGAATGACCTTTCCCTATCTTTCAGCATCAAACATAGAGACAATGGCACCCAGGCGTTTCATTAAATTGACTTTTCCATTTTTATTGCTAGCTGGTATTTTTTTTCTTGGCCCTAAACCGGACAAGCCCACTTACGAGTTAACTATGCCGTCACTCCCTTCGGCACCCGATGAGCTTGAGGTGAATGTTACGCGTCGCGAAGCTCAGCACAGAATAAAGCCAGAAAACGAAGCGCGAATTGTATGGTATGATAGCAGCAGGACAAAAACTGAATATGCTGTTGTATATATCCATGGTTTTTCTGCCAGTGAGATGGAAGGTGACCCCACCCACAGAAGGTTTGCAAAAGAGTTTGGTTGCAATTTATTTCTGGCACGAATGGCGGATCACGGCATAGATACAACGGAAGCCCTGATGCTTTATACACCAGATCGGTCGTGGGAAAGTGCAAAGTATGCGCTTGCTGTGGGGAAACAACTTGGCAATAAAGTAATATTGATGAGTACGTCAACAGGTGGAACTCTTGCTTTGAAGCTTGCAGCAGAATATCAAGATGATGTATTTGCCCTGATAAACCTTTCTCCTAACATCGCATTGAAAAATCCAGCTGCGTTCATTGCAAACGATCCCTGGGGATTACAGATTGCCCGGTTAGTTGTTGGTGGAAAATACAACGTCACCAATGCTACTGAAGAGGAGTCAAAGTACTGGAACAAGCAATACCGTCTTGAAGCTGTGAGCCAATTAGAAGAGTTAGTTGAATCAACAATGACCCTGGAATTATTTCAAAGGGTAACACAACCTACTCTCAATCTTTACTATTTCAAAAATGAAGAAGAGCAGGATCCCCAGGTAAAGGTAAGTGCGATAATAGAAATGCATGATCAGCTGGCTACGCCTGATGATTTAAAGACTATAGTTAATATGCCTGAAGCTGGTGCTCATGTTTTAGGGTCTTCCCTCGTCTCAAAAGATATTGAAGGCGTTTATCGCGAAATTGAAAAATTCGCTTTGGAAAAACTGAAGTTGCAGAAGGTCAATTGATAGAAATTATCCTTTCAGATGATCGATTGCTTTTCGCAAGTCTTCCGGTGTATCAATGCCGATTGTTTCAGTCATAGTCTCAGCAATTGAAATCTTAAATCCATTTTCCAGCCATCGTAGTTGCTCAAGTGATTCGGCTTTTTCCAGTGACGATATCGGGAGTTGCGTCAATTGCTTAAGAATATCGGTTCGATAAGCATACATACCGATGTGTTTATAAGATCTATGCTTGCTTAACCACTCCGATTCGGTAGAGTTGCGAACATGGGGGATGGGTGATCTGCTAAAATACAGCGCCTCTTTTTTATGATTGAAAACAACCTTCACGAGATTTACATTAAACAGATCTTGTTGGTTTTCAAGTGCCTTGACTAAAGTTGCTATTTCTGTTCCATCCTCAAGCTTGCTGGCCAACAGATCAATTTGATCAGGTTGAATGAATGGTTCGTCTCCCTGGACATTGATTACATAGTCAAAATGTTCATCTTGCTGACTTAGCGTTTCAAAACAACGATCTGTACCACTTACATGACTTTCTTTAGTCATTGATACAGTACCACCAAAATTTTTAACATGTGCAAATATTTCAGCGTGATCTGTCGCAACTATTACTTTATGAATTGATTTCGATTTTTGAACCTGTTCATATACACGCTGAATCATCGATTTACCATCGATATCCACCAGGGGTTTAGCATGAAACCGGGTAGATGCGTAGCGTGAAGGTATTATTCCAAGAATTTTCATTGTGAAATTGGCTCATCATCTAACCTAACCTGGAGACTCGAGCCGGCTTCACTGATAACTTCAACTAACTGTCCCTTTTCAATGAACTCTCCACGTGTAAAGGCGTCAAATAATTGACCTTCAATAACAATCTTTCCGCTGGGGCGCAATACCGTCTGTGCAACACCTTTTTTTCCGGTCATGCTTTCCTTGTTAAAGTTTGATGTATATCCATCAGTCCGGTCTTGCACATCGGTTAATGCTATGCGCTTATAAAACCTTGTATTGGTGACGCGTGATCCTCCCACAAAAAGTAGAACCATTCCGCCAAGGATACCTCCCATTGCTGCTGCAAGCGCAAACAGAATGTCATTCATAGGAACAAACTCAAAGTCAAATGCATCATTGTTGATCATTATCAATACCAATGAGCCAACGGTAATCGTAATGCCTGCAAAACCGGCTACCCCGAACCCGGGAAGGACAAATACCTCCAGGGCGATGAGAACAAAGCCAATAAACAGCGCGATGATTTCCCAATTTTGAGCTAAACCATTGAGGTAGTAGGGCACGAGATATAAAATTAGAGCAATCAATGCGGCTGCTCCAGGGAATCCGACACCCGGAGTTTGCATCTCAAAATAAATACCACCTACGATCGCAAGAATTAGCAGTCCGCTAATAAATGGATTTAAGAAGAATGCAATAACCTTTTCTGATGCACTCAATTCAAACGTATCGATTTCATAATCCTCCACCTTATTCTTCTTCAGGATTTCTTCGATAGATTCCACTTTCCCTTCACAGAAGCCATATCGAATCGCTTCCGATGTTGAAAAGGTTATAATCTGACCAGCTTTTTTTATACTATCAATTTCTAATTCCTCATCCACCATACCCTCAGCGATTTTGGGGTCGCGGTTATTTTCTTCTGCGGTAGACCGCATGATGGAGCGCATGTAGGATTGATACTTGTCGGGAGCCTTTGCCCCACTTCCATCCACGACCGTGGCAGCACCGATGCTTGCACCAGGTGACATGTAGATACTATCGCAGGCAATCGAAATTAATGCACCAGCAGAAGCTGCATCTGAATTAATGAAAACCCATACCGGGTTTTTAACCTTCATGATTTTATCGACAATTTCCTTCGCATCGGTTAATACCCCGCCATACGTATCCATCTCAATCATTATGATGTCGGCTTTGCTTGCCTCGGCGTGATCGAGTGCAAGCTCAACATACCGTCTCATCCGGGGATCAATTTCACTTTTGATCTCCATTACCATAACTTTCTTTTGCTGAGCGAAAGAGGTGCTGGTCAGCACCAAAAAGAGAAATGTTAATGTCCTTTTAAAAATATTCATTGTTTTTTTGTTGATCAACTTGCAGCGACAAAATCCTCCACTTTCGGAAATCCTGTTTTACCTTGCATAAAAATAAGCTTAAAACCTGTTGGCGCGCGCTATTGAATTTAACTTTTCTACTGTTTTTGAAGGTATTCTGTGGAATTCAGTTGTATCCGTCAAAAACAATGTACTGATGGTGGAAGTTCGAAATAGTGACCGAAAGCAGGTTACTTTCTCTGCACTAAAATGCAGTTCAGGCGAGTTTCTCTGGCGTGACGTCATTTTTGATGAACCCTGGTGGGTAAGTCTGAGTGCGGCATCTAACGATTTGATGCTTTTAACGATTTACCTTGAGACAAATAATCCAGATAAGAAGGGTGTATTTGCCTATCATATGCTAAAGCGAAAGATCGTATGGTGGAATAATGACTTTTCACTGGTTTCCGTTTCTGGAGATAAGGTTTGGGGGGTCGCTTCAAAGTATGGATCGCGTGCTGTGGTCCTTGATCTGGATACCGGCAAGGAGATTTCTTCTGACGGAATTTTTCAGTCAACTAACGACGATGTTATCCGGCCACAACAATATCTCGATGACAATGTGTATTTTGCATCGGTAAAAACATTTTTAGACCGGCGATTCAATTTATTACCGGTTATAGCGTTGGAATATCTGGAGCACGATTCCAACATTTTTATATCTTTTTACGCGCAAGAAGGTGAGTTGGCTAACTATTTGTTAATTCTTTCCGCCTCGGGGGAAGTGTTGATGAAAGAAAAATTGGACGAACATCTCAAAGGAATTGGTCTGGATACTTTTTTCATTTTTTCTGGTTGTTTATTTTTCGTGAAGAATAAAGTAGAGTTGTTTAGCTACAAGATCGTATGATTAATGAATTGATTTTCGTGGGTGTTTCATTTTTTCATCCACCGGTGTTGCAGGATTCTATTGGCCGGGAAACGATAAATGGGAAGGTTTTTGTAATCCATCAGGTGGCGGAGAAGGAAACGCTGTATGGGATATCCAGGAGGTATTCAACTACTGTGGATGCTATTCTGCAATACAACCCTACTGCCGATGCCGGATTGGAGATTGGTCAGATTATTAAAGTGCCTTACATCCCGAGACAAACTATTCGTCCTGTGGATGGTACTATTCATAAAGTTGCTCCAAAAGAGACTATGTTTTCTATTTCGCAAGCCTACGGTGTAACGATAGACGAAATAAAGCAGTGGAACAATCTATTTGACAATGTCCTGTCGATAGGTCAGGAAATTATCATTAAGAAAACAGCTACCCCGGTAACCACCAGTGTAAATACTTCTCTAGCACCTCAAAAAGGAATGCATATTGTTGCGGCCAAAGAAACCATGTTTTCAATCTCACGTCAATATGGTATCACGCTTCAACAGTTGAAAGACTGGAATAAGATTGAAGGAGATGAAATCAGTATTGGTCAGGAATTGATTGTTGCAGCGCCCCAGCGTGAGGTTGCCACTACTGCTCCTCCTGTAATCGCTGAAGTAAAAAAGGATCCTGCACCCATTCAACCAGCAACGACAAAACCAGAGGTTAAAGAACAAACTATCCGGATTTCTGAATCAGTGAGAAATAGCGATGAAATACTGCAGACTGGATTGGCTGAATTGATTGAAGGCACGGAAGGAAACAGAAAGTACCTTGCATTACACCGCACAGCCCCTGCCGGAACGATCTTGAAGGTTAAAAATGAAATGAATAACCGCGAAGTATTCGTCAGGGTAATGGGAAAACTACCCGACACTTCTCTCACTAGTAACCTCGTCATCAAAATTTCAAAGTCTGCATACGACAGGCTTGGTGCGATTGATTCCAGATTCAGAGTGGAAGTTACCTACTACAAATAGACCGTTCGTTGTTATTTCGTTCTGACAAAAACGTTCTTGGTGTTTCCTTTACCGGTTTCCCGCTTTTCGACTTCAAATTGCTTTAGACTTTTAATCAGCAGGACAAGCTTTTTAAATCCGTAATTACGCGGATCAAAATCAGGCTGTTTTTTTATCAGGAGATTTCCCAGATCACCCAGGAACGTCCATCCGCTTTCATCAGCCAGATCGTCTATGCTGTCGGAAATCAATTTCACCAGATCATCATTTATTGTACCAATGGGTTGGTGAGGTGGTGGTGGTGTTGATGGTGGCAGTGGAGAAGGGGTAGCTTTGGGTTTAGCTCTTCTTTTCGGCTGATTTTCTAATGCTCTGCTTTTGTCTTTTTCTAATATTTCGATGTATACAAATTTATCACAGGCAGAAATAAAGGCTGTGGGTGTTTTCTTTTCACCAAATCCAAATACTTTCATGCCCGCTTCCCTCAGTCTGGTGGCAAGTCTTGTGAAGTCGCTGTCGCTGGATACAATACAAAACCCATCCACTCTACCGGAGTACAAGATGTCCATGGCATCAATAATCATCGAGGAATCTGTTGCATTCTTTCCCGTAGTGTAACTGTATTGATGAATAGGTGTTATGGCATATTCCAGTAAAACTGTTTTCCACCCTGATACCGTTGGTTTTGTCCAATCAGCATAAATTCTTTTGAAGGTAGGGGTACCGTATTTTGCGATTTCTTCAAGCATTCCCTTTATGTTAGAGTATGGTACGTTATCGGCATCGATCAAAACGGCAAGGCGAAGATCTTTTATTATTTCCATAGTTTGACTTTAGATGAATAGAGAGGCTGGCTGTTGAGTATCAGCCATAATGCGAAGATATGAAGTTTCCTGAGACAGGTAATGACCTATAAATCTACGCTAAGTGGGGATAGGTTTGGAAGTTTGCCATTCTTCCAACCGTTTATTCATCAGAGTAAACCACAATGGTGGAACAAGTGCAATTATAATCATGGTTGAATATCCAAAAGGAAGCTGTGGACTTTCATCATAATGATTTAATATCTGATACCGCTTATAGGTAAAAGCGTGATGATCGGAATGCCTTTGTAGTTGGAACAAAAAGAAATTGCTTAGCACAAAACTTGAATTCCAGGAGTGAATGGGGTTAATACGTTCATATTTTCCGGGAGACAATTCCTTTCGCATGATACCGTAATGTTCAACGTAGTTAACGAGTTCGAGTAAAGAGAAGGCGAAGAAGCTCTGCGTAAAGAAGAAAATAGGAACCTGCCACGTAAACTGTCCCTTTACAAAACTGACGCCAAGTGTTAAGACGAAACAAAAAAGTACGGGCAGGAATGTATACCATAACATTTCATTTTTGAAGCTCATTACCTTCAAACATCTTCGCCGAAGGCTTTCATTTTCAAGAGACCAGGCATGGAGGTACCCATAAAACACAGAACGGATCCAAAACGCAAAAAAAGTTTCATCTCTTCGTGCGGTAGCGGGATCTTCAGGTGTAGCGACAGTGACATGATGACCCCGGTTGTGCTCGATGTAAAAATGCATATAGCAAACTGTCATCAATAGAATTCTGCTATAGAGTCTTTCATGTGCAGGTTTTTTATGCCCCAGTTCGTGGGCAACGGTGATGCCGATCCCTCCTGTTACGAGCGAAACGCTGATAATAAATCCTATCCAATGCCAGATTGTTTTAAGTTCGCCACTGCTCACAGCAAACGCTCCCCAGATCACAAAGGCGAGTTGAACATAAGTCCACATATACGTAACAAAGCGATAGTAGTACTCATCACCTACAAGCTTGACGTCATTTTCCGGAACGTTAGTCTTATCGATACCAGCATACTTATCAAGCATTGGAAGGATAATGAAGGCAAACAACAAGGCGAGATAGTTTCCGGCTCCACCGAGATAAAAACCGATAATCACAAGAGCAGGTACAATAAAAGCGGTAAGAAATCCAATCTTTCTAAACACAATCCTCATGGATCGAATTTAAGTAAATTCGGGGAGAAATTTTTTGTTTAAATGCAAATGTCAGTGCTGTTTTGTGAACAGGCTATTCTACTGATACCATCTTGAAAAGATGTTTGAGTTCGAGCGAATCATTGTAGTTGATCTCCTTTAGCATGGTTTTGTTCCTTTCGAGGAAATGATTGTATTTCATTGCGATCAAATCGTATTCTTCGCGATAATTGTTAACACGTTCATCTGCCAGTCTGATGTCTTCAACTAACTTCTGAAGTGTTGTGTTGTAGTTAAATTGCCTTCTTGATTCAGCCAGGCTGATGAGCTCACGGACCAGAGTGGTAGAAGCAAAATCATACTCTTCGATTACATCGAGATTGCCCATTGATTTTTGCGTATAGCGCAATCTGACAAGTTGGTCGAGCTGGTCCCGATATATTGCAAGTTGTTCACGTTCATCCGCGCTGGTGAGAGATAGTTCATGCAGCAAGTTGTGCATCGATTTAATTTTCTGATTATCATCATTAATCATGATATTCCACGATTGCAGCATTGAATCCTGGTAGGCCAGGTATCTGTCAGTTAATGAGTCGGCCGGCGTAAAGTCCATTTCGGCTTGTTCGGATTTTTTCTCGCCACAGTTTATCAAAATAAGAGACAAGCAAAGAAAGCAAAGATGGAAAGTTCTCATGATTAAAATTTGGGCTCCTCTTATCGAAATACGAGGTACAGGAAGAAAATGTTATTCTCGATTGGATTGATTTATCAGGCATGTATGGTTTTTGGCTTTATTAAAGTGGTTTAAATTGTTCAAATGCTTCTTTGCAATCTAAGCAGTAATGCATAGAGCGACACAACGTGGAACCAAAGATGTTCCTAATCTCGGTATTCGAGCTATCGCAGCGAGGGCAGGTAACATGATCCAGGATTTCCAAATCTAAAAAAATATTTCCGGCTGGTGGTGGCGCCAGTCCAAAATTCTTTAAGGCAAGTCTACCCCTTTCCGATATTTTGTCAGACGACCATGGGTTTTCAAAACTCACGGTAACAAAAATCTCTTTTGTAGAATGTTTACGTAAGACATCATAAATTTCCTGGCGCATAATATCAAGTGCCGGACATCCAACAAAAGTCGGAGTCATCTCGATATGAATTTTTTCATCTTCAATTTTTACGGCCGTAATTACTCCTAAATCGACAAGTGAGAGCACAGGAATTTCCGGATCTTTTACTTCCTCTAGCAACAAATAGACTTCTTCCGTCGTGAGCGATTTCATTTCTGTGACGTGTTCAAGCTGAGTACACTAGATCAAAAGAATCTGGAATAATTTGATTGATATGATGTTTCAGATGCCTGACATAATCTTCTGCCAGCCATTCCAACGAACGAAGTTGAGTTGAATCGCTGCTGGTGTTACAGGTTTTGTAATAATTTGATGGTGGCATTTGGTCAAGAATAGCAGAGATACGGCCATTGATCAGTGCCCATAAGGCAATGATGTCTTTCGAATTAGCCTTTGCGTAGTTATTTGCTTCAACCCAAAAATTCTGATCATAAACAATATGCGGCGCGGAAGTTTCGTACTGGCCACAAATAAACCTTCTGAGGTTATTCTGCGCAGAGTCAATCAGATGCCCCAGTACTTCTTTCTTGCTCCATTTGTGTGGTAAGGGCTTGGTGCCGAAATCACTCTCCGGGATGTCGGAAAATTTCTGATTGTATTCGGAAATGATTTGCTGAAGCTCTTGTATTGTGTTTTTCATAGTTACCATTCTGCTGCCGGATCGATTCTGAAGACCTCACTCATTTCATCTAATAAAGGTTGAAGATACTCACTGTGATTCCCTATCCTTCCTCCAACTATTGCTTCTACAGTATTCCAGTTTGGAAGTTGAAGTTCTGTTTTTGAAATAACCTCTTCAATCTTTACCATCCACCTTTGCTTTAATACTTCCTCACCTTCAAAAATGCCGCTTTCAAGGAGTTCATTTTCATAGGGCGACTCTTCAAAAATCCCCAATGCATAAGGAACGGAGAATATCAGGGACTTTTGTAAACGGGAAATGCTTTCTTCCGTTGCCGAACCGAGTTGTTTTATCCAGGTATTTGCATGAAGTGTATGATATCGCAATTCTCCCTGAATTTTCCTGGCAAGATCGGCAAGGGGTTTGAATGAAGATCGGGTGAGCATTTCAAAACGCAATGCTTCGGCGGTGTCGAACAAAAAATGCCGGATTAAGCTGAAATCGTACTCTCCATTCGGAAGTTCTACTAAGACACAATTATGAAACTGGCTCGAATTCCGCGTGAACGCGATCGTGTCTGGCGGTTGCTCACCCAATTGATGCAGAATCTGGTACAATGCATAACTCTGTCCCACTTTATCCTGCGCCATGGACGAGAATGCGATGTCTTCCTCGAGAAGAGGGCCAAAACCGGTCCATTCCGAATTTCGATGCCCTAGAATAAGTTGGTCGTCGGCGATTTTATAGAGAAGTTCTTTAAGTGTCAGGTTATTCATAGCTGATTGGTGCGTTTTAAAAATTCTGTCAATTTCTGGCCACCTTTATAGTCGGATGCATCACGGAATTTCTTATCCGGGAGAGTAGCCCAGAGATTTGCATCCTCTGGAGATGTGTAGCGGATATCGTTTGTACGTATAGCCCAGATGTTGAAGACTATAGACTTCAGATTAAATGATTGTTTGGCAGCAGTTAGGGCAGATTCAGGGGAGGAAGCCTTAACGTTGCCCACGTGAACATGCTGCTTACCTCGCTTCAAAAGGTGATAGATCTCAAAAGTTAGATTTTCATTTGTTTTTTCATCCTGATCTGGAATCAAGTCATATGCGCTTTGCTGGCCATCAGTCATAACCGAAACATATATGTTACTCGTTTCCGCAAGACAAAGAGAATAACAAAGAAACCTTCTGGTGAATGTTTCTTTAGCAAGAACATAAGCCATCTCAAGGTTGGGAGCGTGCACTGCGCCTTCATGTTGATACGCCTTACCTTCTTTTGGCTGGACAAATACCTCAAAGGTTGCGAATTGATGATCCGTAGTTTTGCTTTCTTCCTGTGGGGAAGTATTAATTACGGGCAGACGTTTTACACGCGGATCAAGCGATTTCATGTTAAATCTTTTGTTTCAGTTTTGAATACCAAACAAAACTATCAATTTCAAATTGTCGTTAGTAAACCAATGAAGTATCTCGAAATAATCTGGGCATTGGATTTTCTCGGCCGGCATTATCCGAAATTTCACTCAAATGAAGTGTTAATATTGGCTGATGATATCTTAAAGTGGAGGAACAATGAGTTGCCGGAAGATAGCAGCACACTGATTTATCTGAAAAGCTGCTTTGGGTCGCCGTATGAAGCCTTGACCAGAGTATGGAATGAAGTACTTCTCCTGGCAGGACCTTATTCAAGAATAAACTAAATAGCATCTCGTCATTATAGCATACCTTCAGGCAAGGGGAGCCACGTACTTGGTTTTTTTTGATTTCAGGGCATTACGTACCCATCTTCCCCGTTCTTCAGCAATTCTCCGCACTTCAAGTCGTTCCTTGTTACAGGGGCCATCGCCATTAATTACACGTTTAAATTCTTCCCAGTCGGGCTCGGTATATTCCCATCGCCCTGTCTCACTGTTCTTTTTCAGATTAGGATCTGGAATAGTAAAACCAAGCTCCCAAATCTTAGGCACGTACATATCCAAAAACTGATTTCGTGTATCGTCGTTGGTAGACATTTTAACTTTCCAGTTCATAAGCACCTTTGTATGGGCGGAAATTTTATCTGCAGGGCCAAAGAAGTGCATCATTGGCGCCCACCATCGGTCTAACGCGTCCTGAAACATCTTACGTTGAATTGGCGTGCCGGCCGCGAGATAAATCACGCAATGGTGACCATATTTTAAATGAAAGGATTCTTCCGCGCAAATTCTATCCAATGCACGGCAATAGGGGCCGTAACTTCCCTTCGCATTTGCCAGTTGATTAACGATAGCGCCCGCATCAACCAGCCAGGAGATAAAGCAGGAGTCAGCCCAGGTAAAGGCAGGATAATTGAAAATATTAGAGTATTTGGACTTCCCGTTGATGAGATCGTCGATCATCTCTTCCCGGGTTTTACCGAGTGTTTCTGCGGCGCTGTAAAGGAGTTGAGCATGGCCAACTTCATCCTGAACCTTAGCCATAAGTGCCAGTTTGCGTTTGAAACCTGGAGCCCGCGTAATCCATGTGCCCTCTGGAAGTGCTCCAATGATCTCACTGTGAGCATGTTGCTCAATCATGCGGATAAGTTGCTTGCGATAAAGTTCAGGCATCCAATCACTGGCCTCGATTTTTTCCCCGCGGGCAATTCGAGCCTCAAATTCAGCGAGTTTAACCGGATCCTCTCGCTCCAGACTGTCGGTTTTTATCCCCTCAAAAGTATTTCCGCCGCCGTACATAAGAATTCAAATTATAGATAATAGATCACGCAAACCGGATTATTCCACCAGGAAAGCATTTACCATTAGCGATTTACAACTTTATAACGGTTGAACCAAACGATTGTTAGGGAGAGTCAGTCGATTTTCTTTAAACCGTTAACCAGCATGTCTGCCAGTTGGTATCCTAGTGCTTCGGGGTCTATGGCTGATCGAGGATCGTACCACATTGGCATCCAGTTCAATGATGAAAAGAGGGTCATCACCGCTAGTTTTTTGTCAACCGTGCTTTTGAATTCACCGGTTCTGACACCTTCTTCAAAAATTGTCTTGAATCGATTGATATAGTTGATGCGCAGCAAGAGAAAATCCCGTAAAAAGGGCTCGCTCAGGTGCCTGTGTTCGTTCATAAATACAGCAGAAGCTGTAAGGTCTTTTGCCATTACCTGTATATGGCCAATTATTCCATTGCGAAGTTTTTCACTGGCTGAAACGTTTTGCTTTTCAACTTCGTCAAGAGATTTTCTGAACTCTGTCGCCATGTCAAAACAGAGGCTACGCAGAATTTCTTCCTTTGATTTAATGTGTGAATAAAGACTGGCGGCTTCAATTCCCAGTAATTGGGCCAAATCACGCATGGAAGCTGCGGCATAACCTTTGTCTTTGAAAAGCTCTGCAGCCTTCCGGATAACCTGTTCTTTCCTTGATAAATTTCCGATGGCGTCTGACATACTCATTAAATAACTTAAAGTTAAAGAATTAATCTGTTAATGAGCTCTAAATTTTTATTGATAGCGATATAGCATCAAAGCAATAGGGGAGATGCCAACTTTGCAAGTTGTAGTACTGATTTTTTTAATAAGTATCGCATACGGCGGTTGGAAAAAACAGTAATCCCCAGGCATATACGCCCAGGGATAAGGCTTATAATTTGTATGCTTAGAAAATTACACCAAAGCTAAAGGCATTGAGTTTCGGACCTTTATCTGAGACAAATAACTCGTTAAGGTCGTAGTTGAAAAATAAATCTGTAGAGCGATAACCGATCTGAAGCCGCGCACCATATCGGATATTATTAAGGTAAAAGCTGTCACGATTTTTATCTTTTTCTTTGCCGCTATCTTTATACACTAATTTTGAATGGCTCGAAATTCTATAACCAACATAAGGTCCGATACCAAGTCGGAAGGAATTTCCATAGCCGCCCCAGATTCTTGCCTTCCTGCTATTCCCTCCAAAGTCTATTACGGGAACAAGTGACGCAGTGATAAATGAAGCAGTTAACTTACTCTTTATGTAATCAACGTCCCTGACATCCTCAACAAAGGATATTTCATTATCGTTTTTCTGAATGAGAACATTGTCCTGCTGGAATTTAAAATTATACCAATTGACACCGAGGCCCCATTCGAGAAAGAATTTTTTGCCCATACGTGTGCGTTGTATTGAAGATAACCCTACATACCATGAACCCCATGGCCGAACGGAATACAATGCATTATCATTATCCGGAAACTTTCCATCTGCAAGATAATTGTTTGTTCCTAGCTCAAAATTGAAAGACTGCCAGGTACGGCCCCAACGATTTTTGTACTTATGGTTATGATTCCAATTGTCATCGTCGTCGTCATCATCATCATCATATCTACGGTTACCCCAGTCCTCATTTTCTTCTGCTACTTCTATTTCAGTTTCCACGACGACAGAGTCATTCTTTGACAAAGCTGTAGTGTCATTCTTCTCAAGCTTGACAAGGATGTCCTGAAAAAGCTCTTGAAAATCATATTGCTTAAGTATCTCCAGATCGCTTCGATCCTGAATAGTTAAAATTACTCTGCTTGACTTCGCCAGTTCAACTATGATAGTATCGTTTTGTTGTTGAGCCTTGACGAGAAGTACACAAGCGCATAGTAGTGCCGTTAGTGTTAATTTGTTGATCATACCGATTTACTTGTTTTGTCCACGTTCTTTTTCATTTTTAAAATTCAGCGCCAGAATTTCATTTTTCTTTTGTCTCAGATCGCCGAATGCATCCTGATTAGTTTTCAGATCATTGGCTTTCTTTAACAGCTTTTTAAACGTAGATGGCTTCTTATCTTCAGAGGTTGCTTCAAACAAAGCTTTTTTATTTAAATATTCATTCACTTCACTTACTGTATATACAAGCGTCATACTTGGAGACGCCTGTCCAGGGGAAAAAGATTTCTCCGAAACCAGGGGTTCAACGTCTGCAAGAGAATACGCATTGAGTGTCTCTTGAATACTATCGGGTGTTATAGTTTCTTCCTGCGTGATGTTATTTACCAGGTTGATGGGTTGTGCCTCGGCATTCTTTACCACACGTTTTGCTTCAGGTCGTTTTTCAGGTTCGATGGGTTGTTCTTGGTCTACAGAAACCTTTAGATCTTGATCGTCCTCTGTTGTCTTAAGATCTGCATTTTTCTGCGGCTGCTCCTTGACATTTTCCGAAAGTCTGGATTGTGTGGGCTCGATCTTTTCGCTTTCAGGCCACAATACATAAGAGGCAGTGATCAACACCAAAAGAGACGCTGCAATTTTTAACCAAAGGGTTTTATTTTTTTTTGGTTGAGTTGCAGATATTTTTTCCCACGCTGCTGCGGGAACTGGTTTTTGATACCCCTCCAGTTTTTCATGAAAGAATTTGTCAGGTTGCTGATTCATCATTGTTAACTATTTTGTTCGCCATCCAGTCTTGTCCTGCTAATAATTTTTGAAGGTATACCCTTGCCCGGCTCAATTGCGACTTGGATGTGTTTTCATTTATGCCAAGTTGTTCTGCAATCTCTTTGTGCGAATATCCGTCGATTGCATACAGGTTGAAGACAATTCTGTACCCGGTAGGCAACTCCTGAATCATTTTGATTAAATCTTCGGCTTCCAAATGGTCGCTTAATGTGCTATAATCAGGTTCACGGTCGGCTTGTGCGAGCTCAGTCTCCAGATACATTGACCGATTTCGGCGCAGGTAGGTGAGGGCTTCATTTACGACGATTCTTCTAATCCATCCTTCAAAACTTCCCTCGCATTTAAATTGATGAATCTTGTCAAAAATTTTTGTAAAGGATGTAATAAGGATGTCCTCGGCCTCCATCGAATTCCGGACGTATCGAAAGCATAAACCATACATTTTTGAGGAGTAAGTGTCGTATAGGAGTTTTTGGGCGGTGTGATCGCGCCGCAGACATCCATTAATCAACTCATCTTCTTTTGCCCGGTAAATTTTTAAATGCATTTAGTGGGATTCAAGGGTAAGATGCCCATTTAACGCCAGAGGTTGCATTGGCGTTTAGTTTATTTTAAGAAGGAAGTGTCCTAATAGGCAGCTTCGTAATCGACCGTTATGGACACCCAGGCGTACTTTTTTGGTTCTACCACCACGCAACTAACACATCCCTTGCCGTCGATAAGGTTTGCAAACAGTCCCATAGGTTCCTGAGTAAAAATGGAGTACTCACCTGGCGGTAGATTAATTTTAAACGAACCATCCTCTTTACTCCGTGCTTTCGCAATGAGTTCAGTCTTTATGTCCTTATAAAAATGGTCGATTTGAGTCGCCTCCGTCTCATTAACGGCCTTGTAAATTAAAATTTCTCGCGCGACACCTAAATGAGGCGAGTTCGTTTTTCCTGGCCCGGGCATTTGATTGTCACTAAGCCAAAAAACCTGCCCTTTGATACCTTCTTTTGGCGCTGCCGTAAATTGGAGAGTGCCTAAAAAAGTCAATAGAAAAAGAAGCTTTTTCATGTAGCAAAAGTACAACTTCTATCCTCATTTTCGAACAATACTAAAGCAACAAATTTCTTGAATTTGATGCATCGAACGTCGATCAAGATTCCGAGAAATTTATAGTTATACAATTAGGCTGACGATGTATGCTAAAATGAACAGTAAGAAAATTATCATTTTGATTTGATTTGGGTTTTAGTCTCTTTTAATGATCTCTGGATTTCCCCTGTAATCGATGCGGCTTGCAAGGCCTTCCTCTATCTCAAGGCTTTTATTCACATTTACCTTTGCTGAAGACGCTCCATTTGCCTCAATTACAGCATAGTCGGTATCGAGGTTATAAGCTTTTAGCTTGGATGCAAACTGGATCTCAGCGTCAAGGTTTGTCACTTTGCCGGATAACTCAGCTTCTGATTTACCAGTTAAACGTATGGTAAGATCACGCGCATTTATTTCGCCTTTTAATTTCACAGGTCCTCGTATATCAATATCGAAATCATCGGTGGTGAATTCCTCGAATTGAATTTTTCCAAATCCTTCTGCTTCGATTTTTTCAAGAGCCGGCATCGTAATATTGATCCGCATTTCAGTCAAATCAATAATCTTTTCATTCCAGTCAAATTTTTTCCTGGACCCTTCATATTCTATTACCAAAGTTTGTCCTGACCGGTAAATTTTGTATTTATTTTTTTCTCGCTCATCTCCGATAAGTTCTACTGCATATTCCTCTCCCGATGAAATTCGTACGTCAAACATCCCCCGGATATCAACCTCGTCAAAATCATTGAGTCCAAACTGATCCGATATGCTATTCTTATCCTCTTCTGAAACAGGACAATTAATACAGACCAAGCCTTTTTCAGTCATCTCCCACCTAAATCCATCCAGATTTTCGTAGTCGATATATTGGGAAATAAAACGACTGGTTGCTTCATCCATAACGAATGGATAGTGATAGGGCATATAAAGGACCATATCCAATCGTTGAGCGCGGAAGATGGCGTTCTTCTTAAACTGTATGTTTGAGTCGAAAGTGATTACAGAATCCCTCGTTTCGAAATTGTAGTCAACCATTCGTGCATTTTCGATTGCATTCTGCTTGGTGCTTCCCTGTGCTTTAAAGTTTTGCACAATTTTAATGTCGTCACCATCATAACCTTTTAAGGTTAACGAAGCTCCATTGAAGTCGTCCATACCTACCTCGTTAATTTTAAAAATGACGGTTTTGCCTGTTAGTCTGAGGTTCTCTTCGATTTTGAACTCCCCTGATTCTTTAAAGTCGTAAATCGTCTTTGGGATACTTATACTAAGTATTGCAACACTAATAAAAAATCCTACGAACAAGGTCCACCCAACAGTTGGTCCAAAGACATACCGCTTAGCAATGATGGATGCACCCAACAACGTAATGAGTACTGAGGGAATGACCGAGGCCAGGAATGCTGCGAATATCATCCACCCTGAAAAGCTGTTTACGAATATTTCCAGCGGCAGACTCATTTCAGCGTGGTTCAGATTGGGCCAGGTAAGAGCAGCACTTGTGAAGAGTCCTATTAACACACCGCCTGCGACCACCGCTGCAAACATCAAACTGACACCAAAGAGTATCACGACGATGCCAATGGCCACCCGAAATATTTCGACCAGAGGAACCAGTATTTTTCCCAGTATTCCAAGAAGAAGTCCGATTAATCTGAAGGGGAATAACAGAATTTTCGTCCCGGTACTTTCTTCTTGGCCTGATTCTACGTTAAGGTTTTTTTTTATAGATGATTCAATGTTTGAGAGTGTGACAGGTTCACCCTGCATTTCCATTCTGTCTGTAATGGTTTTTGCCTCCGGCACGGCTATCCATAGTACGATGTAAATGATGAATCCAACACCAAAGAAGATTGTGAAGACCACAAACAGCAAACGCACGGCAATGATATCCAACCCAAAGAACGCGGCCACTCCACCAGATACACCACCAATCACTTTGCGTTCGCTATCGCGGAACATTTTTTTTCCAACTTCGGGCTCTTCAAGGTCAAAGGAACCAGGTACTACGATCCACATGATGACATAAATCAGAATGGTTAATCCATAAGCAAAGGCTAACAAACCGAACAACAATCTGATCCACACCGGATCGACATTAAAATAATTTCCTAAACCTGAACAAACACCGCCCAGAATTTTTCGCTTTTGATCACGCAAAAGTTGTTGCGGCCGAGTGAATGTACTGTTGCTCTTTTGAGACGAAGAATTACCTGGGTTTCCCTCTGATGTCGTTCCTTGCTGTGCGAACTCTTGTTCTTCCGCAGCTTTAAAATCACTTACACTACCCATCGTAGCAATCAGGGCATTAACATCCTCTGCGGTGATTACCTGCTTACCTTCATTTAATTTTGACAGGAAAATTTCGGCTACACGGCTTTCGATATCAGCCAGAATCTCACTGCTATCCTCAAAGGACGCGAAGTACTTGTTTATTGAATCAAGGTATTTTCGAAGGCTCTCATAACCATCTTCTTCAATATGAAAGATTATACCACTGATGTTGATACTTATATTCTTTTTCATAACTAGGGTGAGTCTGCTTAGGTTAAACGGATTTGGTCGTAATCATTTGAGTAGAATGGACTAGTTCGTCCCATGTTTCGGTAAGAAGGCTCAAAAATTTACTGCCTTTATCAGTCAATTTATAATACTTCCTTGGTGGTCCGGATTTGGACTCGACCCATTTATACTCCAGAAATCCAGCATTCTTTAACCGCGTAAGCAGGGGGTACAGTGTACCCTCCACAACGATAATCTTGGCCGCGGTGAGTTCATCCAGCATATCCGACGCGTAAACTTCGCCTCTCGAAATTATGTGGAGTATGCAATATTCCAATATTCCCTTCCTCATCTGTACTTGCGTGTTTTCAAGGTTCATACATCCATTTTTAATAGATTATACAGCTTTATACGGAAAAGTACTATGTATGGCCAAGTACTGTATGAAAAATTTTAAACTTTTTTTACGGTTGCGACAAAAAGCTGTTTAAAGGGTTTTTGATTACTTTCGTGTCCGGCTTTGTATCTACCGCGATGAGTGCAGTGAGATTACCCATACGAGTACTGTTTTTGAGCCAATTTGTGCTGTTTTCCTTTTTCCTGGATTCTTTTGGACAAGTCGGAAATGAATGGATTAATTACAATCAGGAATATTTCAAAATACCAATTGCAAGGGAAGGAATTTATAGGGTATCATACATTGATTTACAAGCTGCAGGGTTCCCGGTCAATTCAATAGATCCCAGAAATATTCAGCTTTTTCATAGAGGCGTTGAGCATGCTATTTATGTTGAAGGACAAACTGATGGTCAGCTAGATCCTCCTGATTTCTTAGAATTTTACGGGCAGCGAAATGATGGAACCCTTGATGCCGGGCTTTACAAGCCCTCTGCGCAACCGCACAAACTATACAACCTGTATAGTGATACAACAAGCTATTTCCTTACCATAGGTTCAACTCCCGGAAAGCGAATTCCCTCTTTCGGCGAAGAAAACAGCGGTATCCCAGCGGAGACCTATCATATAGACGAAAAGCTTTTGATACTATCATCGCAGTATGCGGTTGGGCTAAACTTCAGCGACATCCAAACTACCAGCTTTGATGTCGGCGAAGGATGGACCGGTAATCAGATTGTCCAAAATCAGTTTTTGGACTACTCAATCGCTAATATTCAACACGGTCTACCACCTGCTGGCCAGCCACAACTTGAAATATTGGTGGTGGGTAGAGGGCCGATGCTGCACGTCGTTGAAATTTATGTGGGATCGGCACTTCGGATGATTGGATCATTCAGTTTCCAGGGCTTCGAGGCGCACAAGTATGAAAATTCGATCAACTGGACAGATATTGCCGCCGATGGCACATTAACCGTACGCGTCAGGGTTGTGGGTGCAGGTGGCCAGCCTGACCGAATAAGTACATCATATATAAAACTACGATATCCTCAGCGGCTGGAGGGTGCTGGCCAGAATGAAAAAGCGTTCACATTGCCTCCCAATCTGGATGGGAAATCCTACATCGAGGTTCAAAATCCATCCGTTGGGTTACGCCTATTTGATGTTACAGACCCTGCATCGGCAATCCGTATTGAATCTACGGCTGCCGGCACCTTAAATGCCGTCGTACCATCCACCCTAAACAGTAGAAAAATTTACGCTTCTAATGCAAGCATTAAACCCAGGGTGAAGCCGGTAAGCTTCAGGCAAATAGTACCAACCCAACATGATTATATTATTGTCAGCAATCCGCTTTTGCGTGCGTCCGCTTTAGGTTATAGTGATCCCGTGAAAGCTTATGCTGAGTACAGGGCTTCAGCGGAAGGTGGTAGCTACGATACACTGGTAGTGAATATGCAACAGCTTTTTGATCAGTTTAACTATGGCGAGTCATCGCCAATGGCTATTTATAATTTTATGCAATTTTTGGCCAACAGTAGTCTGCCGAAGTATTTGCTTTTGATTGGTAAGGGGCTGGATGTGTATTACGGATACTACCGAAATCCTGGTCCTTTTACAACCTTTAAAGACTTTGTACCATCGGCGGGTTTTCCGGGTGCTGACATGGCTTTCACCGCGGGACTATCCGGAACCAAGCACGAACCTGCTGTACCAACCGGGCGAATTCCCGCCGTAAAATCCGAGGACGTGGCGGCATACCTCAACAAAGTGAAAGAGATGGAAGCACTTCCGTACAATGACTTGTGGCGAAAAAATGTGCTGCATCTCAGCGGCGGTATTGCGGAAGGTGAGCCTGAGCTATTCAAATCGTACATGCAAGACTTCCAGGCCATCGCTGAGAATTATCATTTAGGGGGTAAGGTTTCGGCACTTGCTAAGTATTCCAAGGACATTCAACAGATAAATATTGCTCAACAGCTGAATTCCGGTTTAAATTTGGTAACGTTTTTTGGGCATTCGTCTGCCACAGCGACTGATTTTGAAGTGGGATATGTTACCGATCCTATTCAGGGATATAACAATAAAGGGAAGTATCCAATCATGTTGATGAATGGGTGCAACGTGGGATCTATTTTTCTTACAAGTGCGCTGTTCGGTGAAGATTGGTTGTTAGCGAAGGATAGGGGCGCGGTAGGCTTTATCGGCCACAGTGCTTTTGGGTTTGGCGGACTGTTAAAAAAGTATTCAGATACATTTTATGATGTAGGATATCAGGATACGACCTTTATTACTAAGGGGATTGGAGATATTCAAAAAGAAACAGCACGGCGATACATGTTATCGTCCTCTGAAACGTCTGCTAACATAACTCAAGTGCAGCAGATGGTTTTGCTGGGTGATCCGGCGGTTCGATTATTCGGAGCACTAAAGGCCGATCTGGAAATCAATGATAATAGTATTGACATACATTCCTTTAATGCGCAACCGATCACGGCTTTGACCGATTCCTTTGCCATTAATATGATCATCAGGAATTTTGGTCAGGCAAGGAAAGACACAATCCGAATAGAGGTTTTACGTACGCTGAATGATAACTCTACTATCGTCTATGATTCTCTTTTCCCTTCGCCAAAGTATAGTGATACAGTTTCGTTTGTTATTCGCAAGGGCAGAGAAACTGGATTCGGAAACAATACATTTCGTGTAACACTGGACCCCGACGATGTTTTGCCTGAATTGACTAAAGGAAACAATGTGGCAACCAAAACTCTTATCATCCCGCTCAACGGAACTAAAAATCTCTTTCCTGTAAACTATAGTATTGTGAATACCGAAGAAGTCACACTTTCCTTTCAGACAACTGATTTGTTATCCGGCGAGCGTGATTTTTTAGTTGAGTTGGATACTGTCAAAACGTTTGATAGTCCGTTTAAAAGCCAGGCATTAGTAAATGGAAAGGTACTTGCACGTCAGGTGTTCTCCCTACTTTCATTGGATACTGTTGCTTACTACTGGCGTACGAAGCTCGCCCAGCCTCAGCCAGGCGAAAGTTTAGAATGGACGCAAAGTTCTTTCACTTATATCCATGATGGATCAGCTGGTTGGGCACAAGTTCATTTTCCTCAATACCTGGATAATCAAACGGAAGGGCTCGTGAAAGACGCCAGTTTGAGGAAATTAAGATACCTTGAATCCTCAACATCTGTTTCAGTTAAAACCTTTGGCAGTACTCATCCAGCTCCATTTAGCAGTGTAAGTGTTAAAATTGGCGGTGCCGAATTTAACCTTTCGGGTCCCGGATTTGATTGCCGGAATAACTCGTTAAATCTGATTGCATTCGACAGAAAATCTACAGCGCCTTATGTGGGTATCGAGTTTGAATGGTTCAACCGGGCAGGCAGAGTATGTGGGCGGAAGCCCTGGGTGATTAATAATTTTGTCCCGTCTCAAATGGTGACGGGCAACAACGACGACATAATTCAGTACGTCAACAATATTCAACCGGGTGATTCAGTCCTTTTATATACTATTGGAAATGCAGAATTCAGTTCCTGGCCCGCAGCAGCGAAGAATAAATTCGGTGAGCTTGGCATTTCTGTTGCGCAAATTAATGCTTTACAAGATGGTGAACCAGTGATCATCCTTGGGCGGAAAGGCAGTACGCCCGGAACTGCAGCGATTTATAAGACGTCAGGCTCACCCAAGTCCCAACAGGAATTAAGTATGGCTGGAACAATTACGGGGGGTTACACCGAAGGGAAAATGAATTCAGCACTAATTGGCCCGGCCTATGCATGGCAATCTGTCATTACCCGTCCGTCAGAAATTGAATCGGTTGACCAGGTAAGCTTTGATGTAATTGGTGTCAGACTGAATGGCGGCGAGCAAATTATTTTCCAGGATGTGATAAGTGATCAGGACTTAGGTTCGGTTCCCGCTCACGAATTCCCGTATCTGAGAATTGTATATAATACCGAAGATGACACTAACCTTACCTCAGCTCAGCTCAATAAATGGCTTGTCCTCTTTACGCCAGTACCTGAAGGGTTGCTTCTTTACAATGGCAATCAAGAGCAGGTTACAATGAATGAAGGCGAGGTATGGCACGGTTCATATGGTTTTATGAATGTAAGCGATCAGGCATTTTTAGATTCGCTGACTGTTCGATACGACTTTTTCAATCAGACAAGTCGTACCTCAGAGTTAGGATTTATGAAGATAAAGGCACCACTTCCAGGGGATACAACCTCGTTTGATTTGAGTCTTAACACGCGCGATAAGGGAGGATTGAATGATGTTAATGTTTTTGTAAACCCCCGGATTGTGTCGGAGCAATATTATGATAACAATGCGCTTCAACTAAACAAGTACTTGAACGTTCAGGTTGAAACGTTTAACCCTGTTCTTGAAGTATCCATCGATGGAAGGCTCATAATGAATCGCGACTTTGTTTCCTCTAATCCGATAATTCTTACCAAAATTTGGGACGAGAATAGTTATATTTTGAAGACTGACACGGCAGGTATAAGAATTTTTCTTACCTATCCTTGCGACATCGATGAATGTAGTCCTCAGTCCATCTTGCTTACCCATGAAGATGTTACCTGGGAACCCGCAACAGACACGTCGGCTTTTAAGGTCATATTCAATCCCAAGAATTTGGTTGATGGGGAATATAAGCTTCGAATTGAAGCTGCAGATGCACGGGGGAACCGTAGTGGACTGGACCCTTATGAGATATCATTTATTGTCAAAAATGAATCGACTGTTACGATTTCCGAACCATACCCTAACCCCTTTCAGCGGGAGGTATATTTTAAAATTATTCTTTCAGGCGAGTTGTTACCGCAGCAGTTCAATTTGCAAATTGTCAATGTAAACGGTCAGCAGGAAAGTCGGTTTGATGAAAGTTATTTCCCCTCCTTCCATGTCGGAACGAACGAATTGTCTTGGGATGGACTGAACAGCAATGGCACCCCCTTGCCGAGTGGTATTTATATCTACAAACTTCATTTTGTGGTTGGGGGAAAACAAATTGCCAAGGTGGGAAAACTCGTACTGGTAAAATAGCAAACTGAAACAGTTATCACTTGTACTCCCGCCTCTGGATTGAGTAGAGTCGGATTAGCCTACTTGGTCTCAGTAAATAACGTAGTATGATTTACGTCTACCTTTGCGATACGCTTAAGCTTGTTGAGGGGGTCTATAAGAGTCCAATATTTAATGTAATGAATTTCGACGGCCTTTCCCGGGAGCTCAGCCTTTAATGAGGTAAACGAAGCTTCATTCCGAATCCCTTCATCGATGTAGTAAATGCGATCATCTCCCTCCAGTTTAAACACCACTCCTGATTCGCCAGCCTCAAAAACTTCTTCAATTGTTCCGTAGGTCTTTACCGTATTTTCCGGAGAAGGTTTCGGAACAGGTCTGAAGACAATTGACAAGGTGATTATCAATAAGCAGAAGATGCTGGCAACAACTAACTTTTTTGGTAACATGGCAGACAATCGATAAACGTTCGCCAAAGGTAAACATTCGCCACCGATCTGTCATAGTCCGGCAATAAAATTCTTACTAACGGAAGTTAGTAACCGAAAAATATTTCAAAGTCTTTTAAGAAAAGGTTATCGTTTCCCAAACTTTATCGTTTAATTTTGCATTACAGGTGTAATCTAAAACCAATTGAATGACCTTTGAGTGACGTTTAACATTTAATACGAATAAGAAATTGAAAACATTGATCACCATCGTAACAGCATCGATTGTTGCTTACCACTCCAGAAGAACTGTTCAGTTCTTTGCCCTTGCCTGTACGGTGACCAGGCGACCACGACCGATACGCTTTGCGCGTATCTGATACCTTCATCACGACAAGTTTTGAAGGACATAATGATAGATACATTATGCCGTTTTTATCACTTTCACTACGGTTTTTAATAGCCTTAAAAATAATTCAACAAAGAAATTGGACAACTATAAATTAATTGTGAGGCAAGCTACGCCTGACGATACACATTACGCAGAAACCATTACTAACGAAATGGAGGAGTCTGCCAAGGCGCGAGGCACCGGCATTGCCAAACGCTCTCCTGAATACCTAGTTAAGAAAATGGAGGAAGGTAAGGCTGTCATTGCTACAACCCAAGATGGTACCTGGGTTGGCTTTTGTTACATTGAAGCGTGGGAGCACGATAAATATGTCGCTAACTCGGGTTTGATTGTCTCACCACCTTTCCGTAAGTCGGGAGTGGCAACGGAGATCAAGCGCAAAATATTCGAAATCTCCAGGGAAAAATATCCTCACTCCAAAATCTTTGGGTTGACCACTGGCTTAGCCGTTATGAAGATCAATTCTGATCTGGGTTATGAACCCGTTACATACTCAGAATTGACTACTGATGAAGAATTCTGGAAAGGGTGTAGAAGCTGTGTTAACTACGATATTCTTATGGCGAAAGAGCGTAAGAACTGTATGTGTACAGCTATGTTATTCGATCCTGTTGAAGCAGAGGAAAAAATTCAAGCTGCAGCAGCGGCTAAAGCTGCACTGGCTTTAGAACAAAAGCCTGATGTAAAAGATACCGTAGTGAATGCTGATGGTGAGTTGGTGCAGCATCGCCATCGTAAGTTTAAAGGTAACTTTAAGCTTTTTGAACGATGGGTCCGCTTTAAACAATTTGTATTGCTAAAATCCTCCCGTAAGAAAGATGACAAAAAAGGTGACGGATCGACGAAAAACAAATCATTATTAGGGATATTTTTTTGGTAATGTATTCTAAATGTTTGCTCCATTTTAGGAACGCAATGCGAGTATCAGTTATATAGAATTTGGAATTTGCTTAATAAGTAATCATGAAGAAGAAGGTAGTCTTAGCATTTAGTGGAGGTTTAGATACTTCCTACTGCGTCAAATATTTAGGAGAGGACAAAGGTTTCGAGGTTCACACCATAACCGTGAACACTGGAGGTTTTGATGAAAAGGAACTAAAGGAAATTGAAACGCGGGCAAAGACACTCGGTGTCACTTCACATAAAACCGTAGATGAAACAAAAAATTACTACGACAAGGTAATCAGGTATTTAATCTACGGGAATATTCTTAAGAATAATACTTACCCCTTAAGCGTAAGTGCTGAACGCATGTCGCAAGCTCTCGCTGTGGCAAACTATGCTAAAGAAATCAAGGCAGATGCTGTCGCCCATGGAAGTACAGGTGCCGGAAATGATCAGGTACGATTTGATATGATTCTGAACATTCTTGTGCCGGGTGTTGAAATCATTACGCCTATTCGTGAGCTACAACTATCGCGCGAAGAGGAAATCAGCTTTCTGAAATCCAAGGGTGTTCAGATGAATTTTGAGAAAGCTATGTATTCCATCAACAAGGGTATATGGGGCACGTCGGTGGGTGGAAAGGAAACGCTCAAATCTTTAGGCATGTTGCCAGAGGAAGCCTGGCCCACACAAGTTACGAAACAAGGTAGCGAGACCGTTAAGCTTACTTTCGAAAAAGGAGAACTGAAAGCAATTAGTGATAAGTCATTTGATCACCCCACAGAAGCTATTCAATACCTCCAGAATCTTGCGGGTCCATACGGCATCGGAAGGGAAGTGCATGTTGGTGATACCATCATCGGAATAAAAGGGCGTGTAGGTTTTGAAGCTGCTGCACCCATGCTTGTTATAAAAGGACATCATGCGCTGGAGAAACACGTGCTTACGAAGTGGCAGTTGAGTTGGAAAGAGCAAATGGCACTTTTCTATGGAAACTGGCTTCATGAAGGACAGTATCTTGATCCTGTTATGCGGGATATGGAAGCATTTCTCACCAGTTCGCAACAGAATGTGACGGGTGAAGTACATATTCAACTGTACCCTTACCGGTTTCAGGTTTTGGGAATTGAATCGCCTTATGATTTAATGTCATCAAAGTTCGGTAAGTATGGTGAAATGAACCTCGGATGGACCGGAGACGATGTAAAAGGATTTACCAAGATCTTCGGTAATCAGACATCCATCTATTACCAGTTAAAAGAGGAAGTCGATGGGAAATAAAGTCGAGGCTGGTATCATTGGGGGTGCAGGCTATACCGGTGGTGAAACAATTCGTTTGTTGTTGAACCATCCCGATGTTGAGATCGCTTTCATCCACAGTAGAAGTAATGCCGGTAACGCTATACATTCTGTACATCCCGATCTACTTGGCGAAACGGACCTGCGATTTACAGACTCCTTTCTGCAGCCGGCTGATGTAGTTTTTCTTTGTTTAGGGCATGGGGAGAGTAAGCAGTTTCTTCATGAAAATCCGTCCTTACCAGCGACCGGTGTGATAGACCTCAGTCAGGATTTCAGATTAGGTGAGTCCGCTGGAGAAAGAAAGTTTATTTATGGACTACCCGAACTCAACAAGAATGAGATTAAGAATGCGAACAACATTGCTAACCCCGGTTGTTTTGCAACAGCCATACAGTTGGGAATTCTTCCTCTGGCAAAGGCAGGGCTGTTGAAAGAAGTGTATTCAACGGGAGTAACCGGCTCAACCGGTGCCGGCCAGAAACTGCAGGACACAACGCATTTTACCTGGAGAGCAAATAATGTTTCAGCGTATAAAACTTTAACGCATCAGCATCTTAAAGAAATCAACCGATCACTGAAACAATTGCAAGAAGGGTTTTCTGATGCAATTAACTTTATTCCGTGGAGAGGAGATTTCACAAGGGGAATTTTTGTAAGCTCATGTATTACGGTGGATGCTTCACTTGATGAGTTAAAAAAACTTTATGCCGATTTTTACGCAGGGCATCCGTTCACTACTGTATCAGACGATACAATTGACCTTAAGCAGGTAGTAAATACAAATAAGTGTTTGATTGGAATTGAGAAGGAAGGCAATAAAGTGGTAGTTCACTCAGCAATTGATAACCTGTTGAAAGGAGCGTCGGGCCAGGCCGTTCAGAACATGAACCTGATGTTTGGTTTGAAGGAAACTGCCGGACTCAAACTGAAGTCGATAGTATTTTAAAACTGTCTTTATTAACATCGTATATTGCTATGCTTCAATAGCAGTAGTGCTGAAATGAAACGTATTAAAAGATGACATTATTTGACGTATATCCTTTATTTAATATAAATCCTGTAAAGGCAGAAGGATCATGGCTTTGGGATAGCAATGGAAAAAAATACCTTGATCTGTATGGTGGCCACGCTGTAATTTCCATTGGGCATTCACACCCACACTATGTGGCATCGCTCACAGCTCAATTGGGTAAGATAGCGTTTTATTCAAACAGCATTCAAAATCCATTACAGGAAAAGCTGGCGGAAAAGCTGGGACAACTGTCGGGCTACTCCGATTACCAGTTATTTTTATGTAATTCCGGTGCTGAAGCCAATGAAAACGCATTGAAGCTGGCATCTTTTGTTACCGGCAGAAAAAAAATTATCGCTTTCAAAAAAGCGTTTCATGGACGTACATCCGGTGCTGTTGCGGCGACAGACAATCCAAAGATTATTGCACCCTTTAACGCAGGGCATGAAGTAGTATTCTTACCAATGAATGATGAAGGCGCTTTAACCCAGGCCCTGAATCAGGAAGTTGCTGCAGTAATTATTGAGGGCATTCAGGGTGTTGGCGGTATCCAACTTCCCGATGATTCATTTCTTCGGTTCCTTGAAAAAAAATGTACTGAAAATAATTCACTACTGATTTTAGATGAAATCCAATCCGGCTACGGGCGCACAGGAAAGTTTTTTGCACATCAATATTCTGGTATAAAGCCTTCGCTCATCGCGGTTGCCAAAGGGATGGGTAACGGATTCCCTGTAGGAGGAGTTTTAATCCATGGTGATATAAAGCCCTGGAGTGGAATGCTGGGTACAACATTCGGCGGCAACTATCTCGCAAGTGTTGCTTCCTTAGCTGTGCTGGAGGTGATAGAAAAGGAAGGGTTGATGGAGAATGCGTCCAGCATGGGTGCTTATCTTCTGGAAGAGCTCAAAAAATTAAAGCAGATCAGTAATGTCAGAGGAAGAGGATTAATGATCGGTTTTGATTTGCCCGAAGAAAAGAGCAAAGTAAGAAGTAACTTATTATTCAATCATCATATTTTTACGGGGGAGGCTAAGCCTTTTGTTATACGCCTGTTGCCTTCCCTGGGATTGAACAAGAGTGAAATTGATATTTTCCTTACCGCCTTGAAGAAAGAGTTGCAATGAAGAATTTTATTTCAGCCGGGGATGCCCCCGATATTAAACGCCTTGTGAAACAGGCATTGGACTACAAAACCAACCCACTGAAAGATGCAAAACTGGGTGCAGGAAAACGCATTGGCCTTCTTTTTTTAAATCCGAGTATGCGTACCCGTTTGAGTACTCAGATCGCTGCCCAGAATTTGGGTATGGAAGCTATCGTTTTCAATGTAGGGCAGGACGGTTGGGCGCTCGAGTTCGAAGATGAAGCAATTATGAGTGGCACAACCGTGGAGCACGTTAAGGATGCTGCTCCGATCCTGGGTAAATACTTTGATGTACTTGGGATTAGAACATTTCCATCCCTACTAAATAAGGTAGAAGACTACAGTGAGCTTTATATTCACCAGTTTATTAAGTATGCAGGTATACCGGTTGTAAGTCTTGAAAGTTCTACCCTGCATCCGCTGCAAAGTCTTACGGATGTTATAACCATTTCTGACACCTTTAAGGAAACAAGGAAACCAAAAATTGTACTTACCTGGGCTCCACATGTAAAAGCATTACCACAATGTGTGGCCAATAGTTTTTCACAATGGATTAACGCCTGGGGAGAAGCTGATTTTGTAATTACTCACCCGGAAGATTATGAGTTGGATGAACAATTTACCAAAGGTGCATTGATCACACATGATCAGTCTGCAGCGTTAGATAATGCGGATTTTGTTTATGTAAAAAACTGGAGTACCTATACTGACTATGGAAAAATCTATTGTAATGACCCAAAGTGGATGCTTACGAATGAAAAATTGAACTTGACAAACCACGGTAAAGTCATGCATTGTTTGCCCGTACGAAGAAATGTGGAGTTAAGTGACGAAATTTTAGACAGCACCAGTAGTATAGTAACACAACAAGCCGCTAATCGGGTATGGGCAGCACAATCGGTGTTGCACGAAATACTGAAAAACTAACGAGAGGAATCTCACAGCAATTTGAGAAATGGACAAACTCTTTATCGTTAAGATCGGAGGAAATGTATTGGATAATCCTGCAGCGCTTGACGTGTTCCTGAAAGATTTCGCATCCATCAGCGAAGCAAAGATTTTGATTCACGGCGGTGGGAAAATTGCAACGAACCTTGGGAATCAACTGGGTATTCAATCTAACTACTACAAGGGACGGAGAATAACAGACAAGGCCACGCTTGACCTGGTTACGATGGTTTATGGGGGGCTGGTAAATAAGCAGATTGTTGCAAAACTTCAGCATTTGGGTTGTAACGCATTTGGACTTACAGGCGCAGATGGAAACATGCTCCATGCGACAAAAAGACCTGTAAAAGACGTTGATTATGGTTATGTTGGTGACATCAAACCAGAAGGCGTTAATACTGCTTTATTGTCGTTGCTATTAGCACAAAATACTATCCCGGTATTTGCACCACTGACACATGCCGAAGGTGATGTATTAAATACCAACGCCGATACTATTGCATCTGTTCTTGCGGTTGCGTTAAGTAAGAACTTTCACGTGCGATTGATTTATTGCTTTGAAAAAAAGGGAGTTTTATTTGATGTTAACAACGGAGAGTCTGTAATTCACCATCTTCCGCAGACTTTATACAATGAACTTCTGCCCAAACAGATTTTTGCCGACGGAATTTTACCAAAATTGGAAAATGCTTATGCTGCAATTCATGCTGGCGTGAATGAAGTATTAATCGGAGAGGCCGGTGACGTGGTTAAAAATACAGGTGAAGAGACAGCGGGAACATTAATTACGTTGTGATAAGATTCATGACAGATATACAGCTCCGACAGCATGCACAAAAAATTACATAAAAATGCTTTAAGCCTTCTTCAGCAACTTATTGCTACACCTTCGTTTAGCAGAGAAGAGGACGCTGTTGCTTCGATAATTGCAACTTTTTTTGAAAAAAGTGGTGTTCAGACTTTTCGAACCGGGAATAATGTGTGGGTGATAAACAAGTATTTCGATCCGCAAAAGCCTACAGTATTATTGAATTCCCATCACGATACGGTACGGCCCAACCCAGGGTATACGCGCGATCCGTTCAAGCCTGAAATAGAAGAGAGTAAGCTCTATGGGCTAGGTAGTAATGATGCAGGCGGTCCGCTTGTGTCGCTTATGGCAACTTTCCTTCATTTTTTCGATAGAAATGATTTAAACTACAACCTTGTGATGGCGGCGACAGCCGAAGAGGAGATTTCCGGAACCGGTGGAGTTGAAAGCATCTGGTCATCGCTTCCGCCAATAGATTTTGCTATTGTCGGTGAACCAACCTTATGTGAAATGGCAACCGCTGAAAAAGGTTTAATGGTGCTTGACTGCCTTGCCGTGGGTAAACCTGGTCATGCCGCCCGCGAAGAAGGTATCAATGCCATTTACATCGCATTACCTGACATAGAATGGTTTAAGACATTTCGGTTTCCTAAAGTATCTGATACGTTAGGTGAGATGAAGATGTCGGCAACGATTATAAATGCGGGAAGTCAGCACAATGTAGTTCCGGCCGAATGCCGCTTTACAGTCGATGTAAGGGTTACGGATGCCTATACGCTGGAAGAAGCTCTTGCTATTATCAAACAGAATGTCAAAAGTGATTTAAAGCCCCGGTCGTTGCGTATGCGTTCCTCTGGTATCGCTTTGGATCATCCCCTGGTTCAGTCTGCAAAGAAGTTAAAATTGAAGTTGTATGGTTCGCCTACGACTTCTGATCAGGCTTTGATACCTGTTCCTTCGGTAAAGATTGGTCCTGGCGATTCTGCCCGTTCACATTCAGCGGATGAATTTATTTATGTTGATGAAATTGAAAAAGGAATTGATACTTATATCAAACTACTCAACAACGTTATTCTTCAATGAAGCGGGCTGTGGATTCCGTTTGGTCCCTTGTCGATGCTATAGTATGTTTCGATATGCAGGTATTGATGGAAGTAAATACGATTCCGCTTTGATCCATCAGATTTCATTGTCTAATTTGGCGGGTGAGTATGCCACTATTCTTGCAACTGAAGAAATCATAAAATCACTTTCGTGAACTAACTATTAAAACTGAATGAAGCTCTGGCAAAAAGATAAAGTATCGCGTAAAGAAGTTGAAAAATTTACGGTAGGAAGGGATCAGGAAATGGATATGTATCTGGCAAAATTTGATGTGCTCGGGTCACTCGCCCACATACAGATGCTGGAATCAATCGGTTTGTTAAAGCCGGAAGAGCGCAAAGTACTTTCTGCAGAGCTAAAAAATATTCATACAAGAATTTTTGAGGGAGAATTTAAGGTAGAGGAAGGTGTGGAAGATATACATTCGCAGGTAGAACTTGAGCTAACCAAGAAACGGGGAGATGTCGGTAAGAAAATACATAGTGGCCGTTCCCGCAATGATCAGGTATTGGTTGATATAAAATTATTTCTACGAAGTGAAATTAAGGATGTAGTCACGGAAGTAAAGTCACTATTCGACTTGTTAATCAGTCAAAGTGAAAACTATAGGAATCATCTTCTCCCCGGATACACTCATCTGCAACTGGCAATGCCATCTTCTTTCGGACTTTGGTTTGGAGCATATGCAGAAAGCCTGATTGACGATATAATCACACTGCAGGCAGCTTATTCTGTTGTCAATAAAAATCCACTGGGATCTGCGGCAGGATACGGCTCCTCTTTTCCGCTGAATCGAAAAATGACAACCGAACTTCTTGGTTTTGAGACATTGAATTATAATGTTGTCAGTGCGCAAATGGGTCGGGGAAAGACCGAACGTATTGTAGCCAGTGCTTTATCAAACATTGCGGCGACAGTTTCAAAGCTCTCCATGGATGCTTGTCTTTTTCTAAATCAGAATTTTGGCTTTATAAGTTTTCCTGATGATCTCACTACCGGATCGAGTATTATGCCGCACAAAAAGAACCCGGATGTGTTTGAGCTGATCAGAGCTCGTTGCAATCAGTTACAAGCTTTACCGAATGATATTGCATTATCTACAACGAATCTTCCTTCCGGCTATCATCGCGACATGCAGTTGTTGAAGGAAATGCTGTTTCCCGCCATTCAACAGTTAAAAGACTGTTTGCGTATGACGCACCTTATGTTGTCTAATATTACGGTAAAGGAAAACATTCTGAACGACGATAAGTATAAATTTCTGTTTAGCGTAGAGGAGGTGAATAAGCTTGTTCTTTCCGGTATGCCCTTCCGCGATGCCTATAAGAAGGTAGGACTTGATATTGAGCAAGGAAACTACAACCCTGCCACTACCGTAAGCCACACTCATGAAGGAAGTATCGGTAATTTATGTTTGGATGAAATCGCAGCAGCCATGACTTCGGCGATCAATAGATTTAATTTTGAAACTGTTGATACATCCTTGCGAAAACTCCTGGCAGAAGAATAATGACGACCAGTATTAGTAGTCAGGTATATTCATTCCCAGTATAATGTCACGGTGTGCCACCAGCATACCATCATCGTTTTTTTTCAGATGTATAATACCACTACCACCTCGATTTCTTTCTCTTTTACGGATTGATTCTGTTAGGAGAGGATCATCGTCAAAGACATAGTCATCGAGATAGTAGGCAGTAGTTGATGGTTCTTTTAGGGTTGCATGAATATGGGCCGGGTCCTTGCCTTGAGGATAAGCTGCGGGTCTAAGGGTATAGAAACTGTAAGTTCCGGTAGCGTCAGTTTTTACCCAGCCTCTTAGATAGCCATGGCGCTTTTCCCAACCCTTTTCGTTTCCTTTTGTTGGATAGATTCCTGATTGATTGGTATGATAGACATACAGGATCACGTCGGATACCGGTGTTTTACCATCGCGCTGATAGATTGTACCGGTAACTTGCAACTTTGGACCATAATCTTTGAAATCAGAAAGGGTATCAATGGTCGTCAGTTTTTTCGATCCGTACTCGAAGAGTGCTTCGCAGCCTTCGCACGGTCCTCCCACTGTTCTTGAAGTTGAGCCATGGTGGGCGTTGGGCTGGCTGCAGCCGGTAATGCTGCATGCAGCGGTGATACAGGTTACTAACAAAAGTGCTTTCATGAATTTGGCGTTGATTTTAAGATGAAGATGCTGGCTAGACCTACAGGAGCAAACATTATCTGACGATGCGTATCGTATTCTTGACAAAATGCATTTTTTGGGATGGTGTTAGGTTGATAAAAGAACTAATTTTCCATTATGCACTACTTCTGGAAACATAAACTCGATCACATTATCTTTTGGATTGGGACGGTGGGTTTTCATATGTATATACGTAGTGGATTAATCCAGTCTGCAGGCTTCGGACAATTTGCCCTTGAGGTTTTAATACGTAACATTTTACTGGCTGCTATCATTTACACGAACCTTATTGTTTTTATTCCTCGTTTTGCCCGAAAACAAAAAGTTGTTCTTTACTTCATACTGCTCGCAGCCAGCGTGCTTTTTTATGCTTCGATAAAGAATCTCCATGATGTGTATTTATACGGTGATGTTTTGGGTCAGGTAGAGCAAAGAAGTTTTTTCAGGAATTCATTTTATAATGTTTCCATTGCAGTGTTTTATTTGGCTTTTAGCGTTGGACTAACATTGAGTCGAGAGTGGTATATTCAGCAGGATATAATCCGGAAAATTGAGGTCGAAAAATTGAATACGGAATTGGCATACTTAAAATCACAGATTAACCCTCATTTTTTGTTCAACTCAATTAATACAATTTATTTTCAGATTGATAAAAGCAATGAAGGTGCCCGTGAAAGTCTGTCGGCATTTTCTGAAATGCTCCGATATCAATTATATGAATGTAACGAAAGATATATTCCGATTGAAAAGGAAGTCAGCTACCTGAAAAATTATATTGAACTGCAACGGAAGCGAAAGAGCGAAAGCTATTCTGTTTCGTTTTTTGTTTCTCAGGATGTTCATGGTTTTAATATTTCACCCTTGGTATTAATTCCGTTTGTTGAGAACAGTTTTAAGCATGTATCAAATCACCTTAAAAAAAACGAAATTACAATTGAAATGACCAGAGACCATGAATATTTCCGGTTGAATGTATTTAATACAAAGGATAACAATATTGAGCATACTACAAAGAATGGAATAGGTCTTCGAAATGTACAACGAAGGTTAGATTTGATATATCAAAGTGATTATGAGTTATTATTGAAAAGCCTTCCGGAAACTTTCGAGGTCACTTTGCTTTTGCCGATTTCATATTCTGTTTAAGTTGATTTTTTATGATGAAGCTAAAATGTTTAGTCGTGGATGATGAGCCGCTTGCCCGAAAAGGTCTGTCGGAATACATCGATGAAATAGACTTTTTATTTCTCGTTGCCCAATGTGAAAATTCAACCCGGGCAGCTCAGGTCATATCTCAAGAAAAAGTTGATTTAATTTTCCTGGACATACACATGCCCGATATGTCTGGAATTGATTTCCTGAAGACATTAAAGGATCCTCCATCAATAATTTTTACAACCGCCTTTCCCGAATATGCGCTGCAAGGCTACGCTTTAGATGTTATCGATTACCTGTTGAAACCCATTAGGTATGTGCGTTTCCTGAAAGCATCCCAAAAGGCTTTGTCATTTCATGAGTTAAAGAACAGATCTTCCGGTCAGTGTAAACTTGAGCCAGATTATTTTTTCATCAAATGTAACAGCAAACATGAAAAGGTTTTTTATGCTGATGTGCAGTACGTCGAAGCACTTCAAAATTACGCTGTCATCCATACCATCGATAAAAAACTGATCACATACATCACGTTAACAAGCCTCGAGCATCAGCTTCCGAAAGATCAGTTTATGAAGGTTCACAAGTCATTTCTGGTATCCATTCCCGGCATAATAGGTATCGAAGGGAATGAAATAATCATGAAGACCTTCCGAATTCCCATAAGCCGCAATCTGAAGGAAGAGGTATTAAATCGGATTTTAGGCGGCAACCTTTTAAAACGCTAATGTCTGACTCTCCGATCCGTTTTAAAATCTGCCATCACCTCTCTTAAACGAGCAGTTTTTGACACCGTTTTGAAGTAAATTTACTGTTGATTCTAAGGACTTATTTGGTATCATTACAACACTTTTTAATCATTGCCTGTTTTTAACTTTTATGGAACCAAAGACAATACTTGTTATAATTTTAGCCATTACAGGAATCAGTTACGTTTTCGATCAGATTTTGGATTTTATCAACCTCAGGTCGCAACGCTCGGAAATTCCTGAAGAAATCGAGGCCTTTTACCAGCGGGAGAAGTACCTTACTTCTTTGGCATACCATAAAGAGCAGGCTAAATTTTCATTCATTACATCGGGGTTTAGTTTTCTGCTTTCTTTTGGGATGCTCGCGAGCGGGGGTTTTGGTTGGGTAGATGCATGGCTAAGGTTATATTTTGTAAATGAAATATACCTTGCTCTTGCTTTTTTTGGTGTCTTAATGCTCGCCTCCGATATACTCACCATTCCCTTTCAATGGTACAGTGTCTTTGTTATAGAAGAAAAATACGGATTCAATAAAACAACGGTAAAGACGTTTTTCGTGGATAAGCTGAAGGGGTATTTTCTCGCCGCAATTATTGGCGGCGGATTGCTGTCAGCTTTGATTTATCTAATTCAAACTATTGGGCCACAATTCTGGATAATATTTTCGGTGATCTCGGCAGTTTTTATTTTGATAGTGAATATGTTTTACACATCACTGATTTTACCGTTGTTCAATAAACTTACTCCGTTACCCGATGGTGATTTAAAAACTGCTATAGAGGTATTCTCAAAGAAGGTGAACTTCCCGTTGGATAGTATTTTTATTATTGATGGATCGAAAAGATCTAAAAAAGCGAATGCCTTTTTCTCCGGCATTGGAAAAAAGAAAAAAATTGTTTTATACGATACGCTAATTGAGAACCACACAACAGAAGAACTGGTTGCTGTTTTGGCTCATGAGGTTGGACATTTTAAGAAGAAACATATTATCTGGGGGTATGTGCTGTCCATCCTTCAGATCGTGTTTATGTTATTCATCATGTCGAGAATGATGTATGCTGAGAATGTTTCGCTTGCATTGGGAGGTTCCCAACTTTCCCTTCACCTTAATTTGGTTGCTTTCGGAATCCTGTTTTCACCAATTTCAGCGGTAACAGGTTTGTTCATGAACATGCGTAGCCGTAAGAATGAATTTGAAGCAGATGCTTATGCCAGTGAAACTTTTGACGGAGCAGCGCTTTCAAATGCACTTAAGAGACTATCGGTGGATAGTTTGAGTGATTTATATCCTCATCCTGCCTACGTTTTCTTCCATTACTCTCACCCTCCCTTGTTGCAGAGACTTGCTGCATTATCGAGCCTTTCAACAAGATGACCACCAAAGCCATTTCAACATATGTTCTGTTACTGATCAACACGGTGGTGTTTAGCTGGCTGGCTATTCAGCAACAGAGCCTTATGATGGATCGAGGGATAGACGTGATTGCCATCCTTCATGCTGGAGGTAATTTTAATCCGTTTACGTTGAATGGTGAGCCGTGGAGATTAATTACCTCAATGTTTCTTCATTTTGGTGTACTCCATCTTCTGGTGAATATGTTTGCGCTGTATTCCATGGGACGACCACTTGAGGTGGCACTAGGTACTCCCCGGTTTTTACTGGTTTATTTCTTTTGTGGTATTGCCGGGGGATTGGTTAGTACTGCTTTTAATATGTACACCATTAGTGCAGGTGCTTCCGGTGCTCTGTTTGGATTGTATGGGTATCGCCTGGGCGCTGAGTTGGTGGGCAACTATCGTGATCGCCATGCGCTGGGAGGAATCGTTGTAAACTTTATCATTTTTGTTGTGATCAACGCCTTCATTACTTCACAGTTCAATGTAGATTTAGCAGGGCATATAGGTGGCTGTATCGGAGGACTTGTTCTGGCTGTAGTGCAACACAAGTTTGACTTTCTTAACCGGAAAAGAGAATTAGCTGTAGCAGTTCTTCTATTGTCATTTGGTGTCTTTCTGCTTCCGAAAGACAAATTGTATTATTATCAGATTTTTCAACGAGTACTTACTGCAGAAAGACGAACAACCCGAATGGGTAATCTGACAGACCTTCAGATTAAGGATACACTGCATGCGATAATACCTGAATGGGATTCTATCCGAGTCAGCCTTCACGGACTCAAACACGTGCATCCTGATCTACGGGGTGATACAAGTAACTTGAGTAACTATGCAAAACTCCGCAAGCAAGAGGCGTTATACAGAATTGCGTTGATTGATCGAGAGTCGTATGTGTATTTGGATAGCCTTGACGTGGTATCAGTAAAATTTGATTCAATACACCCCTTTAAGTATAATTTGAACTTCGATTTTTCTGAACCTGCCGAAATGCCGGTTGAAACGAACGAAGGTCCAAACTATCAACTCGTAACAAAAAGAATTTTTTACGATTCCGAATGGAAAGAGGTTGATGATCCATCGGCATCAGTTTTTCATCGTGTGGGATCAGTAGATTCATTAGGAAGGTGGCAGGGAAAGGTAACGGATTATTTCAGGAACGGTGATATTCAGATGAAAGGCAAATATCTGAGTAATATGAAAGATGGTATATTTATTTACTACTCTGACCACGGTACTTATTCCTCAGCAGGTCGTTATATTAAGGAAGAGGCTGTAGGTAAGTGGGAGAGTTATCATTGGAACGGTGCTTTGGAGAGTGAGGTGTATTATAATGGAGGTGCATTTACACGTAGTGTTTGGGATTCCTTAGGCAGGGTGCAAGTTGAAAATGGCAATGGTAGATTCATCAAGTGGCATCTAAACGGAAACATTGCAGAGGAAGGAGATTATGTTGGTGGTAGAAGGGACGGTGACTGGTTTGGATTTCATGACGATGGAAAACCATACTATCATGATTTTTACAGCGATAATCGTTTGATTCGTGGAGTTTCAGAAGATAAGGATGGAAAGCGATATGTCTATGATCAGCTCAGCCTTTATCCTTTTCCGGTCATGGGAATGGCAGAGTATAAAAAATACCTGGAGAAAAATATTCAGCGGGATAACGGGATGAATAGTAAATCAGGTGTGGTGAAAGTTACTTTTAATGTAGGCATTGACGGATCGATCTGGGATTTTGTTATTATTCAAAGTCTGTCATGGGAACAAGATCAGGAAGCGATACGCCTGATACAACAAGGTCCTCCATGGAGACCTGGTCTCGTACACGGACAGCAAAAAATTCATTCACAAGGTTACGTTGAGGTGGTATTTTAGTCGAACGATGTATGTCTATCGATCGCTTGCTTTTATTTGAAAGTTCCAATAAACTATTTCTTCTAGCCTTCAAATGAAATGATTTGTTTAATTTCCATTTTTAAAATCTAAATATGCAACGCAGACAATTTATCAAATCAACAGCAGCGACAGGAATGGCATTTGCTGCTGCGCCAATCATTCGTGTGATGGGGAAAGACAAAGTATACAGAACGGCATTAATTGGTTCCGGATGGTGGGGTGGAAATATTTTGCGCTGTGCAATACAGGCAGGTGAAAGTAAAGTGGTTGCGCTTTGTGATGTAGATGCAAACTTCCTTCAAACTACTGCCGATGAAGTCAAAAAACTCAACGGTGATACGCCAAAACTATACCGTGACTATCGGGAATTATTGGCGAAAGAAAAACCTGAAATTGTAATTGTAGCAACGCCGGATCATTGGCATCCACTGATAGCTATTGCTGCGATGGAAGTTGGCGCACATGTTTATGTTGAGAAACCGATTTGTCATACCATCAACGAAGGTAAGGCTATGGTGAAAGCTGCGAGAGATACACAACGTATTGTACAGGTTGGAACACACCGCAGGGTCTCACCTCACAACATCTCGGGTATGGAATTCCTTAAGTCAGGAAAAGCTGGGAAAATCGGATCGATCAGAGCGTTCGTTCATTACGGTGGGGGTGTGGGTACAAAGACACCCGATAGCGAAGCTCCTGCTGCATTAGATTGGAATATGTGGTGTGGACCAGCACCGTTACGTCCATTCAATACCACTATTCATCCCAAAGGGTTCAGAGGGTATCTGGACTATGCTAACGGGACATTGGGTGACTGGGGTATCCATTGGCTGGATCAAATCCTCTGGTGGTCAGAAGAAAAACATCCGAAAACGATTTACTCTACAGCCAACCGTTTTATCAGGGACGATAATACCGACGCACCGGACACACAAAATGTTTTATATGAATTTGAATCCTTTACGGTTTCGTGGGAGCATCGCCAGTATGCTGCAAACAATGCGGAGAAGACAAACCTGGGTTGTTACTTCTACGGCACGGAAGGAACGTTTCACATGGGTTGGATTGATGGCTGGACGTTTTATCCGACCGACAAGAAAAAGCAACCTATTCATCAGGATGCTTCGCTCGACCTTCCTGATCAACAAAACATTGCAGCACTCTGGCAGGATTTTTTGAAATCCATTAAATCAAATAAACTTCCGGTTTGTGATATTGAAATTGGTCAACGTTCAACAAATATGAGTCTGCTCGGCATGTTAAGCTGGAAACTCGGACGAAGTGTAATTTGGGATGGCGAAAAAGGAATCATTAAGGACGATGCTGAAGCCAATAAACTTTTAAGCCGCGCCTATCGTGGTGACTGGAAGTATCCGGGCGCTTGAAAGCATTTGTGATAGCGGATGACAATACTATTATCGGGTGACAATAGCTGGAGCTGGTTTGTTAGAAAAAAATATCAGTGAATGCGGGTGATGATAGTCCATGTACGTGAAGATATTCGCTGCTTTGTTTTACCAAAATTCACATACATGGATTCTCATTCGTTGTAACAAACACTTCGATGATGTTGCAAGGATCTTACTCCATGTAAAAAATCCATACATCTTTGAAAAGATTTCTTCGCTTGAATTCATTCCTGAATTTTTTCGAGTCATCAACCTCTTTCGAAGAATAGATGTAGACGTAGTATAAGTTGTTATGTGGATTAAGGGAGATGTCAGCAGGGTAACCATCACTCATCATATCCTTTGAAAACCTCAGCGCATGATTCAGTACACTAAATACACCGACAACAACGTAGTGATGATTTTTCGTCATCGTAAATGAATTAAAGGTTTTTGTCGGCGGAATTTTCGCTTTGTCTTCTTTTATCAGATCATCATTCGTTGGCATAAAGGATTCTTTATGGATGTCTTCAGCATTTTCTCCGTTTGAAAGGCGTCCCTTTTTAGAGTCGTTAGAAATTGCTTCCGGATTCGTGTTGCGTTCCCCGGTATTTTCATTTTGCGAAAGTTCAGAATCCTCACCCACAGATTTTATCGGTTCATCGTTTTCGGAATTAGCAAGTTCGCGGGATATTTCTCTCGCTGGTTTTGAAACCGATGTGGCTTTTTTTCCGGCAAGTCTTACACCAAGATGAATCTCGTGGGCACTGGTGGACGTAAACCTGGTTGTGGAAGGAGGAAATTCATAACTATAACTAAACCGAAGTTTTTCTTTAATATTCATTCCAAGGAAAAGTGCCATACCATTGTTCTGGTTATAGCTCGCACCAGTCCAAAAATTTTGCTTAAGATAAACTATTGATCCAGCTTCCCAGAAATCCTGTAATCCGTCTACACTTTGGCGGTAGAGGAAGTAGGGCTCAAGAGCCACATTTTGCATGACGCCCATATTGAATTTATAGCTTACAGAATAAAGCCTGTTCTTTAAGTTCGACAGTTTAAATTCATTGAAGCTTTCGGTATTAAATGAGCTTGATTTAAAAAGATCAGTCAGTGCAAAACCAAGCCGAAATCCTCCATTAGTGTATGCGATACCGAAGTTTCCATCTACATAGTAGTTATTACCGGTTGCATTCATAAGTGCCGGGTCATTTGAATTCAACTCTTCAGCTGAAAGATCAAGTTTGTTAAGCCCTATTCCTCCTGACAACCCAAATCGAAGCGCCTGGTTCTCGGCGATGGGAACTACATATCCAAAAGTTGCTGTAACATTTGAGTTCCGTACCAGCACCTGTTTATCGGTGAATACATTGAAACCTAATGACACCCGGTCATTGGTTGGAAACTGAATATTGGCTCCCATTGTAACAGGAGCATCTTTGAAGTTAGTCCATTGTTGCCTGTATACTACGCTGGCTTCAAGCGAATTGTTGATGGCAACATAAGCAGGATTAAAGAGATATGGGTTAAAGAAGAACTGCCTGTAGTTGGGGCCAGGGCTTTGGGCCATCAAATCCGAAGTGATTCCGGTAATGATTAGTAATAACCCTAAAAGCACTCCTGTTTTTTTCAGCCTCGGAAAAAATTGGATGGGGAGGTTTATAAGGTTGTCGTTGGAGGTATGATTTTTTACAAAACCTGTCGCAGGGTATAATTGATTGTGCATAATAGTTTATTCCGTTCTTGGTTCCTTCTTCACGAGTTTCGATCAATACTATAGGCAGAATTAAAGCGACCAATTATAACCAACGGTGCAAATGTTCACAGAAACTATAAGCAGCTAAAGAAGCTGTCGCTGAAATAACCAAAATTCAGATAAGTATAACACTTAGTTAGAAGAGTGAAATAATCTGCTATCTAATGCCATAGGCACTTAAAACGATCCTTTCTTGAATGTAAGTTTTAATCAAAAAAATTACAACGGATTCACTATCTGCAAACATGAATTCTATTGCGCTGGATTATGAGTCCACGAATTCATTTTGACTTCAAAAGGATTTTCCGGAAGTTGAAATACCTGTTTTTGCCTTTGGGGATTTTAACGAATGTATCGGGAGCTGAACAAATTTTCGCGGGAACGGGGGTAATAATCGTCCGCACACGTTTTAAATGAACTTCAGGAGATGTATGATTTCAAGATCATAACGGATTACACTCATTTCATCCGATGAGATACCCACTACGGAACTGCCATAAAGCCGTTTCAGAAGGTTCATAGGCCTGTTCAACGAAAAATAGTGGCATTGATCCACCTTCGTAGTTCAAAAGAGGCAAATCGAACTTCGAACTAATGAGTGGTTACCTTTTCTTTAACGACCATCCGATGCTTCCCAGCAGAACCAGAAGCATTAACCATGACGAGGCTATAGTAACCTTATTGCCCACTACGTATGCCTTCGGTTGAAACTTGAATTCAATGACGTGCTTCCCGGCAGGAACATTTAAAGCACGAAGAATGTAATTCGCCCGAATGATTTCCGCTTCAGTTCCATCAATAGTTGCGATCCATCCTTCTGGATAGAAAACCTCAGAGAATACAGCGAAGCCACCTGTCTGCGACTGACTTTCATACTTCAGATAATTTGGATTATGCTCGAGAAGATTAATGGTTGACGTGCTATCAAATTGAACCTCCGGTGCCTTAAATTCTGAACTATTAACGACAGCCGTTTCACGGGTATTCAGGCCGCAAACTTTTTCAAGTTCATCTGTCGGTGAATCGGCTGTGACGACTTCCTGCACAAACCATCCATTTCCATTTGCTGCAGAATTGGGAATGATGTTGTCGCGTTGAGGACCATAAACCATGTACTTTACATTGAGCATGTTTATTACGCCATAGTCTTCTAAATTTACGCGACCTACCTGGATGTTTCGGATCAACGCATTGGTCTGCCTGAACAAACAGGAATCATACAGATCCTGATATCTCCTCAATTTAACGCCATGATAACCACCTACTGAATTATGAAAATAAGAAGTACGGGCTTCCAGAAAAGCTTCCTGAAGATTATACACCCGGTAATATGACTTGTCTTTGAGAATCTCCTGATCTGCCTCCGTAGGGACAAAGGCAGTGTTTCCACGTTTCCGTTTGTAATTGTCTTTTGTAAAATGCCGTGAATCAACGATGGCAAGATCCAGGGTGATCATCACAATCAGGAATGCATAGAATGCCACCGGCGAAATCTTTTTCCATAGTTGGAAATAAAGGATCGTGAATGTACTTACAATGAAGGCGAGGGACCGGAATGCATCACTTCGCAAAAGACTTTTACGATCGTCTGCCAACGCACTGATAAACCATGCAGGAAGTTGTTCTTCTCCTTCACGAATAAAACTTAATATTCCGGCAAATAAAATGAAAAACAAGCATAGCCCGCCGGTGGCGGCCAGGGCGATAAATAATTTTTTCTTGTTCTCCTTTGTTAATCCTTGCTCCATAAATTTTTCCAGTCCCATCAATCCCAAAAGTGGCATTGCAAAGATTACCATAACGATGGTGAAGGTTACCGAACGAAACTTGTTGTAGCCGGGGAGGTAGTCGAAGATGAAATAGTTAAATGACTCGAAGTTACTTCCCCAACTCATCATGATTGCTACAATACAAACGGGTACCAGCCACCACACGTATTTTTTTTCGGCGAATGCTATTCCGATCGCAAAAAGAAAAACGATAATCGCTCCACCATAATAAGGAAGCGGAGTCTGTGGCCCCCAATATGCTCCGGTATAGTAGGCAAGTTGATTAAACGTTTGCTCATCGGCTGATTGCGCGAGTGCTTTGTACACATTACTTTCGCGATCCTGTACAATTAAGTTTCGACTACTACCACCATAGAAATTAGGAATAAGTAATGTCATCGGTTCCATGATGGCGTAGTTGTATTGAAATGCCCAACCCTTGTTGGCACCTGTCAATGGCTCTGTTGAACCCGGTAACATCAAATCAGACTTTCCTCTAATTGAGTAATCGGTATATTCTTTTATCGCCCACATTGGGCCGAAGAATGTTCCGACGGCAATCAGCACCGCCGGAACTAACGAACCTAGCGCTTTGAGGAACTCGGGGATTCTTTTTTCACGAATGAATTGAATCAGATGAATTAACCCGTAGATCAAGACCATGAGCAGAAGATAATAGGTCATCTGCAAATGGTTCTCTCTGAAATGAAGAGCCAGCGCAGCGGTTGTTACGCCAAACCCCAGAATTCTACGATTCGTAAACGCTA
>JBGTEP010000024.1:0-20313 GCA_041747735.1 Chryseolinea sp.
CCCCCTGAAAGGGGAATTTAGACAGTGTGCACTTGGCACCTTCCTACCTATACGAATTGCGATTTCGACCTTTCGACAACTCAAATACATTTCAACTCGTATTGCACCTGATTATTTGAAAGTGCATTCAAGTCCCTATAAGGGATTTAGGGGTAGAATTCGTTAAACCCCCTGCCCCCCCGAAATGAGGGAATTTTTACAGTGTACAATCGGCAAACTTCTTATACGAATTGCAATTTCGACTTGCTACATATCAAATACATTTCAATTCGTATTGCACCTGATTATTTGAAAATGCATTCAAGTCCCCTATAGGGGATTTAGGGGTAGACATTCGTTAAACCCCTTACCCTTGAAAGGGGAATTTATAATGTGCACTCGGCAAATTTCGTATGCGATTTCGACTTTGCGACAAATCAAATACATTTCAATTCGTATTGCACCTGATTATTTGAAAATGCATTCAAGTCCCCTATAGAGGATTTAGGGGTAGAGTTCGTTAAACACTGACTCTGAAAGTGGAAGTTTTAGAGGGTAGTGACACCGTTGTACGGCTAAAAAGATTGTACTTTTGAGAACTATTCCAACTGGAATTTCTTTATGGATGTTTTAATTTTATCTAATACAGTCTCGATGTCAAAAAGTACTTCGTAGTTGGTGAAACGGATTACTTCAATGTTGAATTCTGTAAAGGCTTTCGTGCGAACGCTATCATTAAACTCCGATTCCTTGGTGCTATGGACAAGACCATCAACTTCTATCACCAGACCGCATGAATGACAATAAAAGTCAACCACATAAGTGTAGATTGGATGTTGCCTTCTGAATTTAACACCAAGCTGATTGTTACGTAACCTGCACCACAGACGTTTTTCGGCCTCAGTTTCCTGAAGCCTCAACTGCCGGGCCATTGCAAACAAATTCCCGCTAGCACCCAAATGCATGTCGAATTTCATGCGTCGCATTGTAGAATGGAGAACTGAAATACCTTAACCATCCAACGTATATCTACACCAATAGAACGTAAATTTCGACTGTGTGGTAAAACTAAAATCCATTTCAATTTTTCACTTGCACAATATTAATTTACCAAGTGCATTTCAAGTCCCCTATAGGGGATTTAGGGGTTGATGTTCGTTAAACCCCTGACCCTTGAAAGGGGAATTTATAATGTACACTCGGCAAATTTCGTATGCAATTTCGACTTGCTACATATCAAATACATTTCAATTTGTTTGACCTGATTATTTGAAAATGCATTTCAAGTCCCCTATAGGGGATTTAGGGGTTGATGTTCGTTAAACCCCCTGACCCCCTGAAAGGGGGAATTTTTACAGTGTACAATCGGCAAACTTCTTATACGAATTGCAATTTCGACTTGCTACATATCAAATACATTTCAATTTGTTTGACCTGATTATTTGAAAGTGCATTCAAGTCCCCTATAGGGGATTTAGGGGTAGACATTCGTTAAACCCCCGCCCCAGTCTAAGCTAGGCATTTAAATTATTTCTCAGAACGGATGCCTAACAGCTAGCAACCATAGCCTGCTCCACATCTTTTATAATATCCTTAATATCTTCAAGTCCGACTGCAATCCTGATAAGCCCTGGCGTTATGCCTACCAATGCGCGTTCCTCGTCGGTGAGTTTTGAATGGGTTGTAGATGCAGGATGAATGGCAATCGTTCTGGTATCTCCAAGATTAGGGGTATGCGAAATCATTTTTAATGCATTCAGAAATTTTCTTCCCTGGTCCAATCCACCTTTGACTTCAAAAGATACCAACCCTCCGCCTAACTTCATTTGTCGTTTGGCCAACTCATATTGTGGGTGTGACTGCAGGAATGGATATTTCACTTTTATCACTTCGCTCCTTGTTTCCAGATATGTCGCCAGCGTAAGTGCATTCTGACAATGACGCTCCATTCTAATGGCCAAAGTCTCTAGACTTTTGGAGAGCAACCAGGCATTAAACGGTGCCATTGCGGGACCGGTATGTCGCGTGAAGAATCTCACTTCTTTAATTAACTCCTTTGTCCCTAACACTGCACCGCTAATAACCCGACCCTGTCCATCAATAAACTTTGTAGCAGAGTGAGTAACAAGGTGTGCACCCCATTTTGCCGGGTTCTGCAGGTAGGGGGTTGCAAAACAATTGTCTACGTTCAGAATGAGATTATGCTTATTGGCCAGTTTTCCCAGCCAGTCGAGGTCGATAATATCGAGCGCCGGATTGGAGGGAGTCTCTACAAATATCATTCGCGTGTTCGACTGGATCTTTTGCTCCCAGGTTTCAGGTGCTGTGATATCGGCGTAGCTATATGTTATTCCGAAGCGCGGAAAAATTGTGTTCAAAATCTGATGTGTAGATCCAAAAACCGACCGGCAGGCTAACACATGATCACCTGAACTTAATAGAGCGGCCATACTGCTATACATGGCTGCCATACCTGAAGCGGTTGCAATTCCGTCTTCGGTTCCTTCCATCAGACAAAGCTTTTCAACAAATTCATCTGTGTTAGGATTGGAATAACGACTGTAAATGTTACCGGAAATCTCATCCGCAAACATGGCACGCGCCTGCTCTGCGTCGTCAAAAACAAAACTTGATGTCAGGTACAACGGAACAGAATGCTCGCGAAAAGCAGAGCGCTCATGCTGTGCCCGAATTGCATTTGTTTCAAAATTACTTTCTTCTTCCATGAATTACGGTAGTGTTAAAATTCAAATAATGATGCAATGATTAATGATGTAGCTTCCCCTTGTCAGCAATCGATGAGATGAAATGGTGTGTTCTTTTATTCTTTAACTATCTCAAAACTGTAGGTGATCTTGGCTTTATACTCAAGTGTCTTTGCCACGGAGCAGTATTTCTCAACTCCCAGGCTAACGGCTTTCTGAGCTTTGTCAGCGTCGAGGTCCCCGAAGAGCCTGAAATGTGCATGAACTTCAGTGAACAACGAAGGCACAACACCCTTCTCTCGCTCACCTGTCACCGTTACTTTAATATCCCATAGTGGTTGTTTCTGTTTTTTGAGAATATTGATGATGTCTATCGAACTGCACCCTCCCATCGCTGACAACAACAATTGCATCGGTCGCATACCTTGATTCATTCCACCTATGTCGGGGGAGCCGTCCATATGAATCGTATTCCCCTGCTCATTCTTTGCTTCCATATGGAGAGCATCATTCAACCGATTGAGTTCTATCTTCATATCCTTTCCACTGTATTGAAGGTTTTGCTAAGCTTCCTGAAATCATCCCAACTAAACTGGCCAGGGTTGCAGGAACCAGACTAGGCCACGTTGTTTCGTAAACCTCAAAGATAATCCAAGTAATCATTCCTAACACCATAGAATATAAGGCCCCTGTACTATTTGCTCTTTTCCAGTACAGGCCCATAGTTAACGGAATAAACAATGAAACGAGGCTAAGAATGGATGCCTCACTAACGAGTTCGAAAATATTTGAACGTAGGCAAGCCATAATCGTAGCCAGCGCACTAAATAACAAAACCGAGATACGCGTCACCACAAGCAATTGCTTATCTGTAAGTTTCCCTCCCGACAGCGGCTTGATCAGATTCTCAGAGAAAATTGCTGCTGGTGCAAGAATTGCTGAACTGGTGGTACTCATTATCGCTGAAAGCAATGAACCGAAAAAAAGAATTTGTATAGGCATTGCGGTGTGAAGCAAAACCATATTCGGCAAAGCAAGCTGACTGTCGCCAAACATCGCTGCGGGATAAAGGTGTTTAACACAAAGACTTACGAAGAGCGGTAACATGGCAATGGTGAGGTAGAGAATTGCGGCGATGTAACATGACCAGACTGCCGTTCTTGCAGATCCTGATGACATAGCGCGCTGAAAAACATCCTGCGACGGGATTGATCCTAAACCGAGTACAGACCAGGCTGCGATGTAGCCAACAATCTCGTTGAGCTCAAATCGGGGGAAGAATTTGAAGTTCTCTGTAGGCACGTTGGCAATAACAGTGCTTACACCGCCGGCCTTATCAGCCAGCACTGCTGCCAGTACAACAAGCCCAACAATAATGATTATACTTTGGATAAAATCGGTAATTGAAATAGCCCACATCCCTCCAATGTATGTATATATGGTCACAACCAGTGCGCTAATCACCACGCCTTGCCATATTGCCATCCCGACAACCACATTTAAAATCAGCCCCATGGCAACAAGTTGTGCCGCTATATAGCCAATGTAGGGTGGCGCTAAGAATACCGATGCTACAAGTTCAATCCGATTACCGTAACGCCGTTTAAAGTAGTCGCCAAGGGTAAGCAGGTTCATGTTGTAGAGTCTTCTGGCAAAGAACATTCCGAACAGCAAGAGGCATAATGCAGCGCCAAAGGGATCTTCAATTACCCCGTAAAGTCCGCCTTTCAAAAACTCAGATGATGCACCAAAAACCGTTTCAGAACCAAACCAGGTAGCAAATAATGCGGCCGAACTTAGCATAATAGGCAGACTACGACCCGCCAACATAAAGTCACCTGAAGTCTTAACCCGTCGCGAAGCCCAAACCCCCACTAACAGTGTTAGTATTAGGTAAATGATGATAGAGATGAGTAGCAATTATCCTTCCCGTTAGACTCTTATAGAAATCTAAAAGTAAAAAACTACGGGAGTATTTCAATGAAGACTGGCTGCGACTATTTATTTTTCTTCAATTGAAAAGTGCGGGTAACATTGAAGCCCAGGTGGATATCGCCATCAAAAAAATTATCCTGCGTCTCAGTTATAAATGCCCGTTCATTTAAACCGATTGCATTCGTTAACAACAGCTGAAAAACATGCCCACCGGTTTCAATGTCTATCCCAAGTGTAAACGAATTATAACGCTTGAGATCTTCGAGCAACGTATCATTGTCCGGTGCATTAAAATTGAAATAGTATTCTGTAGTGAGCGCAATGCTTGGTGTTAATTTAATCCTGCCTCCCATCCCCAAAGCAAACTGATCATTGTCCTCGTAACTTTCAACATAGTTTTTATGGACAATGGTAGGCATCAGTTGAAGTGAAAGCCCAGGTGAAAATTTTCGAGCAATGAGTAGTTGCCCTATATAAGTAATTCGATCTGTATTTTGGAAGTCAGGAGAGACTGATGAATTGCTTTTGGGTGAAAGTTTATAGGCGAGACTACCAAATGCCGTCACCGATACCGGAAAGTTTTTAACACCTTTACTTTGGCGAAGGGCTTTATATTTAAGATTGCCGTCCATCGTCTTATCAAATGAATTACGACCGATTCCAACTGATAATTTGTCAGTGATACCATAGTCGAGCCCAAGCCTGACAAATGCCTGATCAAGTCCGAACATTTCATATGCCCCACCTCGCATTGAGCCGAAACGGTGTCCAAAAATAAACTCAAGGGCACCGGCTGCCTTTGTCTCTATTGTATGCCCATTGCCGAGTCGGGTACTTTTGAAAGTTGCAAACGTATATTCCGTTTCCGGCGTTGACTCTCTTTCAAGTTCAGCCAGCAGGTCATCCTGCGCGAGGATGGTGCCAGGCAAAAAGAACATCAACAGAAATATCCTCATTAATTGTGGAGACCGTGTCTTCATGGGTTACAAAAATTGAATCTTATTGTTTAGGCTTAAATGTAAATTCCACGGTAACCTCAACTTGCTCTGCAATATTTTTCCACATCAATTGAGGAATTTTAATTTTATAGTCTTCCAATTTGACGATGAACTGGGATTTCATGATCAGCGCCTCTCCCAACCGTTCAATAGTTCCAGGGATCGTAACATCTCTGGTAATTCCATGTATCATTAGTTTCCCAACAGCCGTGACGGATTGAACACCAGAAACGTTGCCCTTAAAACCGATTATCTTTCCTGAAAAAGTAGACTTAGGATATTTTTCTGACTCCAGATACTTCTCATTAAAGTGCTCTTGCATTAAGGACTTTGGAAATTGAAATTCCTTGATTGGAATAGAGAATGCAATCTCATCAGACGAGGAATCAAAGACTGCAGACGACTTTGTATTTTTCGCGTCAATGTTTTCGAATGGTGCGCTTGAATAAAATGAAACAGAACTTTTTTCGGCCACAAATTTTTGTGCGAGGAGACTATTGAAAGAAAGTACGATAACTGAAAAGAAGAGGGCACTGAGTGACATGGCCTTATTTATCATTCTCCGAAAATTAAGAATGTAATTTCGAGATGCAAATTCGTATTAAAAAAAAACCAAAAAGATGATTTGACTTGTTTCCTTGTTCGGAGATGGATTTCTGCTAAAATGAAAATCCCCCGAAGTCCTTGACGACGGGGGATAATCAATTGTCTATAGTTGGCTTTAATCTGAAACAAAGATATGTGGCGCTATTTGATCTTAGGTATTAAGAATCGACCACTGGATAAAATAGGAGTTCAGTGGGCATTAAGAAAGTTAGAAAGATTTTCAGGGAATGGATTAAAAGTGAAAATCCCCCGAAGTACTCGACTAAGGGGGATTTTCATGTCTATAGTTGGCTTTAATCTGGGTCAAAGATAAAATAAAAGGTTGTCAAAACAATCTTTTACCTTATAATCTATACGAATTTTTAGTTTTTTGAAGCATTTTCCCTTATGCTATCGTTTCGAAGCGAGTCAGGGTTATTCATGTAATTCTTTTTCAGGCGCTCCTTGAGTTGGGACTTGGAACCTGGAAAAGTGGTCCTTCGACTTATGTCATAACTGGCGAAGGCTATCAGTAGTGCAAAAACGATAACAATACCTAAGAAGATTTTTTTCGACTTGGACATGCTCAGATGAATTCTAATACCTTATCCGCAAGCTTTACATTATCGGAAAGCAGTTCATAAAATTGATCTTTATTAAACTTCAGTATTACAACGTCTGACTTGGCGATGAGGAGATTTGTATTCACAAAATTTGGTACTCCCAACATCTCCCCGATGAATTGACCTTGAGAAAACTCAGCTACAAGTTTGCCGCGTTGAAAAAAGTCGACGGTGCCCGATATCAAAACATAAAAGTAGTTGTTTATCTTTTCATCGAGCGGAAGAGAGTCTTTCGCCTTTAATCTGATTTCTTCGCTGATATCGGCAAGGTGGGAAAGCGTAATCCCTGGAACATCTTCGAAAAAATTAATCTTCTGAAAAAAGCGAACCATCTCAAACCTGCTCATTTTTTTTGAATGAATTATAAGGGTATCAAGTTCCCTTTTTGCTTCCTCCCCAAGACGTCTGGTATTCTCGTGATATTGATTAGGATCGTGCTGATACAACGCCCAGGCAGATACCTCACGAATGAGCGTATCGGGGTTAAACAGTTGGGCGATGAGGTCCAGTTTAAAATCGACAATTCGGCGGATACCAATCTGGAACAAAACACATGCCTTCGTCCAGCGGTTCGATTGGGCAAAGTCCCGGTTGATCATAAATTTTAATACGAGTTTATGATCAAGTTTTACTCTTGGATAAAACTCTTCCAGCCTTCGGGCACGCTCCGCATCAGTCAAATCGTCAAGGAGAGGAATAACACGCTGCTTGAGTTGCTCTGACAAGAACACATCAAGCATTTCTATTGCGTACGTAATTCCTTCGGTTGTGGCACTGTCGATATTTTCTTTTACCAGTTGTATAGAACGCGTATCATACAGCATGGTAAGCAGCATATAAATATGCTCTATATCATTTTGAATCTCTAACCTTAATGTTGCTTTAATTTGATCGCTAAATCCTTCGTCACCCACCTCCTCCATTGCGCTAAGATTCCAGCTGATGTCGGCGATGTCAGATTCAATCGCATACTTAATACGGGTAATTTGAGATATCCCGGCTTTGAATCCGCACTCACCCAGAGACAGTAGTACCTGCGATACAATAATCTTATTCGGATAATCAATTTTACCCCAAAGAATTTCTTTTGCGCGCTGCCCTCCCACCCTTCCAACTACCTGAATTACCCTCAGCATCATCTGGGTACTTTGACCACTTCGATAAAATGCTCCTTCCAATGCTGGCAATGTGTCCGTACCAATCAGCACCAATGCATTCATCGCTTGATTACTAAAAACAGGGTTTCCCAAATTTTCGATGACAGCATTAATCACTTCGGGGTTATACTTCTTTGTTGAAGTCTTGATAGCGGTGTGCCTTACTTTAGGTTCGGAATCATTTAATAATTCCATTAAAAAAGAAGTGCATTCATCTTTTGATGTATGGAGTAAAAGTTCCGCGGCGTAGTGGCGGTCATTCGCGTTGTTTGATCGCGTAAGTTTTTGAATCCGTGATTTGGTGATATCGCCTCCATTGTCTATGATTAACTGCAGGTCTGATTTGCTGAGAATACTTTTTTCTGCACCAGAAGTTTTCGTTTCATCGAGACGTATTACATACTGGTCTGATACTGATAATCCTTTCAGTTCATTCATTCTCTCCATTGCATAATGGCGGGCAGCTTCATCTTCATTTTTCATTAGACTACCGGCCCAGACTCCCACTTGTGCTGCATTTATTTTCTCCAATAATTTATAAGAAAACACAGCTTTCGACGATGAAGGAATGGTGAGCATATCCTCCAACCGACTGGTAATCTGGGTATATCCTTTTTCTAACTTCTCCTGCTCGCCATCAGTACTTTCGAGCTTGAGTCGAATCTTGTTTCGATATCCACTGTATAGTTTGTTTACGATGACGAAGTAGATACCCGCCAGGACAATTAAAAATATTGCAATATGAATGATATTAAATACTGGAATGAATGCCAATCCGAAAATCAAAAGGCCTCCGACAAAACGTGCGCTTTCATTCACCAGACCTTCGACCTTTGATTGTATACTGAAACGCAGTTTGCTGTCCAGAGGAATAAAAAAGAGCTTGAATACCGGTGTCTCCAGCGATTCACGAAGGATCCAGTTGAATAACCTACTTAGCGAAACGAACAGGAAGAAATAAATAAATCCTGTAGGCGCGATGCTTTTCTCAATACCAAAATAAGAACCCGTAGCGATCGATCCGATGGAAAATATAATCATAACGACGGGCAATATGAACAAAGAGACTTTGAGTCCATAGTTACTGATGATCCTGTGATTGACAAATGTTTGCATGATCAGACTCAGGCCGTAAACGGAGCCGATAAAAAAGGAATTGAAATTTGTAAGATCTCTTTCATTCGGATATTGTTCGGTGACAAGCTTTTGAAAAGAGTATTGACTCAAGACAAACATCACCATTGAAACCAAAAGAAAAACGGACAACAATACGATGTAACGATCACCAAAAATTTTAGTGAGCCTTGACTCACGGCGTACGGTTGAGCCAAATTCCCGGGGATCATTTTTGGAAATCGTAAAAGAATTTGCAATGACCAACATCAATACCGAAACCACCGCAATACTGATAGCACACACCAGCAGGTAATTTGAAGTATCTTCAATAAGCGCCGTCGTGAATGGAATAAAAATAAGGGTGGCACCTATGGCGGCAATCAATTGCCCTGTATCGATCCATCCAATGATGCGTTTTGATTGGCGGAAATTGAAAAGCCTCCCAAAAATCCCCCAGAAACTCAACAACAATACCGCTGTAATCGGTCCGGTCATACAATACAGCGCAAAGATATAAGTGTCGTGATATACCAGGTCGCCAAAATGGATTAACCAATAAACGCTCAGCGTAAATGCGAAGATCAAGCCGACACTTCCCAGCGCGAGCGTAGTAAACTTAAACCAGTTCTGAGCGGTTGAGAAGAGAGCGGTGGTTATGATGCCGAGGATACCTGCAATAAGAAACGCTTTATCCAGTTGATCACCGAGCCTAATAAGGAAAAGTGAATCTGCTGTTACCTGGTAGGTAGCGAGAAAGATCCCCATAAAAAACCCGGTACAAAGCATAAGCACGATTTGCTTTTGCTCTTGTGTCCGCGTCTGAAATGCACCAACAAAAGAAGTTGCCATAGCGAAAATCAAATGTAAAATAAAAAAAACGGGTTTTTATTCCGGTTTTTCCACTTAATGACTATGTGTTATAAGACTATGTGTTATAAATTTTTAAAACCCATTGTTGGTCAATGTAAATAATTACTTTACTGAAGTACTATCAGCCTTTGATTTCCCTCCGGATTTTTCGATCTGGTACTCAGCATTTAAACCAGTAATTACATCGTCCGAAATATCCAATCCTTCGCCAGCAAAAAGCACATCGCTGGTTGGGTCAAACTTTAATACAACTTGTAAGCCTTTCTCTTGCCCGTATTTTTTCAGAAAAACCGTGATACGATCATACAGTTCTTTATTCAGCTTAGCCTCCTCTTCCATCAACTGCTGACCGAGGCTTTGCTGGAAAAGCTGTAGATTTTGCTGCTTTTTTCCAAGATCTTCTTCGGTAGCTCGAACCTGACCCAGCGTCATACTGGAAACATTTCTTTGATAGGCAGCTATTTCATTTTGCAGACCCATCGCGCGATTGCGGTAATCCTGATCCATTTTTTTAGTCTTCTCCTCAAGCTGTAGCTTATTGATTTTCAGGTAATCATAGTGTTTTAAAACACTGTCAGAATTGATGTAAGCAATACTCAGGTCACCCGGAGCGCCGGCAGAAGCAGCTTGTGCAGCCGGTTTCCCTGCGGAAAAATGTAAATAAAACAAGATACCAACTGCTACCAGCAGTACAGCATTTAAGATTAGGGACAAATTCTTCATTTAAAATCATCGGTTTAAGCGCGCAAATATGCGTAGAATTTAAGAATAGAAAGAATTTCAAATCAGAAAGTATTAGAAGGCCTTATTCCGTTTCGTGATCTTCCGTTTGAAAAGAATAGAGGGTATCATCCAATTTCAGCGTGTCTTCATTAAAATCCCGGACAAACTTTTCAATTACTTTAGAAGAAATTTTTTCAACATTCAATCCTACATCCATACTCACACCATATTCAGCGTTGGAATCAATCTCTACGTGCTCCTTCACTTTTACAGAATCATCTTCCTCTAATTCCATTATAACTTCTGCCATGAATAGTCCAATTTCCTCTTCAAGAGGATCAAGTGTCTCCATATTTCCATTGTCGTCTTCCCCATAGTCAATCTTTTTAAAGGCTGGGAAATGTTTGGCAGCGCGATGTTCCGCGATTTCGTAAAGCTCACTTTCGTGATGAAGACGAAGCGTATAAATGACAGTATCGTACACCACTTCTTTGCCCTCAAATTTTCCAACAAAATAGAAATGAACATATTCATCCGTACTTTCATCCTCGCTGTCCAGAACAAAAGGAGTTCCCAGGCTAGTCATTTTTGACCTCAGGTCAAGTATCGTTTCGGGGTCGAACCCTTTGTTTTGCTCAATAGCCATAAAAAATATAAATTGATAATCGCTTAATATAACTAATTGGAAAATGATTTGCTTGGTGCGACCGGGATTTGGTGAGGATTTATTGACCAACTCAGTCTTTAAACCATTCGGCATACATAGGATAGTTCCGCGCAGTCCGACGTATTACTTCTTTCATATTATCGCCAATATCCTTGATTCGCTTCGCGGGCATTCCGGCGTAGATGCTTCCAGGTTCAACTATAGTTCCTGGTAATACGATGGCCCCGGCAGCGATAACAGAATTTGCGCCTATTACCGCATCGTCCATTACAATTGCTCCCATTCCGATTAGTACATCATCCTGAACAGTACACCCATGAACTACAGCATTATGGGCGATGGAAACATTCTTGCCGATAACTGTTTTTGACTTCTCGTACGTGCCATGTATCACAGCCCCGTCCTGAATATTTGTACAATCGCCAACGGTGATGGAATTTACATCGCCGCGCACCACGGCATTAAACCAAACTGTACAGTTTTCTCCAAACGTAACCTCACCTACAACGACTGCATTCTCTGCCAGAAAACAGTTGTTGCCAAACACTGGTGAAAATCCCCTGACCGATTTAATGATAGCCATTGCCCTTCAATTTTTTTTGAAATCTACAAAGCTTAATCTTAAATGCTAAATCTGCATGACAAGATGTCACATGGGAAGGTAAAAGTTATTACTTTTGCCAATTGAAATAGCGACCTCAATGGAGAATTTGATACGTGAAATTGATATTTTAGGAGAGCAAGACTTGGAACAGTGTGAGACAGTGCACGTTACAAAGGATTTAACTTCCGGAAAAAGTAGAAAACTGTATATTGAAAGCTATGGCTGTCAAATGAATTTCTCCGACAGTGAAATCGTTGCGTCGATACTGCTGGAAAATGGCTTTGATACCACCTCTGACATCAACAAAGCTGATGTAGTTTTTCTAAACACATGCTCGATTCGTGATAAAGCTGAGCAGACGGTCCGTCACCGTCTGATGCACATTAATGGACTTAAAAAACATAAACCCGGACTCCTCGTTGGCGTGCTGGGTTGTATGGCTGAGCGATTAAAAGCTAAACTCCTTGAAGAGGAAAAAATTGTTGATTTGGTTGCAGGACCGGACGCATACCGCGACCTGCCGTCTCTAATTGAGCAGGTAGATGACGGTGGAAAGGCGGTAAATACATTTCTTTCACGGGAGGAGACGTATGCAGATATCAGTCCGGTGCGACTAAATTCCAACGGCGTAACGGCGTTCATTTCAATCATGAGGGGATGCGACAATATGTGCTCATTTTGCGTAGTGCCGTTTACGCGAGGACGAGAAAGAAGTCGCGATCCCCATTCGATCGTCGCGGAAGCTAAGGACCTGTTTGATCGTGGTTTTCGCGAGGTGACTTTGCTTGGGCAAAATGTGGATTCATATAAGTGGTGCGAAGTCGAGAACAATAAAGCTTGGATTGAAAAAAATGGCGCGAGTGACATCGTATCTTTTTCAGATCTTTTGGAAAAAGTAGCCGTGGTAAGCCCAGACTTGCGAATACGATTTTCAACATCTCATCCCAAGGATATTACGGATGATGTATTGATCACGATGGCAAAATATGAGAATATCTGCAAGTATATTCATCTCCCCGTACAGAGTGGAAGCAGCCGGATTCTCAACCTGATGAATCGAGGATACACACGTGAATGGTACCTTACTAAGGTGTTGAAAATCAAAGAAATACTAGGTGATAATTGTGGTATTTCTTCAGACATGATTACCGGCTTTTGTTCAGAAACAGAAGAGGAACATCAGGAGACACTTTCATTGATGGACGAGGTAAGGTATGACTTTGCCTACATGTTTCATTATTCAGAAAGGCCCGGCACTTTAGCGGAGAAAAAATATAAAGATGATATTCCTGAAGTCGTAAAAAAGAGAAGGCTTGACGAAATTATTAAGAAACAACGAGAGCATTCTTTCCTACGGAACCAGGCGGATGTAGGGAAGATTCATAAGGTTTTGATCGAGGGAAATTCCAAGCGATCAGCCGAGTTCCTTCAAGGACGGAATAGCACAAACAAGGTGATTGTTTTTCCAAAAGAAAAATATCATAAGGGACAGTACGTCAATGTGATGGTTGATGACTGCACTGGTGGAACGCTTGTGGGCCGTGCCGTTGTGGAGAACACAGTTTGAAAGAATTTCGTTGAGCAACTAATACTGATTGCAAAAAGCAAAAGATGACATTTACAGAAACAGAAATACAAACCGTTAAGCAAAGGTTCGGGATCATAGGTACCTCGACCCTGTTAAATAATGCCGTGAATGTAGCCATGCAAGTCTCACCCACGGATATGTCAGTTCTTATTACAGGCGAAAGTGGTAGCGGAAAAGAATCCTTCTCAAAAATTATACACCACCTAAGTCCACGTAAACATGGACAGTTCATTGCGATTAACTGCGGATCAATCCCTGAAGGTACGATAGATTCAGAATTGTTCGGTCACGAAAAAGGGTCGTTCACGGGAGCTCATGAAGCACGTAAGGGATACTTCGAGGTTTCAAACGGAGGTACCATTTTCCTGGATGAGATTGGTGAAATGCCACTCGGCACACAGGCTCGCCTGCTTCGGGTTTTAGAGAACGGAGAGTTTATAAAAGTAGGGTCGTCCAAAGTTCAGAAGACCGATGTACGCGTAGTTGCTGCTACGAATGTGAACTTGATGAAGAACGTTGAGGAGGGCAAATTCAGGGAAGATCTCTATTATCGCCTGAGCACTGTACCCATCTATGTACCCCCTTTGCGTGAACGAGGGAAGGATATTGAACTCCTGTTCAGGAAATTTGCCTCAGATTTTGCGGAAAAGTATAAGGTAAAACCGATCGTGTTAACAGATGATGCCAAGGATATCCTTTTACAATATCGGTTTCCTGGCAACATCCGACAGTTGAAAAATCTTGTAGAACAGATTTCTGTGCTCTCATCGGAAAACAAGGATATCGACGCAGAGCGCTTACAACAATACATTCCAAAACAAAACAACCTGCCCGCTATTTATAAGAACGCGTTTACTGAAAAGGACAGCCTCTCCGAACGTGATATCTTGTACAAAGTTCTTTTCGAAATGAAAAAGGATTTTAACGATCTCAAGAAACTCGTACTCGACACTTTTCCGAATCAATCCAAAGCCAGTCAGATCGTTAAAGATCATCCCGCCTTGTTTGAAGGCATTCACGAAGAGAGCGAACGGTTATCAACAGAACCTATGTACCTGAATTTAAAACCTGTTACTCCCACCGTTGATGAAGCTGTCGAAGATGTGCACGACATCAGCCATGAATCCGAAGATGAATCGCTTTCAATTGAAAAGAAGGAGAAGGAGTTGATCATTCGTGCACTACGTAAGAATAGTAATAAACGGAAATATGCGGCACGGGATTTGGGAATTTCGGAACGCACACTTTACCGAAAAATAAAACAGTACGACCTTGAAGACTGATCATTTTTTTGCAATTCCTGCTGGAAGATGGATTACAAAAGCAGGTGTATTAACCTACCCAATTGTGTTGCTTTTAATCATGACTTCATCGTGCGGAGTTGGCGTAAAGTATTCATTTTCAGGAACCTCTACCTCAGCTTCTACGATAACGGTTTTTGACTTTTACAATAACACTGATCTCGGCCAGGCTAATATTGGCCAGACGTTTACTAATGAGTTAAAGGATTACCTGATCCAAAACTCAAGTATTGCGGTAGTCCAGGGCGAAGGCGAACTTCATATCGAAGGAGAAATCTCCGGATTCGATATTCGCCCAATAGCACCTGTTGCAACAGGGAATCCAAACGACATAAATCTTGCTTCTTCAACAAGGTTAACTATCTCTGTGAAAGTTACTTATGTCAATACACTTGATGAAACTATGAGCTTCAAAGACAAAACCTTTTCATTTTATAAAGATTTCCCGAACGATCAGAATTTCACGGATGTCGAGGAACGTTACACGATTGAGATTTTTGAACGGATTGTAAACGACATCTTTAACGCTACAGTGGCCAATTGGTAAATTTTACTATTTTTACCATCAGCTCGAAAGATAACCGTGGAAAAAGATCTTTTCATAGAAGTATTAAAACACTATTCCCAAAGCTCTGAACAAGAGGCACTGGGTGTAGTTGCCCTCAAAGAAAACTTTCCGTACAGTCAGGTACTTCATGCTCTCTCGGCGCGAGTTAGCAAAGACCACGATTTTATCGAGCATCCCCATGAACTACAACTTGCTGCGGTATATGCTGCCGACAGGAGTGTCCTTAAGGATATCATGACGCTTGATACATTGATGGTCGCCAAACCAAGACGCCCTGAAGGCACGGTCAAAAAGAAAACCATCGTCAGGTCTGTCGCACCCGCAAATCCACTGCGAGAGAAAGTTGTGTCGCGAGCCCCGGAGGAACCGATCGAAACAGAAACAGAACTGGCCGCGTTGGTAGACTCCACAAGTGGTGTGGCAGATGAAGTAATGCTTGACCTCGAAAAACTTAGTAAGCTGAGGCACAATTTCGAAGCTTTATTTAATAATGCGGGTGAACCCGAACCAAGCGCCCCATTGCCAGATATACCTTACGTTTCACAACAGACATTGCCTGAAGAGATAGACTCAAGTGTGGCGGAGAAAACTTCCAGGGAATCAGCTATTTCCAAAAGGGAACGAATAATTGCGTTGGCAAGGGCACTGGAAGGCGAAAACACGGTATCGAACAGTGTTGTGGTTAAGGTAAAGACTAAAGGGGACAATCCGGGAGAGGCCATCATTGAAGAAATTGTCAGCACTAAAGAGGAAATCGTTCCTGATAACGAAAAACAAAAGGAACAACTTGAAATAATTGACCAGTTTATTAAGATTCAGCCTTCTATTGCCAATTCAAAAGATAAGCCCCTCCCACAACCTTCAGGCGATTTAGCTACAATTAAAACCGGTGAATTCAGCGATAACATTGTTTCGGAAACATTGGTTGACATTCTCCTTAAACAAGGCAAAAACGACAAAGCTATAGAGGTGTTGAAAAAGCTTATTTGGAAGTTTCCACAAAAAAAGGCTTACTTTGCGGCTCAAATTGAAGAACTAAAAAAGTAGTCTTAAGTCTATGTATACCCTAGTAATCGCTCTTATTATCCTTTTCGCTGTCCTTTTAGTGTTGGTTATTCTGGCACAAAACTCCAAAGGCGGTGGGTTAACCAGCCAGTTTGGTGGATCATCCGCCAGTAATATCATAGGTGTGAAGAAGACTGGTGATTTATTAGAAAAATTGACCTGGGGCTTTATCGTTGCTATCATGGCGCTTTCTCTGTCCACGACTTTTATTTCTCCCAACAACAGCAATTCGACAAATGAAATTCTGGAAAGAGCCGGTGAACAAGCGCCAGCTATCAACCCCAACCCCGGGTTAGACCTGGATACAGAAGGTTCTGACTTAGAATTAGATAGTGTCAACTAGAATTTAACTTAAAACATTTAAGATATAGGCCAGTTTAACTGGCCTTTTGGTTTCCCCTCAGGCCAGACGCGACGCATTACTTTATGTGGGTTGGGAAATATGTTTCACGAATAGTCGTTTTGCTACCGGCATAAGTGTTTCCGCAAAGGGGAAGTTCATGCGGGCAAGAATCAAATAAGCAGCTGGATTCGGAAGATCTTTAAACTTTTTGATCAGGTCAAGCTTTAACCTTTCGTATGTATTTAGGGTATTTTTTTCTACGCGCTCGACAAAAACCGTATTCAGGCTTCTTAACTGCTCCTGGCTGCCTTCAAAAATACTCATTTGATACCGATAGATATTAGTCTCTTTCTCCGGTGGCTGTGTAACAAACAGATAACCTTCTTTCGCATAAAGCGGCGTTACGCCTACAGGGGAAATTTCACATTGCGATTCTACATAGTCGTAAATTATTGACCCTTCCTGCAGCGAGTCCTTGATTTGCGGCAGCGCAAAATTAATGATGGATTCAAGTTCACTCATAACCGAATCGTCTTCAATCATCTCCCGGTAGGTGACCTCCAGCTTCTTAAATTCTTCAAGCGATAACTCCTTCGGGAAAGACTCCCTGATAAGTGCTTTATTTTCCTTTAAGGCCTGGAGGTTTCGAAAGTGAAAAACCAGGTCCGCCAAATACGGATAGAGTTCAACTTTTCCGAAAGAGCTTTTTACAGTTTGAAGATAAGCCATGAGCACATACTTCTTGTATTCAAAATCGATAAGACCTTGCGTCAGCCAATCTTTTGACAATTTTTCCATAAGTACACAGTTTTGATCAAACCAATTTAATAATTCCGTAAACTCGATGCAAGCCGCGGCATTGGCCGTTTTATGAAAGAAGCTCTGTCTTGAATACTGTCAGCACCAACTTTGTCACCTCTGCCATCCTGACGTTTCCCAGACTAAAACTATGCCAGTAGAAAACGATGGTGTGACAAAAGCCTGCCATAAGGTAGCTTTTTGATCAGTATTCGGCCAAGTTTCAGTCTTGGCACAAAAGGTGATAAGCGGGAAGTATCAAAAATTGTTAACCCTTTAAACCATTAGACATATGGCAAAAATCAACTTCAAACCAAATGAGGACCGGGTATTAGTTGAACCCGCTGAAGCTGAAACCAAGACTGCATCCGGCATCATTATTCCGGACACCGCAAAAGAAAAACCACAAAAAGGCAAAATCATAGCCGTAGGCGAAGGCCTGAAGGACAAGCCCGTAACGGTTAAAGTTGGGGATAGTGTTCTTTACGGAAAGTATTCCGGAACTGAGATCAACATTGACGGAAAAGAATATCTCATCATGAGAAATTCAGACATCTTCGGAATTATTTAATTACCAACCCTAAAATCTAATACTATTATGGCTAAAGAAATAACCTTTGACACCACAGCGAGGGATAAGATTAAAAAAGGCGTTGACAAACTTGCTGACGCAGTAAAAGTAACACTTGGTCCTAAGGGCCGTAACGTTATCTTAGATAAGAAATTCGGTGCTCCTACCGTAACTAAAGATGGTGTTTCTGTTGCAAAAGAAATAGAACTAAAAGATGCTATCGAAAACATGGGCGCACAACTCGTGAAGGAAGTAGCTTCTAAAACTGCTGATGCGGCTGGTGATGGTACTACCACTGCTACTGTATTAGCACAATCAATATATTCACACGGTATTAAAAATGTTGCTGCTGGTGCTAATCCTATGGATTTGAAGCGTGGAATCGACAAAGCTGTTGATGCTGTTGTTGAACACCTGAGAAAGCAATCCAAAAAAATTAAAGATTCAAGTGAAATTGCTCAGATTGCAACGATCTCTTCTAATAGTGACGAAACTATTGGAAAGATGATTGCGGACGCAATGGACAAAGTTGGAAAAGACGGTGTTATCACCGTTGAAGAGGCTAAAGGAACTGAAACCGAAGTGAAGACCGTAGAAGGTATGCAATTCGACAGAGGTTATCTTTCTCCTTATTTTGTAACCAACACAGAGAAAATGGAAGCTGATCTAGATCAGCCATACATCCTGATCTACGATAAGAAAATCAGCAGCATGAAGGAATTGCTTCCTGTACTTGAGCAATCTGCTCAGACAGGTAAGCCACTTGTAATCATCGCTGAAGAAGTTGAAGGTGAAGCATTAGCAACACTTGTAGTAAACAAAATACGTGGTGCACTCCGTGTTGCCGCTGTAAAAGCTCCTGGCTTTGGTGACAGAAGAAAAGCAATGTTGGAAGACATCGCTGTCCTCACAGGAGGCAAAGTGATTTCTGAAGAGCAAGGTTTCAAGTTAGAGAACGCAACCCTTGACATGCTTGGACGCGCTGAGAAAATCAGTATCGACAAAGACAATACTACGATTGTTAACGGTGCTGGTAAAAAGCCTGAAATTCAAGGGCGTATTGCTCAAATCAAAGCTCAGATTGAAACTACAACATCTGATTACGATAAAGAAAAACTTCAAGAGCGTCTTGCAAAACTTTCTGGTGGTGTAGCAATTCTTTATGTAGGTGCTGCAACTGAAGTTGAAATGAAGGAGAAGAAAGACCGCGTTGATGATGCTTTGCATGCAACACGCGCAGCAGTTCAGGAAGGTATCGTCCCAGGTGGTGGAGTAGCGTATATTCGTGCTATTGAATCTCTTAAAAATATTCAGGATCTCGGTTTGAGCAATGAAGATCAGGCAACTGGTGTGAACATTGTTCGGCTGGCCCTTGAGTCACCTTTGAGAACTATCGCTGAAAATGCTGGTCAGGAAGGTTCTGTGATCGTGAACAAAGTTCGTGATGGCAAGAAAGACTTCGGTTACAATGCGCATACCAACAAGTTTGAAGACTTCTTCGCGAAAGGAATTATTGATCCTACGAAAGTAGCACGCCTTGCGTTGGAGAATGCTGCTTCTATCGCAGGTCTATTATTGACCACGGAAGCTGTTATCTCTGAACTTCCTGAAGATGACAAAGCTCCTGCTATGCCTCACGGAGGCGGAATGGGTGGAATGATGTAATCTTCAACCGATTTATATAAAAAGAAAGCCCTGTCCCGATAACTATCGGGATAGGGTTTTTTTTATGCCTGGTAGTTAGGTGAATTACCAGAAATTATTCTAATTTTCATTTCAAAACATTGTCATTATGGTAATTCACAAAAGCTTCGCAGATTTCGTCTTATTTCTTTACGTACATATGGCGTATGCTGATGGTGATTTTCATCCAGACGAAGTGAACGTTGTGAAAGGTAAGATCAAAAAAATATTTCCAAACACTGGCGAACACGAACAAAAGTTAAAAGACACGATGGAACAGTATAGTGCTTTTGATAAGAATAACCTTAACCAACTTTTCAAAGATACCTTTGCCCATTTTGATCATGTGAAATTCTCCCAAAAGTATAAAGTGTATACCGACATGTATGATATCATCAATGCAGATGGAACCATCGATGAATCAGAAACGGAAG
>JBGTEP010000025.1:0-1930 GCA_041747735.1 Chryseolinea sp.
ATCAAATCATTGCCACTGGAAGCAAAAACGGTAGGTTCATAATTCGTTGTATCAGTGTCAATATCTGGATCAAAGTGACAGGTGAGATAACCATCATTCCAGGAACCGGTTTGCGGTTGTTCAAAAAAAGCAACTTCCCATTTGGGTTTCTCAGTTGATACATCCACTGAAGCCATAAGAAAGATCCCGTCTTGTGTGAATGCAAAATTATTGTTACTAAAGCCATATGAATACGTTAGATCGCCAGCACTTAGCCTTGCCTCCAACATAGGATTATCAAAAGCACCCGTTTCGTCTTTGTAGACATAAATACGACCGTTTGCTGTTGGAGCAAAACGAGTAAATGTTGCCATTCGATTTCCTTGAAATAAAACCCCTCCTCCTCCAAAGTCGTCAACATCTATTTCTGGAGGTGGTATTAGGAGTGGTGTTGATGAATTACTCCATTCTTCACTGATACCTTTGTGGTAAAGATAAATGGCCCCGGTGCTACCGTCTGGAAATGAATTGTCGTCATGCCAAATGTCTGTAATGGCGACTGTATTTTGATCGACAGTAACACCAACAGGATTATTTCCTGAGGTTCCAAAAATTTGCGCCCCTGGAATTTTCCAAATAGCAAGTTCTGAGAAATTGCTCCAATCTATTCCATTTTTCCTAAAAACATAGACAGACCCTCCTTGCGATGATGCTCCAACAAAAAGATAGTCTTCTGTTATTTTAACTGTCCAACCAAACTGAAGTCCATCCTGAGGGCTTGCAGGAGCAATGACTGCATTTCTCTTCCATTCTGAACCGTCTTTTTTATAGATATAGACCAATCCGGTAATTCTTCCAACACTATCACTATAGGGTACACCAATGGCCAAAAACTCGTCATGCATAGAAAGTGATTGCCCGAAGTCAACCGAATAATCGATCGTAGGATCCGGTGTTAATTTATTGAAGTCTGTTAGACACTGACTAAACAGATCGAACTGATTAAAAATCAGTAAATTGAATATAATGAATAAAAATAAACGCATCGGTCAATGCAAAACTTTTCTGTTACTTATTGTATTAACATTAGCTAACTCTTCAATTATGGCAAACGATTAATTTCTATCTATTTACTTTCCAAATTGGTCTTCGCACTTTGGTTTAGCATAATGCCTACAAATTGCTAAACTTAACAGCCCGAAAGGTAGCGGATTGGCCTAAAGTATCCAAAAGGTGTGTATCGCTTAATATTTAGATGGAATACTTTGATAATCCTCCTCTACCTTAAACCTTATCCACCCCTGCTTAAAACTCATCCGCATCTACAACACCCTACGCCACCGACAACTTTGTTTTGGCGATATGCCTTTCAAAATCGATAAGCTCCAGCCTTATATTTTTAATCTCAGCGGTTTTTTTGAATTCCAAAATAATTTCAAGCACATCTTCATCAATATTCATCGAACGCGATGCATCAATGATCACATTGATATTATCAGGCAAATGCTCGAGTGTTAGCATTACGTTGGCTTTGTTCAAAAAAGTTACTTCTTCTGATAAAACAATTTTTACGTCTTCGCCTTCTTTGTGGCTTTCCTTATTATAAAAGAAAGGTGTTTTGTAGTTGTCACGAAGAATAAAAAATACTGCTACGGCTCCTCCAATCAGTATACCGGTAATTAAGTCGGTAAACATCACTGCGGCAATCGTAATAATGAACGGTAGAAATTTACGTTTCCGCTGTTTGTACATTTCAATGAAAAGAGAAATGGAAGTCAACCGATAACCGACCACAATTAGTACCGCACTCAGTGCAGCCAATGGAATTTTATTAAGCAAAAAGGGGATCGATACCACGCAGACCAGCATAATAACGCCATGGGTGATCGTGGAAATTTTAGTCCTGGCGTTTGCCGAAACATTCGCGGATGTTCGTACAATTACTGCGGTT
>JBGTEP010000026.1:0-73118 GCA_041747735.1 Chryseolinea sp.
AATAAATAAAAATCATCCGCTCTGTATTAGCCTTGACAAGGCCGGGGCTGATCCATACATTAGCTTAGCGGATGACCAGCACGGCGATCAACTACTTAACTCATTTGAAAATTCTGTGCAGATTTTAGGGGGCTAAGACAATCAGAATGTTTGGTAACGGTTGCGTAATCTTGCACTTTAACAAATCATTAACAGCTTTGACTGATAGATAAAGAATCCCGATACTATAAATCTTAAAACAAACTTCGGAAGAATGACAAAGATTTACGACTTTCGCATCCACACACTACAATTGGATTTTAAACATTAAAGGATATTTCGACAAGAATCATGACCAAATTTACCTTTACCGAAAAGAAAGACACTCGCTCCGGCTTTGGAGTAGGATTACACGAGTTGGGTAAAAGCAATGCAAATGTGGTGGCCCTTTGCGCCGACTTAACCGGTTCGCTTAAAATGGATGCGTTCAAGAAGGAATTTCCGGAGCGCTTTTATCAGGTAGGTATCGCAGAAGCCAACATGATGGGCCTCGCGGCGGGTATGACGATCAATGGGAAGATTCCTTTTACCGGCACATTTGCTAATTTCTCTACAGGCCGGGTGTATGATCAAATCCGTCAATCCATCGCGTATTCGAACAAAAATGTAAAGATTTGTGCTTCGCATGCAGGGTTGACGTTGGGAGAAGACGGCGCTACGCACCAAATCCTTGAAGATATCGGGATGATGAAAATGATGCCGGGAATGACTGTTATCGTTCCATGCGATCATAACCAAACCAAAGCTGCTACACTTGCCCTGGGCGATCATGAAGGCCCCGCATATCTGCGATTTGGAAGACCAAGCTGGCCCATATTTACGACCGGAAGACCCTTTGTAATCGGGAAAGCCGACAAGATGATTGAAGGTAAGGATGTCACAATATTTGCATGTGGCCACCTGGTATGGAATGCCATTGAGGCAGAAGCGGTATTGGCTGAGAAAGGTATCAGTGTTGAACTAATAAATCTCCATACAATCAAACCTCTGGATGTCGAGGCTATTCTGACATCCGTAGAAAAAACCCGATGTGTTGTTACCTGTGAAGAGCATCAGATGAATGGAGGTCTTGGAGATGCTGTTGCCCAAGTCCTGGGAAGGTTCAATCCGACGCCCCTAGAAATGGTAGCTGTAAACGATTCTTTCGGTGAAAGCGGAACTCCCACTCAATTGCTAAAGAAATATGGTCTCGGACCAGAAAACATTGTGGATGCCGTTGAGAAAGTTCTCAAACGCAAAAAGTAGAACATATCGCCATTGGCCCTTTCAACGACAATGCTATTGGTGTGGATACCTGTCTGCACACATTAGAATTATAACTTCATACCTTCATGCGCAGTGAGTTGCTCGATAGTTAGCCTCAATAAGTTGAATTTATTGATGTATTTCTCCTGAATTTTTGATTCACTTCAATATTAGTTATGGAATCTGATCGTTTTCAGCATCTAATGATGTGACCTTTAAATCCATTGTGCGTTTAAGTATATCAACCAAAAATCAAGTGAGGGAATTATGAAAAATTCAATACTGATTATCTTGTTAAGTGTAATCCTCTACAATACCCTGGCACAAACCAAACCTTCCCCTATGCAAAAATATGATTACGAAAAAGCCTGGCGTGAAGTACAGGAGTTTGATGGTAAGGGCCTTGCGGAATCCGCCCTCAAAGTTGTAAATACTATCTATGACCAATCAAAAAAAGAAGGCAATGTATCACAACATGTAAAAGCTGTAATACATCAACTAAAATATACAGATTATAAGGAAGAGAATGCTTTTGTAAAAAATTTGAATCGCATTCGGGAAGAAGCAGAATCGGCCACCTTCCCAACTAAACCAATTTTGCATTCACTCCTGGCCGAAATGTATTGGCAATATTATCAAAACAACAGGTATCGGTTTGCCAATCGAAGTAACATGACGGCTGCTAATCCTCAAGATATTGAAACTTGGAGTCTTCCTGAAATTCATGAACACATTTTCCAGCAGTATCAACTATCGTTGCAAGAGTCAGAAAAAAGCAAAGCTACTGTTATCGATGTCTACGAAGAAATACTACATCCCGGAAATAAAAAAGGCAGAAGTTTCAGACCCACGCTATATGACTTCCTTGCACACCGTGCCCTCGATTTTGCGTTAAGCGAAGAAGCTTCATTGACAACACCATCGTATGAATTTTCAATTGATAAAGAAGAGTATTTTGCTGATGCAGCAGAGTTTGCAACACTTCCGCTAACAACACTGGACACGCTTTCAAAAAAATATTTTGCGCTAACGTTGCTACAGGAGCTAATTCAACTACACCTGAGCGACCCAAAACCCGATGCACTGGTTGACGTTGATATTAAAAGACTTTCGTTTGTAAAGGCCAACCACATTAGCCAAGACAAAACTGAGTTGTATCGCAATGCAGTTGAACGACTCGAACAGCAAACTATTAGTCACTCCGCCTCTACGTTGGCAACGTTTCTCCTTGCACAGCAATACAGAGAAAGTGCATCAGCATACAAGCCGTTGCTATCCGAGGATCACAAATGGGACCTGAAAAAAGCCTATGAGATTTGTGAAATTGCTAAAAAACGTTTTCCGGATTCAGATGGCGCGATACAGTGCGAGAATCTTCAGCTGGACATCCAGGAAAAATTCTTAAGTGCCGTCATAGAAGAAAATAATCTTCCTGAAGAACCTTTCCGCAGCCTGGTACGATATAAAAACCTGACTGAATTACACTATCGAATTATTAAAATAAACCGTGAAGAAGTATGGGCGCAACGAAAAAAATGGGAACGGATTTATAATGTAGACCGTGAAGAAAAATTTATCGAGTACTTTATCCCCAAGCCAGTCATTAAGTCCGGCAAGTTCAACCTTCCAGACGACAAGGATTACCAGCAACACAGCATTGAAGTAAAACTGGATGCACTACCGGTGGGTGAATACATGATTTTGCTCAGTCATCGGGCAGATTTTGGAATCTCAGGAAATGCCTTCGCTTATGCATTTACTACAATCACTAATATCAGTTATGTTCATCGCTCAGAAAAAAATGCAAATACTGAGTTGTATGTCCTCCATCGACAAACCGGAGCACCCCTCGATGGTGTAGTTGCTGATGTTTATTCTGATCAGTATAACTATAAGAAACAAAACTACGAATCAATAAAAATCGGCAGCTTTTCTTCAGATGCAAAAGGGTATTTAAAAGTACCGTACATTAAAAACGACCACCGAAGAAGTTTTTATGTGAATTTCGCCAATCGCCAGGATCGCTTCAGTACCCAACCCATAGACAAACAACAATACCACGGGGGCAATATACACCAATACCTTATCCGGGAACCTGAACGACATTTACAGACTTTCTTTTTTCTGGATCGGGCTATTTACCGACCAGGACAAACAATTTTTTTCAAAGGTTTAGTGGTTGACACCGATGGAAAAACTTCTGAAATCAGAACAAGACATCTCACAACCATCACACTATACGATGTAAATCATGAGGAGCGTGGGCAGGTAACAGTGACTACAAACGAATTTGGAACCTTTAGTGGAACCTTCACTGCTCCATCGTCAGGTTTAACAGGACAAATGCAGCTTGAAGATAGCGATGGGAATGGCAATGTCTTTTTTTCAGTCGAAGAGTATAAGCGACCAAAGTTTGAGGTAGCTTTTGAACAGGTTAAAGGTACATTCAGGCTTGAAGAGCTGATCGAAACGGAAGGATTTGCTCGCGCATACTCAGGTGCCAATATTGATGGTGCTTCCGTATCCTATCGCGTTGTCCGTACTGCAAGGTTTCCTTTCTGGTGGTGGTGCCGTTGGGGACATTACCCGAATTCAGCAGAAGTTGAAATAACGAATGGTATTACTCAAACCGATGCAGCCGGGAAATTCAAAATCAATTTTACAGCTATTCCAGATCGTAGTGTTGATCGTGACTCTGATCCGGTTTTCGACTATTCCATACATGCCGATGTAACCGATATTAATGGAGAAACACACAGTAGCCATACAGTTATCGCGGTGGGTTACAAGGCGCTCCAGGTACGCGCCGCCATTGAAAATATTAATAAGGATCAACTTAAAGAAACGGGAAAGGATTTTTCGATTTATACCACCAATCTTGCCGGTCAATTTCAAGCAGCCAAAGGAAACATTAAGGTATTCAATTTAAAGGCACCCGCAAAAACGTTTCGTTCTCGCCTGTGGGAACAAGCAGACCGGGCGCTTTATTCACGTGACGAGTATTACAAACTTTTTCCTTCAGATCTTTTCGATGATGAAACAAACAAATACAAATGGGAGCGACTGCAGGAAGTATTTAGTCTGAGTTTTGATACTGGGGAAAAGAAAACATTTGCGATTGATAACCTTGACAAATGGAAATCCGGGGAGTACGTTTTGGAAATACAAGCCCTGGATAGTGCTGGTCAGGAAGTAAAAGAGGTAAGTTACTTCACAGTGTTTGCACCGTCAGAAAAAAATATACCTACACCAGAGGTTAATTATTTTCAGGGTATTAAAATGTCGGCAGAGCCCGGAGAAAAGGCACGATTTATAACCGGTACAACCGAAAAGAAAATCCATGTTCTGTATGAAATCGAACGCGCCGGAGAATTATTATCTAAAGAATGGATCACCATCAGTAATGAACAACGCCTGTTTGAAATTCCGATCAAGGAAGAATATCGCGGTAATCTGGGTATTCACTATACTTTTGTAAAAAACAACAGATTTTATAAAAACAGCACAACGGTTACCGTTCCCTTTACAAATAAAAATCTGGATATATCTTTCGAAACCTTTCGCGATAAAATAGAGCCGGGTCAACAGGAACAATGGAAAATACTTATCAAAGGAAAGACTGCTGATAAGGTGGCCGCTGAAATGGTTGCAACCCTGTATGATGAATCACTTGATGAATTCCGAAGCAACAATTGGTACGCTAGTTTCTTTAATGCACAGTTCACCCGGTTAGCCTGGAGTAGTTCGGATGGCTTTAACCAAAAAGATCTATCCACCTTTACAAAAAAATGGAATCCCGGATATCAACGATCACCAGAGGGGCCATACTTCGATACCTTTAACTGGTTTGGCTATAGCTTTTACGATTTCTTCTATAAAAACGTGAGGTATCGTGCAGGTGCAATGCGCAAAATGTCAAGTAAACTAGAATTATCAGAAGATGTCTTAATGGAATCGGCAGCGGCGCCTATGGAAAGGGAAGAATCTGCAGATTCCAGTATTTCACAAACTTCAAAAGAGCCGGAGCCCACCACGCCGAAACCGGAAGGTGAAGACTTCGCGCAGGTAAAAGTCCGAAAGAATTTTAATGAGACAGCCTTATTCTATCCACATCTTCAAACCAATGAAAATGGTGAGATCATCATCAACTTCACCATACCAGAAGCACTCACCCGGTGGAAAATGTTAGGATTTGCTCACACCCAGGATCTGAAATCCGGCTCCATTATCAATAACCTGGTAACACAAAAAGACCTGATGGTTGTGCCGAACCAGCCTCGCTTTTTTCGTGAAAATGATAAAATGACATTTTCTGTGAAAGTCACCAGTCTGGTAGATTCATCACTTACCGGACAAGCACAGCTGGAATTCTTTGATGCGCTCACGATGAAACCGGTAGATGAGTTGATGAAAAATAAAGCGAAAGCTCAACCATTTTCATTGAAGCCGCGTCAAAGTACCAACCTGGAATGGACCATAGAAATTCCTGAGGGTCTGCAAGCCGTTACTTATCGCATTGTAGCAAAAGCAGGAAGTTTTTCAGATGGTGAAGAAATGACGATACCAGTAGTTACTAACCGGATGCTGGTAACAGAATCACTCCCCTTACCCCTTCGTGGAAATCAAACCAAGGATTTCAAATTTGAAAAACTTCTTAACACTAAATCAAAGACGCTGACCCACCATCGTTTTACACTGGAGTTCACATCGAATCCCGCATGGTATGCAATACAGGCATTACCGTATCTTATGGAATATCCATATGATTGCGTCGAACAGACCTTCAGTAAATTCTACGCCAATAGTATTGCTTCACATATTGCAAATTCGAATCCACGCATTAAACATGTATTTGACACCTGGAAAAATATTCAGCCTGATGCGCTTCTTTCTAATCTGGAAAAAAATCAGGAACTCAAATCTGCGCTGCTGGAAGAAACTCCCTGGGTATTACATGCGAAAGATGAAGGACAACGTAAGCGTAATGTTGGACTCTTGTTCGATCTCAATCGTATGGCCAATGAGCAAGAACGCGCAATTGATAAAATAATTAAAGCTCAAAATCCAAGTGGAGGCTTTAGCTGGTTCCCTGGATTCCCCGACGACCGCTACATGACTCAGCATATTACGAGCGGTATGGGCCATCTCGATGTGTTAGGTGTAAAATCTATCCGCAATGACCAGCGTACATGGAATATGGTCGCCAATTCAATCAACTACCTTGACCAGCAAATAAAGGATGACTATGATCGTCTCAAAGCGAGCGCCAAACGCAAAGAATTAAAAATGGAGGACAAACAAATTGGCTACATGCAGATTCATTACCTCTACGCACGGAGTTATTTTAAAGACATCGCTGTCCCGGAAGATGTTAATGAGGCTTTTCAATATTATCTCGGGCAGGCTAAAAAATTCTGGCTAAACAATAACCTTTACCTCGAGGGGATGGCGTGTCTGGCATTACACCGTTTTGATGATAAAACCACAACTACTGCAATGATAAAATCATTCAGTGAACGAGCATTGGTTTCAAACGAAATGGGCATGTATTGGAAAAGTGAACGTGGATATTACTGGTATCAGGCACCCATTGAAACACAAGCGTTGATGATTGAAGTGTATGATGAAGTGGCAGGAGATACAAAGGCGGTTGAAGAAATGAAGGTATGGTTGCTGAAACAAAAGCAAACGCAAGATTGGAAAACTACCAAGGCTACTACCGAAGCCTGTTACGCCCTACTGCGCAGAGGAACCGACGTTCTCACCAACTCGAAAAATGTTGATATCACTGTAGGCAAAGAAGTTATTGATCCCGCAAAACGCGAGGATACAAAATTGGAAGCCGGCACGGGATATTTTAAAACCGCATGGACAGCCGGAGAAATAAAAACCGAAATGGGTAAAATAACTGTTGCAAAAAACGATGATGGAGTCGCCTGGGGCGCTGTATACTGGCAATACTTTGAGCAACTTGATAAAATTACTCCTTCGGAAACCCCGTTGAAACTGAAGAAGGAACTCTTCAAACAAGTTAATACAGATCGCGGCCCGGTGATCACATCGATTACAGAGAAAACATCTTTGAACGTAGGTGACCTCGTGAAGGTGAGAATTGAACTTCGTGTAGACCGGGACATGGAATACGTACATCTCAAGGATATGCGCGCTGCAGCGCTGGAGCCTGTGTCGACCTTATCGTCATACCGCTATCAGGATGGTATTTACTACTATGAAAGTACAAGAGACCTCGCAACTAACTTTTTTATCGGACATTTAAACAAGGGGACGTATGTTTTTGAATATGACTTACGGGTGTCACAAAAAGGAAATTTCTCCAACGGAGTAACTAACATCCAATGTATGTATGCCCCTGAGTTTGCGAGTCATTCTGAAGGAATAAGGATCAACGTAAAATAGTAAACATAACGAGAAAGAGCCTAAAACAATAAAGCCACCTTGGGGGTGGCTTTATTTAAGCATTTTAAGAAATTATTTTATATAAATACTTCTTAGTTCAATACTTTCACGTTCACGGCATTCATACCTTTTTTTCCTCTTTCAACTTCGTATTGAACCTGATCGTTTTCACGAATCTCGTCAATAAGACCTGAAGAATGAACGAAGATATCTTCGCCTGAATCTGATGGCTTAATGAAACCAAAACCTTTGGCGTCATTGAAAAATTTAACTGTTCCTTGCATTGTGTTATTAATTATTAAAAAAAAAGAAAACTACTTAATTAGAGAAGCAAATGTTCTCCTGCAATAAAATATTCGTATTCGAAATGTTTATTTATTTAAGGAAGGGTGTAAACAACAAAAAAGCGTTTGCAGATACTGTTGAGAGCACTATTACTTAAAATGCTTCGCAAGGTACTGATTGTTTCTGAAAAATCAAATGCAATCAAAAAAAGATTTATTTAATTGATACAATGTCACTTGAACGAACCTCATAATTATAAGGTTTATAATCATGGTCAACTATCCGGGATCAGCAGCATAGTCAAATATTAGTTTTTAGATCATAACCAAAATGCCCTCGGATTAAGGGTCACCTTCTTCTCTATGAGGGTCTCCAGGGCAGTTTACGCGCTTAAATTCCATTTGTACAGCGTATACAAAAGTGCAGGAAGAGTGCACAAAGAGTGAACAAAGAGTGAACAAAGACGCCACTTAAAGGACAGGAAGACTATACCGGGAGACTTTCGACGTTACAAGAGCAATTTTTGGTCAGAAACAATTTCATCGGGGGACAGTTATTCTCCGTTTATCAACTAGATACTTTCTGTCGGAAGGGATTAGCATCTTCCTGCATCTGGTTTGAAAGTGATTAGTCTGTATATGGATCAACTGAATTGGAAGCCCAATCGTGCGCATACCCCCTCTCTTGCCGTTCGAGGAGAATATTCCACACCATTGTTCCACAAAATCCCCGCGTAAACCATTCGAATATGTACCACGGGCAATTTTTCTATGAGTTTTTTTGGTAGGGTTTTTAAGCGCAGTGTGGTGGATGTGTACCACATGAAAAACAAAAAAGTATTAATAATTGATGACGAGGAGGATTTTGGGGTACTAATGAAACGTTTCTTTTCCCCAAAACATATCGAAGTGTATGTCGCGCTGACAATCGAGGCCGGTATGAAAATACTGGAGGAGCAAAAGCCTGACATTATATTCCTCGACAACTACTTGCCAGATGGATTAGGATGGAGTAAAACAGAATACATATTGATCAATTATCCTCAAATACAACTGAATCTGATTAGTGGTATGGACGTCCCAAAGACATCGGCCTCATCCTTTCGCATCTTGGAAAAAAACATTCTATGGGAAGAACTGAAGAAAATTTATAACTAGGTTTCGTCGCCTTTTTATAATAAATCGGATTAGGTTTTATAAATACTGCGCTGCAGAGATTCAGCTTTCCCGTTTGTTTAACTTTTTAAAAAACCCATTGAGCGTGAAAGCAAACAAAATTGATGAAATACTATCGCCCATCTTACATCGATTTCAAAAAGATAACTTAGGCAGAGCAGAGGTAAATGACAAACCTCCCCTTCGCTCTGAACTTTTCAGCACAGAGCAAATGGAGCTGCACGCTCAGCAAGTTGCCTCCATGCACACACTCAGTGCTGAGGATGCGCCTGAACTATTATTGAAACGACTTGCTGAAAATGAAGAGATACTTTTTCATGTAACGAACCTGCTACACGAAGCAGTCCGGAATAAAAAGGCCATCACGCCAGCGGGCGAATGGCTACTGGATAACTTTTATCTGATTGAAGAACAGGTGCGGATTGGCAAGCGCCATTTACCAAAAGGCTATAGCAAGGGTCTTCCCCGCCTCAGTAGCGGATTACTAGCCGGGTTTCCACGCGTGTATGATATCGCAATCCAAATCATCTCTCACAGTGACGGACGAGTTGACATTTACAGTCTTAGCAGCTTTATCGCTGCGTATCAAAAAGTAACCTATTTAACAATTGGTGAATTATGGGCCATTCCGATCGTTCTACGCCTGGCCCTCCTGGAAAATCTTAGTCGCGTAGCCGCCCGGATTGCCATCGACCGTAACGATGCAGACCTTGCCAGTGAATGGGGAGACCTGATTATCAAGACAGCTGAAGAAAATCCGAAAGATCTGGTATTGGTGATCGCAGATATGGCTCGTTCAAAGCCACCGATGGTAAGCTCATTTGTGGCGGAATTTACACGGAAGTTACAGTGGAAAGGTCTTGATCTAACGCTACCCCTAACATGGACAGAACAACACCTTAGCGAAACAGGATCGTCCATAAATGTGATGGTGCTCGCAGAAAATCAAAAGCAGGCAGCAGATCAACTTTCCATGAGTAATAGTATAAATAGCATGCGGTTTCTTGCCAAAATGGATTGGCGTGAATTCGTTGAGTCTATGAGTATCGTTGAGCAAACACTGCGGGAAGATATTCATGGCGTATACGGAAAAATGGATTTTCACACTCGCGATATTTATCGGCATTCGGTAGAGAAGACTACCAAGAATAGTAGTCTCTCAGAATATGAAGTCGCCCGGGCAGCAATCAATCTTGGCAAAAAAAGTTCTTCCACAGCAACTGGCGATCAGCGTAAAACGCATGTTGGGTATTACCTGATAGGCCCCGGACTTCCTGCTCTTGAAAAAGTAGCAAAGGTCCAATTATCTTTTGGTCAAAGTTTACGAACGTTTTTTCAAAAGAATGCTGATTCGTTATACATCTGTATAACACTTGTGTTCACCCTCCTGATCGGGGGAGCTCTAATTTATAAGGCTTATTCCGACGGAGTGACGAACAAGTTGCTATTAGTAATTGGAGTACTTTCAATGCTACTTGGAAGTCACTTTACACTTGCCGTCGTAAATTGGTGGGTCACGCTCTGGGTTAAGCCAAAGCCCCTCCCCAAAATGAATTTCTCCTTAGGGATTCCGAAAGAGCATTCCACTCTGGTTGTAATACCTACCCTGATTTCCAATAAAGGTCAAGCACAAAAACTCGTCGATGATCTTGAAGTACGATTTCTTGCTAACCGGGATGCCAGCGTTTCTTTTGCACTACTAACTGACTTTAAAGATGCACCAAAAGCGGTACTCCCGGAAGATGCTTCATTGATCGCTATTGTGGAGAACGGAATAAAATACCTGAACAAGAAATATGGAAGATTAAAAGAGGATAAGTTTTTCTTGTTTCACCGCCCACGTACGTGGAACGCTTCAGAAAAAACGTGGATGGGGTACGAGCGAAAGCGGGGGAAGCTGACAGAATTGAATCATCTTTTACGCGGAAAAGGCGAAGATCGGTTTTCTGTTGTCGTGGGCGATCCCGCTTCGTATAAATCGGCCCGATACGTAATCACGCTTGATACTGATACCCAGCTACCACGAGATGCAGCATGGAAGTTGGCAGGTCTTATGGCTCATCCGCTAAATCATCCGGTGTATAGTGAGAAAAAGAAAAGAGTAGTAGAAGGCTATGGAATTATACAACCGAGAATTGCCATCAGTCTGCACGGCGCAACACTGTCACGCTATACCCGGTTGCATGAAAACGATGCCGGTATAGATCCGTACACGCGTATCACATCTGATGTGTATCAGGATGTCTTTGGAGAGGGTTCCTTTATCGGAAAAGGAATTTACGACATAGATGCATTTGAAAAATCATTAGACAATCGGTTTCCTGAAAACCGCATATTAAGTCACGATTTACTAGAAGGATCATATGCACGATGTGGTTTCGCGAGCGACGTTCAGTTGTACGAAGAATACCCTAACCGTTACAGTATGGATATTGCCAGGCGACACCGGTGGATCAGGGGCGACTGGCAAATTGGAAATTGGTTCTTGCCATTCGTTCCCGCAGCAGGAAACCGTCTCATAAGGAATCCAATCTCAGCATTGTCGCGGTGGAAAATATTTGATAACCTTAGACGGAGTCTAATCCCCGTTGCGCTGCTGGTTCTGATTATCATGGCTTGGACTGTCTTACCAGATGTATGGTTCTGGACACTGTGTCTTACAGCAATTATTTTACTTCCTTCTATACTAATATCCATCTGGAATATAGTACGAAAACCTCCCGAAATTGCTGCGTCACAACATTTTAATAATGCCGTTCGCGCTACGTATAAGAGTATGCTTCAGGCATCATTTACATTGGTTTGTTTGCCCTACGAAGCATATATAAATGCTGACGCTATAGCCCGGACCTTATGGCGAATGTATATACGCAGAAAGAAATTATTAGAATGGAATCCTTCTGGATTCATCCTCAATAAATTAGAGAGTTTATTAGAAACATATCAAACTATGTGGTTTGCTCCGTCGATTGCTATTGTGGTAGCCATTTACGTTACCATTTATTACCCGGAGAATATCCCGTTTGCCATCCCGGTCTTATTGGCCTGGATAGTTTCCCCGGTTCTGGTATGGTGGGTAAGCCGTCCACTACCATCATCAAAAACCAAACTGGCTTATGATCAAAAAATCTATCTGCGTGAACTGGCAAGAAAAACATGGGCATTTTTCGAAGACCTGATGACTCCTGAAGATAATTGGTTGCCACCAGACAATCTTCAACAGTATCCCATACCCGTAATTGCACACCGGACGTCACCTACCAACATCGGTCTTTCTTTACTGGCGAATCTTTCAGCACGTGATTTTGGTTATATCATGACGACTGAACTTCTAAAGAGAACAACGGATACGCTATCCACAATGGATAAAATGGATCGATATCAGGGCCATTTCTATAATTGGTACGATACCAGGACATTAAAAACGCTAAACCCCAGGTATATCTCCACTGTCGATAGCGGAAATCTGGCAGGACATTTATTAACCTTAAAACAAGGTTTGATAGAATTGCGAAATCAACCCATCATACAGCATAGTGTTATCGAGGGCCTGCATGACACCTTGCGGATTGCTGCAAAGTTATACAATGAAAAAAACCCGACACTTCAAAATTTCCTTGAAAAGTTTGAAGAATCACGACTTCTATATCCGTTTACCCTGCATGACTTAAAAGATTTCGTTGAGAAAATCGCCATCGATTTTAGTATCATTCTGGAATCCCACACCAATGAAATAAAAATAGAAAGCTGGATAAGTTTCTTTCACAACCAGCTCAAGAATATCCTTGATGAAGTGGTATACATGGCCCCCTGGCTTGATGTTCTTCCTGCCCCGGAAGCCTTTAGCAATCTGTCAATAATAACGACCATTCCTACACTTGATAAGCTTACCCGTGTTGACCGGGAAATTGATGAACAACTGGAAGCTGTTCAATTGACAGACGTCACAGCAGAAGATAAAATGTGGTTGGCAAACCTGAAGCAAGCATTGCATACATCCAGCACGCGTGCACGGGAGCGGCTTGCCGTAATTCAAATTCTGTCGCAGCAGTGTTTTGATTTTGCCGATATGGAATACGGGTTCTTATATGACAAATCGCAACACCTTCTGGCTATTGGATTTAATGTGGATGACAATCATCGTGATGCAAGCTATTATGACTTACTAGCATCTGAAGCAAGGCTCAGTTCCTTCGTCGCTATTGCGCAGGGTAAATTGCCGCAAGAAACCTGGTTTGCATTAGGCCGAAGATTAACAACTGCCGATACCACACCTGTTCTGATGTCATGGAGCGGCTCAATGTTTGAATACCTGATGCCATTACTCGTCATGCCGTCGTATGAAAACACACTGTTAGACGAAACCTATAAGGGCACTGTTAAGAAGCAGATCGAGTATGGTAAACAACAGGGAGTTCCCTGGGGTATTTCAGAGTCGTGCTATAATATTGTAGATGCGAACCTGACCTACCAGTATCGCGCCTTTGGTGTACCCGGTTTAGGATTTAAACGCGGGTTAGGATTAGACCTCGTAATAGCACCTTACGCAACCGTATTGGCACTGATGGTCGACCCACAGGCTGCTTATAGCAATCTTGAAAAACTTCGCGAGGAAAATTATGAAGGCAAGTATGGTTTCTTCGAATCGATTGATTACACACCTGCAAGGTTACCGAGAGGTCAATCACACGTAGTTATTCAGACGTTTATGGCACATCATCAGGGAATGAGTCTTCTTTCACTGGCCAGTGTACTTTTGGACCAACCGATGCAGAAAAGATTTGAGGGTGATGTCCACTTTCAGACAGCTCTACTCCTTCTGCAAGAGCAAGTGCCAAAGACAACAGGTTTTTACGCTGCCTCTGCCGAGATGGAAGATATTACTCCTATCTCTTCACATGCACAGATTCGGGTGATCCACTCCCCTAACACCCCGACACCTGAGGTGCAACTATTATCCAACGGAAGATATCATGTAATGATGACTAATGCTGGTGGTGGTTATAGCCGATGGAAAGACATAGCTATTACACGATGGCGCGAAGACACTACGTGCGACAATTGGGGAGCTTTCTGTTACATCCGGGATCTTGATACAAGGAAGTTCTGGTCAAACACACATCAGCCAACTTTGAAAGAAAGTAGTGAATACACAGCCATTTTCTCTCAGGGCCGTATTGAATTTCGTCGTAGGGATGAAGAAATCGAAACCTACACAGAGATCATTGTGTCACCGGAAGATGATATTGAAATAAGAAGAATTCATCTCACCAACAAATCCCGAAAAAAACGAAACATTGAATTAACGAGCTATGCCGAAGTAGTCGTTGCCCTGGCTGTTACAGACAATTCACATCCTGCTTTTAGTAATCTCTTCGTACAAACCGAAATCATTGCTCATCAGCACGCCATCCTATGTACACGGCGGCCACGTTCAAAAGACGAACAACCACCATGGATGTTTCATCTCGTCAAGGTAAACAGCTTAAATAAGCATGAATCATCATTTGAGACTGACCGTCATAAGTTCATCGGGCGAGGCAACAGCATCAATCATCCCGGTGTGATGGATAATTCGGATCCCCTTTCTGGTTCTCAAGGGTCAGTTTTAGACCCGATTGTTGCTGTGCAAAATCGTATTGTTATGGAAGCAGAAGAAACAGCAATCATCGATATCATCTCGGGTATTTCAGTTTCGCGTGAAGACGGTCAGTACTTAATAGACAAATACCAGGACCGTCACTTAAGGGACCGTGCGTTTGAGTTATCATGGACGCATAGCCAGGTAGTGCTGAGACAGATCAACGCCACCGAAGAAGACGCGGAGTTATATGGAAGACTCGCAAGCTCGGTTATCTATTCAAATCCTTTATTGCGAGCCAACGCAGGTATTTTGATAAAAAATCACCGTGGCCAATCGGCATTGTGGAGCTATTCTATTTCCGGCGATCTCCCTATTGTTTTGTTGGAAGTATCAGAAAGTTCAAATATAACGCTTGTAAAACAAATGATCCAGGCTCAGGCGTATTGGCATCTGAAAGGATTGGCAGCAGATCTTGTTATTTTAAATGAAGACCCGAGTGGTTACCGTCAAGTCTTGCAAGATCAAATACAGGGACTGATTGCTGCTGGAATAGGCGCCAATTCTGCAGACAAAAAAGGCAGAATATTTGTGCGACCCGTTGACCAGGTGTCATTAGAAGATCTCACGCTACTCAAAGCAGTTGCCCGCGTAATTATATCCGATGTGCGAGGAACACTTTCGGATCAAATCAACAGACGCTCAACGACGAAAGTCAGCATACCCGATATAACGCCAGCCCAGGTATTTGCTCAATTACCAGAGAACGGCTATATCAACAGACAACTTAAGTTTGATAATGGCAACGGAGGTTTTTCTCCTGACGGAAAAGAATACGTGATTACAACCAAGACGGACGGAGTAACGACCCCTTTACCTTGGATCAATGTAATTGCAAACCCGTACTTTGGTACAGTTGTAACGGAGAGTGGACCATCGTACACCTGGTCAGAAAATGCTCATGGCTTTAGACTTACCCCGTGGAATAACGACCCCGTTACAGATAACAACGGTGAAGCGTATTACATACGGGACGAAGAAAGCGGAAAGTATTGGTCACCTACTCCAAAACCAACAGGTTCAACGTCACCTTATACCACGAGACATGGCTTTGGTTATAGTACTTTTGAAAACACTAACGACGGCATTTTCTCCGAACTTACGATCTATGTTGATCTTAACGCATCGATAAAATTCGTTGTACTGAAGATTCACAATAATTCAGGCAGAACGCGAAAACTCTCCGCCACAGGTTATGCAGAGTGGGTACTGGGCGACATACGTTCAAGGACGTCAATGCACATCGTTACAGAAGTTGATACCTCAACAGGTGCGCTCACCGCAAAAAATTCTTACAATACGGAGTTCCCCAACCGCGTAGTCTTTTTTGATGTTGATGATCCACAGTTCGAATTTACAACAGACCGTACCGAATTCATTGGTCGGAACGGCACGTTAAAGCATCCCAGCGCAATGAAACGCACAAAGTTATCCGGTAAATCCGGGGCCGGTTTTGACCCCTGTACAGCAATAAGAGTTCCTGTAACGATTGAAAGAGGTGCGACACGAGAGGTCATTTTCAGAATGGGCGCCGGTAAAGACCTTGATGAGATTCAGAATATTATTAAAGAGTTTCGCGGAAGCAAAGCTGCATCACAATCTTTGGAAAATGTGCGGGCATTCTGGCGTAACACTCTTGAATCTATCCAAATTGAAACTCCTGATGACGCTTTGAATTTCCTTTCCAATGGATGGTTGCTTTATCAGGTGTTGTCTTGCAGGTTATGGGGACGGACTGGCTTCTATCAATCTGGTGGCGCTTTTGGTTTTCGGGATCAACTTCAGGATGTATTGGCGCTAATGCATTCTGAACCAGAGATAACACGCAAACAAATTCTCCTTGCTTCTTCGCGTCAGTTCAGAGAGGGCGATGTACAACATTGGTGGCATCCACCAGCAGGAAGAGGTGTAAGGACATTGTGCTCTGATGACTACCTCTGGCTTCCGTTTGTTACCAGCCGGTACGTTGCAACAACGGGTGACATGTCAATTCTACATGAAGTTGTTCATTTTATTGAAGGACGACATTTGAATATGCACGAGGAGTCCTACTACGACCTCCCGCTTTATTCAGAAAAGAAATCCAGCGTTTATGATCATTGCAAAAGAGCACTGGAACATGGTTTCCGTTATGGGATACATGGCCTACCTCTAATGGGTTCCGGAGATTGGAATGACGGAATGAACATGGTAGGTATACATGGAAAGGGCGAAAGTATCTGGCTTGGATTTTTTCTCTACGATGCACTCTTGCGATTTGTGAAAATAGCTGAAGCGTGTGATGACCATGATTTTGTTAAAGTTTGTAACAACCATGCTGAAACACTCAAGAAAAACCTGAACGAACATGGTTGGGATGGCGATTGGTATCGCAGAGCATACTTTGATGACGGTACCCCTCTGGGTTCGAAAGTCAACGAAGAATGCATGATCGACTCGATCTCTCAAAGCTGGTCGATATTATCCGGCGCAGGAAAAAGTGATCGCGCTGAAATCACTATGCAGTCCGTTGACAAGTATCTTATTAATCGTGACAAAGGACTGTTACAACTCCTTGAACCACCCTTTGATAAAGCCGATATGGACCCTGGATACATAAAAGGGTATGTACCTGGAGTACGTGAAAATGGAGGCCAATATACACACGCCGCAATATGGATGGTCATGGCGTTTGCAAAGCTTGGTGATACTCATCGCACGTGGGAGCTACTAAATATGATCAATCCTATCAACCATGGCACATCATCTGAAGACGTTTCGATTTATAAAGTTGAGCCATACGTGATGGCTGCAGACGTCTACGGAGTTCATCCCCACACCGGTCGCGGTGGTTGGACGTGGTATACAGGATCCGCAGGTTGGATGTACCAACTTATTCTTGAGTCATTTCTGGGTTTAAAAAGAGAAGGCAACGAGATTTGGTTTGAACCGTGCGTACCTCAAGAGTGGAAATCTTTTAGTGTAAAGTACACGTACCTGGAAACAATTTATCTTATCGAGGTAAAGCAAACTAAAACTGAAAGTGGGACTGTCATTTTGGTCGATGACAAACAACAACCCGGCAGTACGCTTCTTTTGGAGAATGACAAAGTAACACACACGGTAGTTTTTAACTGGAATTCAAATTATACCAACAAAGAAGTTACTCATGAAATCAATGAGGCAGGAATAGAATAAAATATGAAGGAATCACCGATTCTTGAACTTGTCCATCCATCGACTGGCTTCCTTTTGAAGTTTTATTTTCCCTTTAGAAATTTCCTTCTCGAGGGTTTCGTTCATTTTTCCTTTTGAAGTTAAATGATACTGCCCACAGTCTTCGCACAGGTACACCGCAATAGGGCCGGAACCGGGTTTAAAATCAAACCTAATTCTGGCTTCTATCAACGCATCGACTGCGAGATTATAGGTTTGATACAGTTTCTTTCCCGAGATGCAAGTATTCATAGATATACGGCGTGCGCGATAAAATTTCAGGCATTTCAATTTCCCGTTACACAAACTAAAACTACGACTATCAAAATAAATATCTCGTGTTAACTTGCGAGCTAAATCAAAATCTTATGAAGACCGCAGAAATCCATACAAAGAGGGGAGTAATGAAAATTGAATTTTTTGAGAAGGATGCTCCAAAAACAGTCCAGAATTTTATCGACCTGGCTCAACGGGGGTTCTACGACGGACTGACTTTCCATCGGGTGATCCCAAACTTTATGATTCAAGGGGGATGTCCAAATGGAATAGGAAATGGAGGACCTGGCTATCACATTGATTGCGAGCTCATTGGAGAAAACCAATATCATGATAGAGGTGTTGTTTCCATGGCCCACGCGGGCAGAAATACCGGAGGATCACAGTTCTTTATCTGTCACACGAGGAACACAACGAAGCATCTGGATCGCAATCATACAGTTTTTGGAAAACTAACTGAAGGTATTGATTTGATCGATGAGATAAAGCAAGGCGATGTAATGGAGAAAGTTGTAATCATCTCTGACGAAGCTTAATGGCCGTGGAGGAAGTAGCCATTGATGGGGTGTCATTCTACACACTTTTGTGGAATTAATTCCAGATCCTGGCAGATATCTAATCAATTTTTAACAAAATCGTCGCAAACTTTTAGGAATGAATATTGATGATTTCATGCTTACATAACTTAAACATTATCGCATGAAAAAATTAGTTCTTTTGGTGTTCAGCATCGCGCTTTTTTACAGTACTAGCGAAGCGCAGACCGGCAAAGCTTTTTACAACACATCTTATAAGACACGTAATAGTGGATCGTTTGGGAAATCAACCAACTTGTTAACCTTTAGTTACGGATTCCCAAATGTTCCATTATCGGGTTACAATTACAGAGGCAACGACAGAGTTGGGTTTGGACCAGCATATGCAAAATACGAGCATGGTATTATGGATGAAGTCGGAATCGGTGGGCAAGTTGCACTTTCGGGGGGCCGGTACAACTATGGTAATAACCAAGACGAACGAATCAGCACATTTCATTTTGCTGTGTTAGGCTATTACCATTTTAACAAATTGATACCGGTAAGTAAGCTCGACGTTTACGCAGGAGCCGGACTTGCATTCCGAAACAGGGCGGTCCGCTATAGCGACAATGCATTTAGCGACAATACGAGCACGAATGTCACTCCTTCCGTAAAGGTCGGTGCTCGATACTATGTTAAACCCCACTTCGCTTTTTATGCTGAAGCGGGTTATGATGATATGAGCGATGTGAATCTTGGAGTTACCTTCCGATTCTAATCAGGACATTAGAAAGCCACTTCGTTTCACAGAGGTGGCTTTCCTTCTTTTACCCCAACTAAGTAACCCTACTTTCTAAGTAAATTTACTCTCGCTCGAATCGTTTGCTGAAAGCCAATGTCGTTATAGCTCATCATTCAAGTCAGCTATGCCGAATTCAGTTTCTTATAATAACCTTTTGATTTTCTGGCTTTTGCCCTCCATTGTCGATAAAAATCTTGAAAAGTGATGATGACCATCATTACCAGCTATCAGATGTAGTTTTACTTTTAGGGTTCGTTGTCAAATTGACGACCATATCATGATTTGGTGGGCGGATTTTGATAGGATGTTTTGATTCCTGAATTTAGTATTATAAACGAGCAAACTTTAATATCCGATTTTAGTTGTCAATAAAGAGTCCCTCTCTTTGGTTACATGTTTATAAAGTTATTTATTAGAACCTATGAGGACAACTGATTCTGACCGGTTTGCATTAGGTATCGTACTGGCAGTTGCTGTGCTTCTTACTGAGTTAGCATCTTCATGGGGATTTTTTGGCTACCTGCTCGTCGTGATTTTCATTTTTCGTTCATCTGGCACTTCAAGGCACCATGTTATTCTTGCAACGGTGAGTACACTTTTCATTTGCTCTGGATATATTGTATCCGTCAACAATTCGGAGTTCGTCGCATTAGCCCTGGCAAATAGGGTTCTTATCTTTTCCCTGATCTGGTTTGCCGTCTACTATAGACTAAAATTAAAAGAGTATTTTGAAAAGGATGAACAACAGCAAGCGTTGTTATCCTCGCTAAAGATCAAGAAAGAGGAAGCAGATAATTCTTTAAAGCTACTGGAAAAAGAGATTGAATCCTTCAAAGAAGAACGCCGTACGATCGAAAACGAATTACTAAAAGGCAAGAAGTTACACGATGCAATGGCGCATCACTTCCCCGATGGGGTGATCTGTGTTCTAAATAAAGAAATGAAGTATATTCTGGCCGATGGAAAAGGCCTGGATGAACTCGGACTCAATGGACTTGAATTGCAAGGTGAACTTGCCGCAATTGGATCTGGAGTCGAACTGAAAAAAGCATTTAATGGTGAGACGGTATCCTTTGAAACCACCATCAACCATGATGCTTATACAGTAAATGCTGTTCCAATACCCGACTCCAAAAATGAGATCAATGAAATCCTGGTTGTAATCAGAAATATAACTGATCGAAAGCGGCTTGAAAACAATCTTATAAAAGCGCTGGAGAAAGAAAAGGAGTTAAGCCTTTTAAAATCCCAGTTTGTAACTATGGCGTCCCACAAATTCCGGACGCCCCTAAGTACAATTCTTTCGTCTGTATTCCTGTTAGAAAACAATACCGAGGCAGACGAACTCGAAAGAAAATCATACTTTGATAAGATCAAGCGTTCTGTACATAATCTTACAGGCTTGTTAAACGACTTTTTATCCCTTGGAAAGCTCGAAGAAGGCAAAGTCAAGGTTGCATACAGCGAGACCGATATCAAACCATTTTTCAATGATTTTTTGCAAGAGATTGGGCTAATAAAGAAAGCGAAGCAGCAGATTGTTTTCAATTACGATGGCCCGGTATGTACTGTGATGACTGATCAATTGCTTCTCAAAAGCATACTGATGAGTTTGCTGTCGAATGCCATCGAATATTCAGCGTTTGATGCAGAAATCCAGTTATCCGTGGAGCTGAAGAAAGAAAATTTGAAAATCCGGGTTTCCGATCAGGGTATCGGTATTCCGGAGGACGAACAACACCAGATATTCAAAAGATTTTACAGAGGACAAAACGCCAATAATGTTGAAGGCACGGGACTAGGCCTGAACATAGCAAAGAAGTATATTCGGCTCTTGAAAGGTACCATTGAGTTCACCAGCCAGGTTAATAAAGGCACAACTTTTATTACTAATATTCCTGTGGTAACCCTTGATATTTTAGAAAAACAAGCATGATTTTAGAGGCTGAATTCAGCCAAAATCGAAAGGGCCCTATGAAGTATACTGTATTGCTGATTGAAGACAATCAAGAAATGGCCGAGAATATTTGTAGTATTTTGAAACTCGCCCACTACAATGTCCTCAGCGCCCCCAATGGGAAGATCGGAGTGCAACTGGCTCAGGAACAGCATCCAGACCTGATCCTCTGCGATGTAATGATGCCTGAACTTGACGGCTATGGCGTACTACATATTCTTAACAGCGATCCGGAAACGGCACATATACCATTCATTTTTCTTACCGCAAAAGCCGATAAGAATGATTTACGGACAGGGATGAACCTTGGTGCGGACGACTATATGACTAAGCCTTTTGAAGGCCTTGATTTGCTGAAAGTTGTTGAAATCCGGCTAAAGAAAAGCCAACAGTTGAAGGCGAATTATAAAAACGATCTTTATGATGTCAATACCTTCTTCAACAAAGCCCGCGAATTACAGGAGTTTCAAAAGCTTTCGGAAAACAGGCCCGTCAGGATGTTTAAAAGGAAGGAATTTGTCTTTATGGAAGGCCAGACACCATCCGATCTGTATTTTATAATCAGCGGGGAAGTAAAAACATATAAGGCCAATTATGACGGCAAAGAGTTGATAACGGGAATCCATTCACAAGGTGATTTTCTGGGTTATGTTCCCCTACTAGAGGAGAGACAACACAATGAAAGCGCAGAAGTATTGGAAGAAGCGGAGATTTCAATCATCCCAAAGCAAGACTTCCTTACCCTAATTTATTCCAGTAAGGACATGGCCAGGAAGTTTATCAAAATGCTGTCCAACAACCTTATTGAAGCGGAAAACAGACTCCTTGATCTTGCATATCAATCCGTTCGGCAGCGGGTGGCTGGCGCATTGTTAAAAATTTACAACGAACACAATCTCCCCAACAAGAAGGAAATTATCACTATTGCCCGAAAAGACATCTCAAACATGATCGGAACTGCGACAGAGTCTTTAAACCGCACCCTGGCAGACTTTAAGGACGAGGGTCTTATTGAGATCTCCGATGAAGGAATTAAAATCAGGGAAAAGGCAAAACTTGAACATTTGTTAATGGTGTTTGCTAACCGGGTCATGAGGCTAAAATAGACTTCCTTGTATTCGGGGATTGTTTTCGAACCCTTGTCTGGAATTCGAAAAAATTCTTTATTTCATTCCTTACTTTAGACCCAAAAAACGTCTAAATCAATAGGAAAAAGCACTTTTTTGATTTTAATGAGAAAGGTTTTGTGAACCGATGATCGTGGTCATCGTTGCGGGTAGCTGTAGTTTTTACTTTTATACCATGTCTGGCTTAATTTATTCAGTATATGGAAGATAAATATTATTCTCGTCTCATTAAAATGATGGTATTTATCCTTGATTTTTACCTCATTTCTCTGGCATTCTCACTTACTAAAAAGTTCGGATTTGACGATGGCATAGCCGAATCGCAAGAAACATCGTTTTTCTTGATTTTCAGTCTTATCTGGGTGATCTCCGGATTTTTGAATGAGATATACAGAATAAACAAATTCAGTGCTTTTAAGAATATTATTTCAAGCCTTTTTGGTTCGCTTCTCGTCCATTTTTGTTTGTTGATGCTGCTTTTATTTGCTACAAATTCCTATCAGGTAAACAGCAAATTTCTTCCGTTGGTATATTTGCTAACCGCTTCTTTTCTCATTGCCTCCCGCTTACTTTATAAGCTTACCTGGAAGTATTTTGAGTTTTCAGGATTTGATCAAAGGAAAGTTATTATCATCGGCGCTACGAATTCCGGAAGAGCTCTTTACGACTTTTTTGAGTCGCATGACTTCTCAAAATATAACTTTAAAGGTTTCTTTGATGATGATCCAGATCCACTAATCGTTCACCGGGCTTTGATCAAAGGAAAAATTTCTGACATTGCTTCTTTTTGTCAGAACGAGAACATCGATGAAATCTATTTTGCATTGCCTCCAGGTAACGACGAGTTGCTTAGCAGCATTTCCAAGTTCGCTGACGATAATTTCATTTATCTCAGAATAACACCGGATTTTGGCGAAAGTGTTACGGATAAGTACAATGTATTTATGCTGGATTCTATACCGGTAATGACGACCAGAAAAGAACCGCTTGGTGTAGCATTAAATGTTGGCCTTAAAAGACTATTCGACATCGTATTTTCGATGCTCGTTATTCTTACGATATTTCCGATCATATTCCCGATCATAGCCATTGCCATTAAACTTAATTCGGAAGGTCCGATATTCTTTAAGCAACCAAGACAAGGTAAAAAGAATAAACTTTTTGATTGCTATAAGTTTCGTACCATGTACATACATGGAGCCTCAGAAAAGCAGGCTACGAAAAACGATCCTAGAATCACAAAGGTTGGACGTTTCCTGAGAAAGTCCAATTTGGATGAGCTTCCTCAATTCATCAACGTACTTTTAGGCAATATGTCAGTTGTTGGACCACGACCACATATCAGTAGTCAGCTGGACCAGTATGGAGCTGCTATTAAGAAATATAAAGTAAGACACTTTGTGACCCCCGGAATTACTGGTTACGCTCAGGTAAACGGATACCGTGGAGAAACTAAGGAAGTAAGCTTGATGGAAAAGCGTGTAGAATACGATGTTATCTACATGGAAAACTGGAGCTTATCATTGGACATCAAGATTATATTCCTTACAGTTTGGAATATGATTAAAGGTGAGAAGAGCGCCTATTAAATTAGGACTCTGCCTATCAATACACAGACGTTTCAATTTGGAAGGACACCCTTCCCGATTGAAACGTTTTTTTTAGCGAGCGCGTTGATGGATTGATATAAACGTCCGTGCTAAATCACTAAAACGTTAAAGTAAACTTTATTCTTCGTTTATTTAACATAGAATTCACAAGTCGAAGCTAGATGGTAAAAGAGAATATTTTTACATTCCCAGTTTCTACCGGGACATACCAGCAGTTTATAGACGAGATTTTTAATCTTAGCGAACATCAGTTCTCTTCCTATGTGTGCTTTGCTAATGTACACATGGTCATTGAGGCATACAACAACCCAGGATTTAATACTGTAGTTCGCGGCGCCGATATTGTGACACCCGATGGAAAGCCAGTTGCTCTTTTCCTTCGCTTGAAGAAAATTAAACAAGTCAGGGTCGCAGGGCTAGACGTTTTTCCTGATTTACTCCGGGAAGCGGAACACAGAGGAAAGTCGGTTTACTTTTACGGGACAACCGATGAAATCCTAGACAAAATAGAAGAGAAAGCAAGATTTGAGTATCCGGGATTAAACATCGCCGGGCTCTACTCCCCCCCTTTCAGAAAGCTTTCCACTGAGGAAGAAATTGGGATTGTCAACCAGATAAACGCCGCTAAACCTGATCTGGTCCTGGTCGCATTGGGATGCCCTAAACAGGAACAGTGGATGGCTGATCATAAATCCAAAATCAAGGGATGTATGCTTGGCCTGGGACATGCATTTAAGGTATATGCCGGCGTATCAAAACGTTGCCCTAAATGGATGCAACGACTGTCACTTGAATGGGCTTATCGACTGTATCAGGAACCCGGAAGGTTGTGGAAAAGATATTTTTATACAAACTCATTGTTTGTTCTGCTTACGTTGAAATACCTGATCACGAGGCGCTCTGTTTCCGAAAATCACAAGCGGCAAATCATTTTCAAATGCGAATACAACGTTGTGCTGGTTCCGCTGCAACGATTCAGTCACATGATGAATGTAATTTCGAATACGCTCGATCAGGATCTGCGAGAGATATGTACCAAGGAACGTTGTGTAGTTAAAGAACTAAATATAAAGTCAAATTACATCCATTTTCGAGTCTCGATACCACCGGAAATTACAATATCTAATTTAACTGAAAAGCTAAAACAGAACTTATCAGCAGTGTTATTCAAAAAAAATCCTTCATTAAAAAGTAATTATCCCGCTAAAAGCTTTTGGACCAACGGATATTTTGTCAGTACAGATGTACTCCAAGATGATGTGATGAATAGATATGCACGGCACGAGCTAGTAAAAAATTAACCCTTCATCAGATTATCGACTAGGCCAGCCTTTTCACCGCCCATTGGGCAACCGTTTTACCGATAGAGAGAGAAGAAGTTGCTGCCGGCGAAGGAGCATTACAGACATTAATAAATTGTTTATCCTCAAGGATTAAAAAGTCGTCAAGCAGTCCTCCTGTTCGATCACAAGCCTGAGCACGAACACCAGCACCTCCGGGTATAAGATCTTCCTCAGTAATTTCGGGCATAAGCTTCTGCAGTGCTTTTGTAAAAGCAGCCTTGGAATATGACCGGTATACTTCTCCCATACCTGTTCTCCAGTATTTTGAAACAACTTTTCTGAACCCAGGCCAACGAAGTGTTTCACTTAATTCTCTAAAATTGACATCTGATTTCTTGTAGCCTTCTCGTTTAAATGCTAAAACCGCATTGGGACCGCACTCTACTCCTCCCCCGACCATGGTTGTAAAGTGAACTCCCAGGAAAGGGAAGTTTGGATCCGGGACTGGATAAATCAAGGTCTTGACTAAATATTCTTTTTCCTTTTTCAACTTGTAGTACTCGCCGCGAAAAGGGATTATTTTGAAGTTCACATCTTTCATCGTCAACCCGGCAATTTTATCAGAATACAATCCGGCACAGTTCACCACCAACTTTCCATTGTAGCTTGATTTCTGAGTAACCACAACGGCATCATCAGTGCCAATCTTAATATCAACGACCTTCTCCCCTAATCGTACCGTTCCGCCTTTGTGCTGGAAAACATCCGCGTATTTTTCTGCAACAATCCGATAATCAACGATGCCCGTCTGTGGCACATGGATGCCGGCTATTCCCGCCACATGAGGCTCATACTCTTTTAGTTCTTCCGCTTTAAGCATCTTCAAATTCTGAAGGCCATTTTGCTGACCGCGTTCGAATATGGCGTTCAGCAACGGAAGCTCTTTTTCTTCAGTGGCAACAATTACTTTTCCACAAAGATCAAACGGCACTTCATTTTCACGGCAGAAATTAACCAATAAGTTATACCCTTCGATACAGTTTTTGGCTTTTAAACTCCCGGGTTTGTAGTATACACCAGAGTGTATGACGTTGCTGTTGTTGCCTGTCTGATGATTTGCTACAACCAGATCCTTCTCAATTACGATGATCTTCAGAGCAGCATTTTGCTTTTGAATCTGAAGGGCAGTAGCTAAACCGACTGCTCCGGCACCAATTACAATTACATCGTATTTCACCCGGCGATATCCATTTTAGTTCTGAAGCCCCTGTACAAGGAACAATAATTTACCTAACTTATTTTAAAATAATTGTCCTGTTCTTGTCGCAACTTGTCACAAAATCTATCTTTTGGAAGCATGATATCATCGTATGTAAGCACCTGGTCTTTCGGTATATCCCGCTTGAGTACACATCCTTCCGCCAATCCCATAGGAAGCAGTTTTTCATTCGCTGTGATCTTCGCAGTTTCACATTGACCATAGGTCATGTAACAGCCAATCCCATCTAGTGTAGCGCCTTCTTTAAGATCAATCTTAGCGGTAGCGACAACCTCCACCTCCGGAGGACCAATTGGTGTGACTGCAGCGTCATGAAAAAGTACAGCTCTTGCACAAGTTAATGGAACTTCAAAGTGACAAAGGTGATAAGGTGTATAGAAAAGATAAAGAGGACCTTCACCTAATTTGTAAAGATTTAAATAGTGCTTTTGCAATGGATGATCGTGCATTCCCAAAACAAAAACACCAGGGTTAGGTTCTGCCCCAACAACGTAATCGACAATACCAGGACCGGAAGAGAGCACGTCAAGTGGATATTTTCCATCCAATACTTCTTTCAATGGTGTCAATGGAGGTACGGTAGGTCCATACATCCCTCTCTTACCAATAGTCATCCCGGTAGCATTGGCAACCAACGCTTGCTCAAACGATATTTTTGTGCCATCAGCAAACGAAGTAACCATTGCGGGATTCTGTCCCCATTTTTTTGCAAACCCTTCTTGTGTTGTCGGATTTCTATAAGGGTCCTGTAAACCTTTAATATTGCCACACAGAACCGGTTTGACACCAATCGATTTGACGAACCGATAAAGATTCATTTCAACACCGGGTTGATCACCATCAACATTTGTTAACACTACACCTGCACGTTCTGCATATACTTTTAGAATGGGACCAACGGTACCGTCAAGTTCCGCATTCATCAACACGACATGCTTTTTATTTTGTATTGCTTCAAAGACAATTCTCGAACTAAATTCAACAGCTCCTGTTACTTCCACAATTACATCAATACCGTGTGCCTTGCAAAGAAGTACAGGGTCTTCCACGATCGAATATTTTCCTTTCGAAATTCTATCCTCCAGCACTTCTTGCTTGTTGACGATTTCAAAATCGCTTATACCTGTTTCTTTGTATGCACGTTTTGCACCATCTACGCTTCTGTTAAAAATTGCCACGATCTCCATGCCTGGAGTAGATTGAACAATTTGCAGGGCTACACCACGGCCCATAAATCCAGCGCCAATCATTGCAACCTTAACAGGGTTCTTTTCAGCTTCTCTTTTGGCAAGAGCGGTATCGACTATAATCATAAATCGCTAGGTAAGTTAAATTCAAAAAAAGTTACTCTAAATATTAAAAAAAGGATGGTTTTTATCCTTTTCAGAAACCACAACTGCTTCAATGGGCCATTTTATATCAAATGCAGGATCGTTATATCGCAAGCCAGCTTCAGCGCCGGGAGCATAATATTCTGTTACCATGTAATGCACTGCAGTATGATCTTTGAGGGTGATGAACCCATGCGCAAATCCTTCTGGTACATAAAGCATTTTGAAACTATCTTCGGTAAGTTCTATACCTATCCATTGTTTGAATGTAGGTGAATCAGGTCTGATATCAACAATTACATCGTAAATGGCTCCGGCGGTACATCGAACGGTTTTAGTTTCAGAGAATGGTGCACGCTGAAAATGCATACCTCGTATTGTTCCTTTAACTTTATTATAGGAAACGTTAGCCTGAACTGCATTGGGATTTAATCCATGCTCTTCGAACTCCTTTTTACACCAGGCACGACCAAAAAAACCACGTTCGTCTTCCAGTCTTTTTACATCAATAATGAAAGCGCCTTTCAATTTTGTTTCTGTGAAAATCAATGTTCCTCCTTTTTAAAAATTTTTAATTCGATCAACAAATTAAGACCGTTATGTTATTGCCACCTCAGATCTTGATTGAGTAGTCCTTTTCCCTGCAAACCTGTCAGAACTTTTAGTCTGATAAGTTTTGATTCGCGGAAATTTTTGTCACTAAAATTCATTGCTTCAAGTCCTTCTCTTACATCATTAATAGATGCGATAAGGTCAAACTGAGGTTGATGGTTTGGAGCAACTTTTTTGTATAGTCCGAAATTGATAAGGTAAGATCTTTTATCCGGCGCGACGTCCTTGCTGATGGAGATCTTAACATCCGGTATGACCGAAGCAACTGCTTCCGCGAGGTCTTTAATCTGATAATTCCAGGAATCACTACCCGTGTTGATCGCCAAAAAATCACCCAAGGAATCAGGTCTTGTAATAGCCCATTCAATAGCAAGTGCCATATCTTTAACATGAATGAGCGGTCTCCAGGGTGTACCGTCGCTTAGTATTGTAATATGCTTCGCTGTCAATGCGCAGGCTACAAAATCATTCAAAACAAGGTCAAGACGAATGCGCGGACTCATACCACATGCTGCTGAGAAACGGAGGCAGGTTACCAAAAAGTTTTTGTCTGCCAAAGGCTTCAGATCTCTCTCTGTAAACACCTTCGATCTTGCATAGGCAGTTAGTGGCTTTAGTTCGGAATCTTCAGCCTTAGCACCATCGCTTGCTGCCCCATACATACTACAACTTGAAGCAAACACAAATGATTTTACGCCAGCTTCCTTCGCCAGTGTTGCGAGATTGATTCCCGACTTATGATTAATATCCATAGTCACTTCTTCAAACTTAGTGCCCATTGGATCATTCGAAATCGCTGCAAGATTTATAACGACATCAACATCTTTTAAAATGGAAGCTGGAAAGTTTCTAATATCACCATAGTACTGATGATCAAGTTTCCGCTCGGGCAGGTAATCTGCATTTGTGAGGCAGCTTGAAAAAAAACCAGTATCATAACCGATGAGTGTGGCTGATGGATAAGTAGATCGCAGCTTCGCGACAACCCCTGGGCCTACATAACCCATGTTGCCGAAAATGAGAATTTTCATACGTGAATTAAATGAATTATTAAATAAGAATTAAATAACACTAGGCCCAAAGTTTCCATGGAGCCTTGCCTGACTTCCAAAGATCTTCCAGGTAATGTTTATCCCGAAGGGTATCCATGGGCTGCCAAAAGCCGCGATGTTTGAACGCTGAAAGGTTAGATGTTGCAGCAAGGGTTTCAAGCGGACCTCTCTCCCATATGGTTGTATCACCTTCAATTAAATCGATTACTGATGGTTCACAAATAAAGAAACCACCATTAATCCATGGAGAGTCGCCACTCAGGGGCTTTTCCTGGAAGTTGGTTACTTTAACTTCTTCTTCTCCTAACGTAAAGGCTCCGAAACGACCGGGTTGTTGAACCGCAGTCAACGTTACTTGTGTTTTCTGCTGCTCATGAAATTTTATAAGTTCGGTGACATTAATATCGCTCACACCATCTCCATACGTCAGAGAAAAAGCTTCATTTCCAATATAGTCTTTTACTCTTTTAAGACGTCCACCGGTCATAGTATCCTCACCGGTATCAACCAATGTGATTTTCCATGGTTCAGAAGAATTATTATGAACTTCCATTTTGTTGTTACTCATATCGAAAGTAACATCCGCGCTATGAAGGAAGTAGTTTGAAAAATATTCTTTAATAACGTAAGCCTTATATCCGCAACAGATTATGAAGTCATTGATTCCATGATGAGAATATATTTTCAGAATATGCCAGAGGATCGGCTTGTTCCCAATTTCCACCATTGGTTTTGGACGAATTCCACTTTCTTCGCTTATGCGTGAACCATACCCCCCAGCAAAAATTACAGCTTTCATATATTATTATTTAAATGTTGTTTCATTTTTTGACTTACGACAATCGCCATCCTAATGCCACAAATATTACCTTAATCAAAGGCCTATTGTTGCATGAAGAGGATCACTAATTTTGGTATTCATGAATCTGACGCTGAGTGTAGTCAAAAACTGTTGATGGGTTTTCAAATGTATTCTTATACCATTCTACAGTATATCTGACTGTCTCATCAAAATCCCATTTCGGTAACCAGTTTAGTCTGTGATAAGCTTTGTCGATAGTTAGGTGAAGCAAGGATGCTTCATGATCATTTTTGTCTGGTGAAAAAGATTCCCATTTACCAGCGCCCCAAACTTTTATAATACCGTCTACAAGCGCTCCCACATTTTTGTTCGAGCTTATGAGCGGTCCGAAATTATACGCCTCACAATAAAGGTGTAGGTCAGCGCTATTTTCATCAAGCAGTTTCGCACCAAGCTTCAGATAACCACCCAAAGGTTCCAGAACATGTTGCCACGGACGGGTTGCGTAAGGATTTCGCACTTGTATGACTCCATACTGTTGCAAATCGCGAATACAATCGGGTACAATTCGATCTTTGGACCAATCTCCACCTCCAATTACATTCCCGGCTCGAACGGAAGCTATTCTTACTCCATGATCTTTAATTTTCTTGGGATTAAAGAATGACCTTCTCCAGGAGGCAATGAGTAATTCGGCAGCACCTTTACTTGCAGAGTATGGGTCATAACCACCCATCGCATCATTCTCCCTGTAGCCAAAAAGCCATTCCTTATTCTCATAGCATTTATCGGTCGTGACAAATACTATTGCACAAGGTAGGTTTTCAACTCTCACAGCCTCTAGTACGTTAGCCGTTCCGATCGTGTTAACGAGAACCGTTTCCATTGGCGTTTCGTAAGATTCTCTGACCAGCGGTTGAGCAGCAAGATGAAAAATAATGTCCGGTTTCACGGACTTAACTGTTTTTCGTAGTTGGGCAAAGTCACAGATATCGGCTTCCTTATGATTAACCAGATCTTTAAGCTTCAAAAGATCAAACAAACAAGGGGTGGTAATCGGAGGTAACGCATAGCCGTGTACTTCAGCGCCCATGTCAGTTAGCCACAAGGATAACCAGCTGCCTTTAAAGCCTGTGTGCCCAGTGATTAATACTTTTTTCTTCTTGTAGATTTCTCCAAATGACTGATTCATCTTTTATTTATTCAATCTGATCAAAACTTAGTTGATATTAAACAGCATACTACTTAAAAAGCACTAAAATTAACTGTTTTCCTAAATGTCAATATCCAATGAGCACTCCCGTGCATGAGTCCGGAACACCCTCGCAACATCGACCTGGCTCCATTTCTGCAATACAGCCCGTTTCATCCCGCTTAGCAACTACAAAAGCAATTGAATGCACGAATATATCAGTGGCGCAATTTAGGGCAAGAAACGAAAATCCCCCGGGCAGCCATAATGATTGATATCACGTAATCCCGAGATTGAAATCACTTAAGCACTTGGATTGAATCATTTTTGAAAAACGTAAAGAGGATTTTGTATGAAGTTCTTGATTCTGGAAACAACCAGAATCGTGATGTAATGGGAGTACAATAATGCAAAAAAGCATGAAACAGCCAGTGCAAATCTGGAAATAGAGGAACGTTTTTCAAAAACCCGGGAGTTATACATCACCTCAGCAAAGGCATCACAAGCAATCTTAATATGAGGAAAATAACCCGTTAGCTTCGACTCACCAATTGATTTTGCATACTGATGGAAATTTTTTGAGGTACCTCCAAAGTTTTTATTATAACCTATAAAATCGAAATTTTTTATTTTACCCAAATACACAAGATTTGCCACGAAATGGTAGTCGTTTCCAATTACTTTCCTTAAAGCAATTCGTTGCCCGAATTCTATTCTCATCATCCCATGGATCAAACCGCAGTAAATGACTGTCAGATAAAACCTAAAAACACGGATTCCGGGAGACTTCTGCTCAAACGTGAACCCCCTTTCGGTCATATCAGGTTTGTTTTCCAGCCAGAATTTCACATTCCCGGTGACAACAGAATAATCACTGTTCTGCTCCATAAAGCTTACGTATTTTGATAAAACCCCAGGTTCCAGGCAGTCATCGTCGGAAAGCCACATAAAATACTTACCGGTCGCTTTTTGCAATAAAAAATCAAAATTCTTAACCAAACCGATATTGGTTTTCTGCCTGTAATACACAATACCGGGAACGGTTTTGAGCACTTCTTTGACTACTGCACTGGTATTATCCGTAGAGCAATTGTCAGATATGATAACCTGAATATTAGGATAGTCCTGAATCTTGATTGAATCGATTGAATTAAGTATGCGCGAACTCCCATTGTATGTTGGTATACCGATCGTAATTAAAGGATATTCGGCAAGTGTTTCCATCAGAATTTATTTTTTCTCTAATATGGCCTTTGAATAAATATCCATTAACATTTTATAATTCAGCTGCGGTGTATAGCGGGCTAAATAGGTACCCCTTGCATTTTTGGCAAGCGAGGTGGCGAGGGCTTGGTTATTGATTTGAGACATTTTATCAACGAGATCATTTGCATTACCAGTTTCAAAATGAAGTCCATTATTATTATCTGAAATAATTTCGCGAATTCCACCGATACGTGATCCTATTACCGGAGTACCCGTCGCGAATGCCTCTAAAATTGAAAGCGGAAATCCTTCATAACAGACAGATGGACAAAGCAATGCCTTGCAACTCTTTAACTCATTTAATATGAAATTCTTTTTCTGAAATCCTGCATATTCAATGTTAGTGTTGCTTTTGACAGCCAATTCCACCTTACTCCGAAGTGGTCCGTCGCCGATAATTTTCAATTTATAGTTGCAAAGTTTGAAGGCCGAAAGGAGTGTATCAATTCCCTTTTCTACGGACAAACGTCCAACATATAAAAAGAAATCCTTTCGGTTAACTTCTCCATTTCCGGGATCTTCAATAAAATTAGGTTTCAAAACAAACTGTTCCTTTGAAACACGTAGAGCAGAATCCTGAAATCTTGTTCTTGCAAACTCTGTCAATACAATGAACTTATCGATCTTATTTCTCCAGGTACCCAGTAGATTATGAAGTGTTGTCATGGCTGCCAAGATCGCTGTCTGAATCTTTGAACTTCGATAGACACCTTTTAAAACTGCATCGAAAGGAAAAATAGAATGTACACTTTTCTCATAAATGCGTTGGTTAAAGAATAATGTCGCACTTGGGCAAATCAATCTGTAATTGTGTAGGGTAACGATAACAGGAATTTTATTTTTATGTGCAACGTAGAAAATTGCCGGAGATGCAAGGGGTACAAAGTTGTGAACATGGATAATATCGGGCACAAAACTTAATATTTTTTCCTGGAGTTGTCGGCCACTTGATGAATTATAAAAAACCTTTATCCCCGATAACATCTTATCAATACTAGTCGATATTTCTTTGTTATCAAAAATCAGCCGATCAACCTCCTGCATATTTTCAATAAGCAAAGCGCTCTCGGACTCAAAGACAGCATCTTCTCCCCCGGCCTGTTGATATTTGTTATGTACGAGCAATATCTTCATCAATAACGGTACTAATCAGTAGGCAGGGATTTTGCGACAAACTCGATACCTGTTTTAATTATCACGTGGTACATATTAACAGGCTCATTTAAACTAAGAATGAATAGAAATTAAAAGTAAACTATATCTTATTTTGCAATGATGACAGATGTTTAGCATTTAAATGATTAAAATCATGAAGAAATCTCAAGTGGCATTTAGTTATCCCGTTTTATGGTACAAAAAAAAACAAATTCGGTATGCGATTCCCAGACTGGTGCTTTTAACACTTTTTACGATTCACGTTATAAACCCGCAGCACTCATTAGCAGGCAATTTTTATGTCACCGTTTCAGGAAGTGACGAGTCCGGCAATGGCTCAGATGTAAAGCCCTGGCGAACACTGCAATTTGCATGTGCGCAAGTAGATCCTGATAAAAACCATACAATAACACTATCTGAAGGTACGTATATTGAAGGGCCTATTAATGTTCCTTCGGGAGTTAGCATTCTGGGTTCCGGTAAAGACAAAACAATCATTAAAGCTGCACCTCACTTTTATTACAATCCGGCTCGCCCGGGATATGGTATTGACAAATTTCTTATCAGTTTAACATCTTTATCAATGCGTGGAGGAAACCAAACAATAAAAAATTTAAGGATTGATGGCGATTCCAAAAAATTGCATGGCGGGATCTTTGTAAAAAACAGAAACAAGATTACCATTGAAAGCGTAAAAGTTCAACATGTAAATTTCAGCGGGATTTGGCTTTGGGGGGTAACTGATTGCACTATCAAGGATATCGAACTTAAGGACTGCGCGTGGGGAAGCACGGACTGGTGCTCGGCAGCCTTACAAATTGCTAACAGTTCGAATATTGATATTTCTAATTTTAATATAGACGAGGGTATTGGTTACGGGATAAAAAATCTCGGGCATGATGAAAAGCTGCCCGTTACCAACATCAAAATTCATGACGGCAGAGTTTCTGTGGTTCCGACAGGATTGTGGAATAATGGTTCTGCGCCAAATATCACTATTGAATTGTGGGGGAATTCATATCCCGGAACCGAGATTTACAATTGTTATGTCGACAATCATATTTCGCTTGTCGGTAAATCTTCTATCCAATCGACAACACCTCTGAAGATTTACAATAATGTATTTGATATTCTTGAAAGTCGCGCGATGGGAAAAGGTTATTGTTTAGAACTATCAATTAGTGATGTTGAGATTTATAACAACTGGTTTAATGGTGGTACAACTTCCATAGTGAATTGGAGTAGTCGAAGTCCGCAAAACTGGAATATTCACCACAATGTTTTCTATAGCGTCTCGAATAAGTATCCATCCGCATTCATTAATATCTACAAAGGCGGGCTTTCACACGCGAGTATTTATAACAATACGTTTGAAATGACGGGGAAATCAACTATCAATTTAATAGAACTAAACAATGCGGCACAAGGAGATGATATTAAGATAAAAAACAACCTCATTATCAACTCAAATACAACTTACGCTCATTACCCCAACCGGTTTATAAGTCTCGAAAAAGGCGCAGCTATTTCAAGACTTATTGTTACCAATAACCTTTTCTTCCGATTACCGCTGGGCAATGTGCCTGGCGCGTATTTAAACAATTTAACACTGGAACCGGGGATTACAAAAGAAGGCGCCCGCCCAAAACCATACTATGTTCCGAAAGCGGGAAGCCCGTTGATTAATAAAGGAACAGAAGTGGGGCTACCCTTTGCTGGAGCTGCACCAGATATTGGCGCATTTGAATTTATTCGTTAGCGCAGGCAGATAGACACAAGCGGGAATTGTTTTTAATTACAAATTTACAGCTTCAGACTATAGTACACCTTTTCGAAAAATTCATCGTTTTGCCACCCGCACCAGACTATTTGTCGATAAGGCATCAGATTATCAGACCACTCTGTAAATTTTAGATCATTATATGGTATTTTGGCTTTTTGTTTTTATTTTCGATAGACTGGAGTTTATCCATTGACTCCTTACTTGTTTTAACTACAGGGTCAGTCTGGCAGCGTTGAACTAGTTTTACGGTTTCAATGTGACAGATATCTCCTACTGTTTTAAGAAGTAAGGGTAACTGAAATGTATTGATGAGGCGCCTAGTCAATTTTGCTTTTTTGTTATTACTCGGCACAAGTAGCTCTTTTGCGACAATCTACCATGTAAGCACTACCGGAAACGATTCCGGAGACGGAAGTTCGGCCAATCCCTGGCGAACACTTAAGAATGCCTCAACAAAAGTTGCACCCAATCAAGGACACATTATCAGACTTTCGGCCGGAACATTTGTCGAAGTAGGCCCCGTTGATATCCCACCCGGTGTAAGTGTAGAGGGAGCGGGAATCAACATCACAATAATAAAATCTGCAAGTTCTTTCTTTTACAATCCTGCGACGCCGGGGTTTTCGCCGGACCGATTTCTGATAAATTTCAGATCGTCAGCACCTACTAATGGAGCACAAAGTATTAAAAACCTGACCATTGATGGAGACGGAAAAAGGTTGCATGGCGGAATCTATGTAACCAACAGGAATAATGTCCTTGTCGAAAACATCCGTGTTCAATTCGTGAATTTCTGTGCCATTTGGTTCTGGGGAGTGAGAGATTCGGCTATTAAGGGGATTCAGCTAAAGGATTGTGCCTGGGGCAGTACAGGCTGGTGCTCTGCAGCACTACACGTCACTAACTCAACCAACATTGATGTCGCCAATTTCGATATTGACGAGAGCGTGGGATATGGCATAAAAAATATGGGGCATACTGCCAATACGCCTTTTTCTAATATTAAAATCCATGACGGCAGAGTTTCGGTAAACCCAACTGGTATCTGGAATAATGGAAACGCACCGAATATAACGATCGAGTTTTGGGCGAACTCCTTTCCCGGTACAGAAATTTATAATTGCTATATCGACAACCATATTTCACTGGTGCATGACGCTGTTTTGCCGCAGCCTACCGCACCGATGAAAATTTATAACAACGTCTTTGACATTTTAGGGCCTCGCACCAAAGGAAACGGTTATGGAATGGAACTATCCATTAACGATGTAGAAGTTTATAACAATTGGTTCAATGGTGGAGCAACAGCTATTGTAAACTGGGGCAGGCGTCAATACCGGAACTGGCAAATCCATCACAATACTTTCTATGGTATTCGAAGCGGTTACCCGACGGCAGTTATCAATTCCAACAAGGGGGGATTATTGAATGCAAATATTTATAACAACACGGTTGAAATGACCGGAACTGCAACTGTGAATTTCTTAGAATTCAACAATGGCAGTATTGGTGAGAACATAAATATCCGAAACAACCTTATCATCAATTCGAATACATCCTATCAACATTATACAAATCGATTTATAAGTATTGAACAAGGTTCAACGATAAAAAACCTTCAGGTCAGCAACAACCTATTGTTTAGGTTACCGATTGGCAATGTCGCCGGAACTTACACCAACAACCTAACCAGCGATCCCCGCATAAACAAAACCGGCGCACGCCCCAGTCCTTATTATATACCCACTGCCGCCAGTCCTGTAATTGATGCTGGAGTGAACGTCGGCCTTCCGTTCGGCGGAAGTGCACCAGACATGGGAGCATTTGAATTTAACACACAGGTAACGGCTCCCCCACCAAATGTCCTTCCTCAGGTAAACATTACCAGCCCGGCTAATACCTCCACGTTTACGGCAGGCTCGTCTATCACAATTAATGCAAATGCAACGGATAGTGATGGCTCTATCGGGAGGGTTGAATTTTTCAGAGGTACAACTAAGCTCGGCGAAGACCTGACAAGCCCCTTTTCTTTTGTCTGGGCAAATGTACCGGCAGGAAATTATACACTTACAGCAAAAGCCACAGATAATAAAAGCGGCATCACAACGTCCACACCTATCACTATCGCAGTGACAAATCCAAACACACCGCCTGTGATTTCGCTTACAAGCCCCGCAAACAACGCGCTATTTACGACTGGCTCCACCGTTACTATTTCGGCAAATGCATCGGATCCAGGTGGTTCTATCTCTAAAGTTGAATTTTATCGTGGAACTACTAAACTCGGAGAAGATTTAACGAGTCCATTCTCATTTGCCTGGACCAATGTACCCGGTGGAACACATACCATCTCAGCGAAAGCCATCGACAATCAGAATGCAACAACAACCTCATCAACAGTTACTATAACTGTCAGCGCTGCAAACAACCCGCCAACGGTTAGTATTACCAGTCCATCCAACAACGCAACATTTACAGCGGGAGCTACCATCGCGATCAATGCAACTGCATCCGACGCAAACGGTTCGGTCAGTAAAGTTGAATTTTTTAATGGACAGGTAAAACTCGGAGAAGATGTAACGAGCCCTTACAGTTTTTCATGGACGACCGTGCCTGCCGGTAATTATTCTATTACAGCTAAAGCCACCGATAATCAAAATGCCTCAACGACTTCAACAGCAATTTCCGTAGTCGTTATTCCTCCTAACGTCCCGCCTACTGTAAGCCTAACGAGCCCGACGAGTAATTCTTCATTCGATGCGGGAACTTCGATTACGATTACAGCAAATGCAACCCATTCGGCAGGAACCATAAGCAAGGTGGAGTTCTTCAATGGCACAACAAAACTAGGAGAAGTAAGGAGCCCACCTTACATTTTGGTCTGGACCAATGCGCCTGTAGGAACACATTCCCTGGGGGCTAAAGCTACTGACAGTAAGAATCTGGTGGGGAACTCGTCTCTGACCCAAATCATCGTGTCAAAGGCAAATAGCCTTCCGGTGGTCGCACTTACTAGTCCTGTGAACAACAGTGTCTTTCCCGTAAGTTCCTCTATAACTATTACCGCCACTGCCTCAGACTCGGATGGCTCGATCGCAAAAGTTGAGTTCTTCCGTGGAAACACTAAACTTGGTGAAGACCTTACAAGTCCATTTAGCTTTATCTGGAATAATGCCCCTGAGGGTAGCTATGTACTAACTGCCAGAGCCACGGACAATCAAAACGCTGTTGCTATTTCAGCACCCAGAAATATTAATGTCAACCCCTCCCCTACCCCACCGTCGGTAAGTATTACAAATCCATCCAACAATACCTCATTTTTTTCAAATTCCAACATCACAATTACCGCTAATGCTTCTACTCCCAGTGGAACAATAAGCAAAGTAGAATTTTTCAATGGTAACACTAAACTGGGTGAAGACGTAACAAGTCCATATACCTTTACCTGGAATAACGTACCCGTCGGAAGCTATTCACTTACTGCAAAGGCAATCAATAGTCAAAATGCTACCACAACGAGTGCTGCGGTGAACGTAATTGTGAATGCTGTATCCAGCCCTCCCGTGATAAACATTACCAGTCCAACCAATAATTCGGTTTTCATCGCTGGATCTAATATCACGATTGCTGCCAACGCAACTGATGCAAATGGTTCAATTACTAAAGTAGAATTCTTTAATGGAACGGATAAACTTGGTGAAGATCAAACGAGCCCCTATAACCTTGTCTGGACGAATATCCCAGAAGGAACACACCTGATCGTGGCAAAAGCGACGGACAATCAGGGGACAACTACTGATGCTGAAGTTCAGATCTTTGTGAATGCTGCGAATCAGCCACCGGAAGCAAATGCTGGAAATGATGTCACAATACAGCTACCAACGAATAATTTAACAATCAATGGAGCCGGGACTGATGCTGATGGAATAATTTCAACGTACACCTGGACGCAGATATCAGGACCAAATGATATTTCTTTCACACAAGACTCTTTCGGAGAATTGCAATTATTCGACCTCAAAGAAGGAACATTCGTTTTTGAACTTACAGTAACAGATAATGGAAATCTTTCTTCATCAGATAGAGTAACTGTAATTGTATCACCTTCTTTGCTGGCGCTTGAACAAATTCCCCGCTTTTTTTCACCAAATGAGGATGGTGTAAATGATGTCTGGGAATGGCCCAGTATTGGGCACTATGAAAATTCTCAGTTGATGATTTTTAATAGATTCGGGCAAAAGGTGTTTGATGCCGAATCTTATCAAAATAACTGGGACGGTACGATGAACGGGAAACCCCTTCAAGAAGACGCATACTACTATATTATAAAACTAACTAACACTGAAATCAAAGGCTCTGTGAGAATTGTTCGATAATAGGAATATGAAAAGATTATTTACCCTCCTCATATTTATTTTTTTCTCAAGCATTTTTGTTTTCGGGCAAACACCTGGTCCTTTTTACAGGCAGTTTTTCTTTAACCCCTACCTCTTTAATCCCGCATATGTTGGTATTAACAATTCATTTGAGGCTAATTTATCTTACAGACAACAATGGACCAGTTTTGAAGATGCCCCAGTGACCGCAGGAATCAATCTACAAATGCCGACAAGCGAACGCGTTGCTATTGGTGTGAATATTTTTTCTGACAAACAGGTACTTCTGAACAATACGAACTTTATTGCCACTTTTGGATATGTCGTGCCTATAGCGTCTAATCAATCCCTACGCTTCGGTATATCAGCGGGAGTTGGCATTAATAAACTGGACCTTACAGCAGAGGAACTGAATACAAACGATCCGGCAATTATAAATGCTGCGAGTAACAACTTTTATGTTGATGGAAACTTCGGAGTTGTTTATACAAACTCCGGATTAAGATTAGGTTTTGCGTTAACTGACCTTTTTACATCTAATTCTTTTAACGCTGAGAGTTTTAACGAATTTAAAATTTCTAATCTCAGGAACCGACTGTTTTCGGTAAGCTACCGATTCAACATCGGAGTCATGGAGAATTTTTCTTTGGAACCTTACCTTCTTTACCGTCAAACAGAGGATGGGTTACAGGATGCCTGGGAGGCTGCATCGGTTTTATATTTCAGGGATAAATTATGGACTGGAGCGAGCTATCACCAGAACAATGGAATAGCCTTATTTCTCGGATTTAATGCTAAGGAAAAATTTCGATTTAGTTATAATTATGAATTCCCGCCATTTCACTCTGGGTTTACGGCAACGAGTTCTCATGAGATCCATCTTGGGATACGTCTGGGGAGTAAAAGATCAAAACCTATGGTCACTTCGTCAAGCAGTGCCGGACATGAGTTAGCAAACATCGCTGTTACGGACATACCAAGTACGGGTGATGGCAAATCCCTTCATGATCCAAACCATCCCGGTGGAAATAAAAACCCGGCCAGATTTGTAGAAGGTTTTGATGAACAGACAAAGGATATGGAAACCCCGATTAACATTGAAGAAGAGAATAGGGTGAAAGAAAATGTAACTATTGTCTCGAAAGATGAGGGACTAGAAAAAATCCCAGCACCTGTTGTAGTCACTGGAGAATCTCAAAAAATAAAAACCGAAGCCGAAAGAAAACAACCAACGCCTTCTGAATTGCCGGAAGCAAAAAAAGAAGAACATAAGAAGGCACTTTTGAACGCATCAGAAGAGCCCACACGCGAATCATTCACTATGGCACGAGGCCACCATTATGTGGTGGTCGGTGTATTTAGCGTAATGAGTCACTCAATGAAGTTTACAAAGGAAATGTTAAGCAAAGGATATCCGATAAACGTAGTTTTAAATCCAAAGAATAACCTGTACTATGTTTATATCTATTCTTCACTCGACATCGAAGAAGCCAAGAAAGTCAGAAATGAATATCGGTGGAAGAACTTATTTAAGGAAGCCTGGATATTTAATATGGAGTAATACCGATCGTCATTCTACCAATACGCTCCACCTTCTACTTTTTCACTGCCGCCCGGTACTTCCTCGGGCATAGGCCTTTCCCAATGCTCATTCATCAATGCAGCAACCTTGGGAATATTCTCCCATCTTTTCCCTTTTATTCCAAAAAGAATTTGCGTCGCGCCCCCCAGATGAACCGCCTTTCTTCCCAATCTTTTCACATGCGCCGCCAACGGAAAGCCATATGCGCCACATCCAATAATAGCAATGTCAAAGTCTATTTGCCCAATCTGATCCTTCATATAATTTAACGCATCAAACCAATTCTTAAACTTAGTTTCCTGATTCGCCAGGGACTGTATCGTCTTATACGTTTTTAGTTCAAACTCAGGCAAAACCCTTTTGTCTGTAAACAGAAGTTCCCTTTTTTGATATTGACGATGGATACTACTCTCGAACGGGTGAACAAGCAAAACCTTTTTACCCCGCAAACCCTCACTCCATGGTTCTTTGTGATAATAGGGTTCGAGATGAGGCAGGTTAACCAATGTAGCTTTTGCCAACTCCTTTCGAAAAAATCTTTCCTGTCTGCACCATGATCCCAATACATCCACAAGCGTCATATCCTCCGTCATCAGTTGCGAGAATTTCTCAAGTGTATCGCTGTTAACGGGAAAGAAACCAGATACATATTCCAGAGTATGCAAATCTGGTTTGTCCCAAGAAAGAAAATCTATATCACCCTTTAGATACCCAACATAGTCTTTTGGATGGAATTTCATGTTATGATATGTGGCAATACAGTTCAACTCTGTGGACCCAAACCTACATATCATTGCAGGGCTATTACCATCAATGAATGAACAAATTAACGCATTTGCTTCCGCAGCGCTGATGTTACCGGAGTATGCCGGAGCCTGTGTTCTAAACTTTTCATTGATCTTTCTGCCAACTTTTAAAAGTTTATATAGGTTTTCATTCATAAGACATTAGCTATTCCTTAGCGTTAACAATAAATTTAAAACCAAAACCCGATCAGTCTCCTTAGATAGCCCGTGATCAATGACATTACTATATCCGTCTTAGGGCAGTTTCTAAAAGTATATATCGTATAATTTCGCAAATTTGAACCTCCTTTTATACTAAATAAATGGTCGTAGTAGTTCTTCAGGGTTTTTGATTTTGTTATTCGCTTGTCACCGCCTTCTTCCGGATATGTAAACAATTTAGCATCAAAATTACAATACACTTTAAATCCATGCCGAATTGCCATAAGGGTAAAATCATAGTCAGCCATGTAGTGCGGTAAAAGCTTTTCTTCAAACAATCCTACAGTTTCAAAAACCCTTCTTGGAATCAACAATCCGCGAGCCGGGAATAGCGAGACTTCGTGCAATCCTTTCCACTCGCTTTCGGGTAGTTCATCAAGAAGAAATTTCGACTTATTCCATTTCCAATTTACGATTTCACCGCCATAGTGCGGCTTCCGTGTTTCAGCATTGATATCAAAAGCACCTAGTAACGAATTCGGTGTTTTCTCTGCCCATGAAAGCATTTTTTCGAGCAAGTCGGCTGAGGCTACTGTATCATTATTGAGTGTAAAGATATATTCCGCTCCGAGATCCAAGGCATACCTGATGCCGAGATTAATTGACGCAGTCCAGAATAAAGTTCCATCTCCTGCTAATCGAACGACATCCGGAAAGTTTTCTTCAAGCGTTTCTTTAGTACCATCCGTGGATCCATCGTCTACAATTATCGTCTTATGTATCACAGACTGATTTCGCAATGAATCCAGGCAGGCCCTGGTAAATTCTTTTCGATTATGAACCGGTATTACAATATAAATCACAGATCAAAATTTGAAAACTGAAAAAGACATGACGCCAGCTATAGTCGAGTTATTCAACCTGATTTCGCCCTTTAAGATTCAACGATACCTTCGCGATTAAAAAGCTGAATAGTACAGCACCCAAACTTTCACCAGAAACAAATGAATCGATTTGCATGACGATTAGTAGAAAAACCACTACTGAAAAGTAAACACCTTCATTGTCTCCCGTCTGGTATTTTATTCGATAATAGTTAAACATATGGTAAAACGACACAACCAGTAACAGATAGCCTACTAATCCCTGATCAACCAATGCTGTTAGGATAGTGCTATGCAAATGGCTTGATTGCTCCGCCACACCCCAGAGTTTAGCAATATCCGGCATCAGGTGAAGATAATACTGCCCGTTTGTTCCATTTCCGAAAATCAGACCGCTGTGATCGTAAAGCAACCAATCAACCGCCCGTTGCCAGACGAAAGCCCGACCATTAAAAGTAGTCACCTCAGATACATTTACTCTTTTCATTATAAATGTAAACACCGGCAGACTTAACAGTTGGTAAAGAAGCATTCCAAGGTTTAATAGAAGAGGAATCGTGAACAAAGCAATAAAATATATTAGCTTGAACCCTCTTGACACTTTAAAAACAAACATGAGAAAAACGATAAGGAAAATCATATTTGTAAGTCTGGAGTTTACGAAGTACAACAAGACCAAACTGATGATGAAATACAAAAGCAAACCTGTAAACCTTACTGGATCGTCCAGATACTTTTTCATGTAATGAAAAATCATAAGGCAAAGAATAGCTAAAAGACATGCGCCACTGTATATGCCATCTAAAAAAGGAAAGTTGACCCTTCCTCCGATATTATGCACCCCATTAGTGAGTCCCATTGCAAAGCCAATCATATTGATCACCAGCAAATACGACAGACTTTTAAACGTAAGTTGCACGAGCCTGTTAGTATTGCTTTCGTTATATAAGAAGACAGCGATGAACGCGTGAAACGGTAGTATAAGCAAAATGACTTTAATATAAGTTATCTCAGTAGTGGCATTAAGACTATGCCTGCTCAAACCAACAAATTGAGAAACCGCAAGGGACAGCAGATAAAGTGCCATCAATACATACACGAAATTGAGACGTATCGTAAATTCTTTCTTATACAACACGTCTACGAAGTAAAAAAAGACAATGAGCAAAAACACGGACATGCTCATTAGGTAACCTATGGAAGGGCTTATGTTACCTGACACGTACAAACCCAGACCGTAGACTGGGAAGCTGAGTACATACAAAAAATTTATGATATCACTTTTCTGTAGCATTTCCCAGATCCAGGTGTTTCATAGCTCATTTTTATTATAACTTAAACTTAGCGAGGATAGTATCAAGAATAAACCTCTGGAAATACTGGCTATCACGCCCGGCATCCCTGATTACATAAGGAGGATGTTTCAGAGGAAAGTCCAGTTCCAGCGCCTCCATTCTCGAATTCTTACCGTTCTTATCTTTTGTATGCGTAGCACCCTCACCAAATCCCAAATTCCTGACCAGGTTTTTATGGGGAACGATTGCCAACCCGGAGTTAATATACCTTGCGAAATCCCATTGATAATCCCACCAATCTACACTTCCTTTTCGTTCAACCGTTTTGTCGAATTTTCGCAGCCTGTAAATTTTTTCAAGTTTGTTTAAAAAGAAATCATCAAAGTATCCCTCCAGTTTCAACTTTTCGTAAAGACTGATTTCATAATCAAACATCTCCCACGCCCTGCGCCAGGTAGCCCAGCCCCAGATATGGCCACTTCTTGAAAAGTAGTAGGAAAAGTCATCGTCACCCGGAGTTCTATTGAGAAAATTGTTACCCCCGATATGCATGACGCGGGAGTCAGACCGGTATCGTTCAAGAAGGACTTGACAAAATAAAAAGAAGCTCTTTGAAGGCAGACAGTCATCCTCTAAAACTATACCTTCCGTTTCATTTTCGAAAAACCAGCTCATTGCAGATGATGGTCCAATCCCACAGTTGAGATTATTTTCACGGAACAAGGTTTGTAACTGGCAGGGCCAATCTACCTGATCGATAATTTGTCTTGCCTGCGCACAACGAAGTTGATCAGTGGGTACGCCGGTCCTTGGGCCATCAGCGGCAACGTATAATCTCTCGGGCCTGACATCTCTGATTGCATTAAAAACCAATTGTGTGGTTTCTGGCCTGTTGAAAATAATGAAAAGTATCGGCGTACTTAGTGATGGTTGATGCATGAGGAGAAGTCGCTATTTAGTTTCATTAGAAACATATTTGGATTTTAAAACTTGTATCCATAGCCATACCCGTAGCCATACCCGGAACTTTTGGTAGCTTTAACATCATTTAACAAGATACTCACGTTTGTAATTTTCTTTCTCTCGTAAAGCTTATTGATTTTTGCCAAGCTGTTTCTATTGGTGTAATCAGATCGCACGATGTAAAGGTTAGCGTCGGTATATTTCATCAGAATGATGTATTCAGACACATATCCTAGAGGTGGCGAGTCCAATATAATGGTGCTATAGGTTTGCTTAAGTGTATTAATAAGCTCTTCCATTCTCGGATTTCCAATTAAATCAATCGGGTTAGGAGGAATGGGCCCTGATCCTATCACATCAAAACCTTTGTGTTCTGTGTTATTAATTATCTCCTTAATAGTACCGTCACCCACCAGAAAATTAGACAAGCCTTTTCTGTTCTTCAATTGAAAATACGTAGCCACTCTAGGCCTTCGCATGTCGGTATCAATCAAAACTGTTCTTCTGCCCGAGTATGCCATAACGGCAGCAAGATTTACCGAACAAAACGTTTTGCCCTCACTTTCCCTGGAAGAAGTTATACCAATAACATTCGCATTCTTCCCTAACGTGAGATACTGAAGGTTAACACGCAATGATCTGAAAGATTCTCCAATAGGAGACCTGGCATGGGCAACAATGGAAGCTTGTTCCCGCTTGTTTGCATGGGCAATCGTTCCTATGAAAGGGATTTTACTGTGTTGCTCTACATCCTCATGCGTGACGATATTATCGTTGAGCATATCTTTGATGAGAATGAATGCAATTGCCGCGCCTATGCCACAGAAAAGTGAAAGTCCATATATTAACTTAGAATTTGGAGAAACCGGACCTCCACCGGTTTGATACGGTCTGTCGACAATTGTTTTTTCAATAGAATTAGAAGCGATAGCAATTCCCGCTTCGGCTCTTTTCTCAAGAAGATAGTTATATACATTGTCGTTAAAATCAAACCTCCGTTGAATGTTAACAAGTTCGCGCTCATTTCTTGGTAACACGTTTAAGTTTTTTCGTATTTGAAAAATACGGTTATTCAAATCAGTCAATGCGATCGTGGAAACTTCGATCATGTTATTCACATTTTCCACCAAAGACTTCTTCGTATTTTGAATTTTGAGCTCAACAATCTCAGCCAGAGGGTTATTCTCTTTGGCATTATAATTTAAGCTTGTCCGTTCCTGATTTAGCTTGGACAATTCAAGAAGAAGATTATTTAAAACCGGGTCATTGAGGCCAAGCGCCGAGGGTGCAATGATTTCGGTCAAACGATCATCACTTCGCAAAGAGTTAGCAATGAACTTATAATATTTTAACTTACTCTCCAGGTCAGCCTGATCTGTCTCCAGCTTATCGAGATTGCGATTTAAATTTACGGCTGTTGAGTTTATGTCGAGGATATTGTTTCTTGACCTGAACAATTCAAGGGATCCTTCAACGCGTCTCAATGTGTCGGAAACCCCCAGGAGTTGGTTATCAATGAACTGGATGGTTTTCAGACCCAACTGATTTTTTTTATACAGTTCATTTTTCAGGTATACCTCTAACAACTTATTCAGAAATACCTTTTCACGTTCTGCCACTGCACCTTTGATACTAAGCTCAACGATGTAAGACTCAAGAGAAATCGGTTCAATATTCAGCTTACTCTGATATCGCTCAGTTAAAGACTGCAAAGTCCGTAATATAAAATAGGATTCTGTTTCAGAATCTACTTTGTATTGGTCATTAAATGTAATCTTGAAACTCAGGTATTTGTTGACAAATGGTTTATCGAGCGGAACTTCTTCATCAATTTCAACCTGAGCGACAATACTCTCAGTCTGGTTGGTGTAAAAGTTATATAGACTAACATGTTTGCCTGAGGCGCGAACCCGATACCGGGTGGACGATATAAGTTCAATAAATACGGGCACATCAATAACCTGATTGACGACAGAATCGATTTCAATGGTAAAAGGTGAATTCCCATATTTTTCACTGGTGACGAAATTTTTCTTGGTGAAGTAAGAAATTCCAAAATCAAGCTCACGCATTGCACGTTCAATCATGGAGTATGACTTCAAGATTCCAATTTCATCCTCAATACCTGTCTGCGAAGTGTAGAGGTTCATTCCCTTCATGAATTTTTCAGAATCCATCCCACCGGTTTGGGTTTCACTTTTCAACAGCAACGACGACTTTACTGAATACATCTTAGGTGCTAACATCACATAAACATATGCCAGAGGCATAGTTATCATAAGGGCAATCAGAAAAAAATACCATCTTGAAAAGAGCTTACGAAGTAATTGTCTGATATTGATTTTTCCATCCATGACTTTTTATTTTATATTTTGGTCTTCAGACGACTCAAAATTTTTCTAGTTGGTATCTAAATAATTTAAGATCAAAATTGCCGTCGTTGCTGCCGAGAATAACAGCGTCATATTCTCCAGGTTAGAGCGCTTAGCTCGTGCTTTAAGTGGTTCAACATAAATCACATCATTAGGCATCAAAAAGAAGTATTTTGACTTCAGCAGATTTGGATCTCTTAAATCAAGCAAAACTACTTCAGAGCCTCTGGATACTTGCCGTATGAGTTTTACATTTTTGCGGCTTGCAAAGTTGGTAAGGTCGCCAGCCAACCCCAGAGCTTCTAACAACGTGACCTGATTATTATATACATAATGATATCCCGGATTACGAACCTCCCCGAGCACTGTTACTTTGAAACTAAGGAGCTTAACGATTACCGTCGAATTTTTCAGATATTTATTCGCGTTTGTTTGAATTAAGGTTTGAACCTCATCGAGGCTAAGTTCTTTAACGGTAAGAGGACCAAGGATTGGTAGATATATCTTTCCTGATTCATCGACGGAATACCCTTCCAGATAAAAACTACCCGGATTTGCAAACTGAGCCTGTGTCGTTGTTACTATGTTGAAAAGGTCAGAGACCTGAGGATCGGTCGAGCTTTTAACCTTTATTGAAATAATATCATTCGGCTGAATCCGATAAATCGACCGTTTATTCTCCATTAGCGTCGATTGAATTTCTGAGAAATCTTTATCCTGAAAATAAATCAATCGTTTGTTATAGTAACAGGACGAGAGAACAATCACCAGGAGTGTAAACTGCAAAAGCTTAAGAAATCGTCTCATCATTCAAAAATTAACAGAAAAGTATCATTATTTGGTGGATTGGCCAATGACCCATGTCATCGGTTCATAAAACGCTTATCACACTGCTAATTTACAATTTTAAAAATATTACCTCGAAATATTAAAACCAGAGCGAATCGCAGAAAATTGTGACAATTAACCTGGTAAAACTATGCTCTTTCGTAACGATAAAAGACATGGGTCCCAAAGAGCTTGTCTTCATAAGTTAACGTTTGTTAGGTTGAGTACGTCATGCGCTATCCTTTCCTTGATCTCTTGGCGCACTCACGTGCTAGCCCATGTGGTTGACGTGAAGCCTACATCTGCCGCCCTGGCTTATTTTGGAAACAAAAAGACTAAGTTCCTACCTTGTAGGAATTATAGCAGGCGTAATTGGTATAATTATGGCACCTGACTTTAAACTAAAAATCAAAAGTTATGAAAAAGATTTGCTTGTTATTATTGACAGTGGTCGCTTTAGTTGCTTGTGAAGGGCCCGCAGGCCCTCCGGGTTTAGACGGATCGGATGGATTGGATGGATCAATCGTTAGGTCAACTGCATTTGAGATACAAATAGACTTTACTGCTGCAAATAACTATTCTCATGTCGAAGGCTATGGCTTTGAGGTAGAACCTTCCGAGGTCACGCTCGTGTACATTCTATGGGGATTGGAGAATGGAAAGGATGTGTGGAGATTGTTACCGCAACAGGTGTATTTCGAAGAAGGGCTGTTCCAATATAATTTTGACTTCACCGATGTGGATGTTCAACTCTTTGCAGATGCGACCTTTCCACTCGAAAATTTAGATGATGAATGGCTGGTGGATCAGGTGTTTCGAATCGTCGTAGTGCCTGCAGATCTGATTGGTCGGGTGGATTATTCCAACTACGACGCTATGATGCTAAAATATGGTATTGAAGATAACGATTTCCAAAAACGCAATTGAACTAAAACACCATCTCAGAGAAAGAGGCTGCCTCAAAAGGCAGCCTCTTTCTCTTATTGTAACGGTAGGACTATGCTTAATTTTCCATGCCAAGATCTTTGTATCTTTTTTCTATTCTTTTTACCTGGGGCTGTAAATCCAGATCAATGTAAATTGAATACAAAACATCTAGTACTTCCTGATCATCGGGACTCAACTTCTCTGCAGTTTCCCAATATGGCAGCGCTACCTTTAATTTTTCAACCAGCACTTTATCCATTTCGAACCGCTTCTTTTTGTCGTCCGCGGAAATTCCCAGGTTAGACATGTCTTTTTTAATCTTTGCCGCATCATTATACATTAACTTGGCAAGGTAAACTTGTGCCTCAAAATACTGTGGATCAATCTTCAATGCATCTTCATAATTTTTCTTAGCCTGGTCTGTCAGGTTTAGACTTGAATTCGCATAACCAAGGTAGAAATGAAGAATCTTGTTACCCGGCTCTTTGGCAATCGCAGATTCAAGGCCTGATTTTGCCTCATCAATACGTTTTAAATCAATAAGTAAACCAATCTCAACCTTCGGTAGGTCAACATTCTTAGGATACTTCTCTTTGGCGAGACGAACCAATTTTAATGCTTCTTCTTTATTTTCTTTCGGTCCACTATTGATATTGATCATGCTGAGATATGCATCAGAAGACATTCCGCCAAGATCAATATACTTTTGGAAGTAGGTTAGCGCCTTATCATAATTCTCAAGACTATTTGCGGCAAAAGCACCATAGAAGAATGCCGTGGTGTCGGTTGGCTGAACCAACTGTGCTTTTTCAAAGCTGCCAAGTGCGCCTTCCAAATCCTCCTCCTGGTAATAACTTGCACCCTCATTTAAATAACCGCCGGCCAAATAAGTCATTTGCTGAGACTTCAAAATAGGAATACCCGTTGCATCTTGAATAAAATGTTCTTTACCCGGGCTCAGTTCATCACCTTTCTTAAAAGATTCTAATGCCACGCTCAGGGCATCGGGTGCAAGTGCTTTAAAAGCTTCATTGGAAGTCGTATCAATCGACGCATAGATTAAGCCTCTGTAATACCAGGTCTTCCCATCGTTCATTGTTTTTTCGTAAGTCGTGGCCAGATCGATCATAGTCTTTGCCTCGTCAAGTTTACCCTCTTTCCAAAGGGCAAGTGTTTTATTAAGGTTGGGTTTTACAGCTTTTTGTGCATAGACAGATACTGTAGCCAACATTAACAGTAAGAGTGTAATTCGTTTCATCTTAAGTACAGGTTATATAGTGTGAATTAGTTAGTGGGTTCCGTTTTGTCCTCAGTGGGCTCCGTTTCGTCGTCAACAATCTTATCAATTTTCTTAATTTTTTCTACCGATGATATTCTGTCGTCATCATTTAATTTAATAAGCCTTACACCTTGTGTAGCACGACCCATCACCCGGAGTTCGCTTACTTTAATGCGAATGGTAATGCCAGACCGGTTGATGATCATCAGTTCATCTTCATCAACAACTTCCTTGATGGCAACAAGCTTGCCAGTTTTTTCGGTGATGTTTAGGGTCTTTACACCTTTACCTCCCCGTTTTGTTATGCGATAATCATCGATCAGCGATCGTTTACCGTATCCCTTTTCGGAAACCACGAGTAAATTAGCATCTTCACGGCTGATACAAACCATTCCAATAACTTTATCTGTATCAGATTCCAACGTTACAGCCCTTACCCCAGCCGCAGTACGGCCCATTGGTCTAACGTCCTGTTCGTTGAAATGAACAGCCTTCCCTTCACTTTTTGCGATGATAATATGATTATTACCATTTGTTAAAGAAGCGTTCAGGAGCCTGTCGCCTTCATGAATCGATATGGAATTTATTCCACCTTGTCTGGGTCTTGAATACGCTTCCAGGGAAGTCTTTTTAATGGTCCCCTTTTCAGTACAAAGTATAACAAAATTATTGTTGATGTACTGTTCATCTGTGAGGTTTTTTACATTGATGATGGCGCGAACGGTGTCGCCGGGTTCGATATTGATCAGGTTTTGAACAGCTCTTCCCTTTGAAGTTTTCGTGCCTTCTGGAATTTCGTATACCTTTTTCCAGTAAACTTTACCTTGATCAGTAAAAATCAACAAGTAATTATGCGCCTGAGCAATGAACAAGTGTTCAGTAAAATCGTCTTCTTTTGTTGCCACTCCCTTGGAGCCAACTCCTCCCCTTCCCTGCGTTCTGTATTCTGAAAGTGATGTTCTTTTTATGTACCCCTGGTTGGAAATTGTTATGAACATATCTTCGTTCGGGATCATATCCTCAAACGAAATATCATCTTCATTAGGAACAACAAGTGTTCTCCTTTCGTCTCCGTAACGCTCTCTTATTTCGATCAGTTCATCTTTAATGATCTGCATGCGCAACACTTCATTATCAAGGATATTTTTAAGCCGTTCAATCAGTGCTTTTACTTCTTCGTACTCCTGCTGAATTTTGTCGCGTTCAAGTCCGGTAAGGCGCTGAAGCCTCATATCCAGAATTGCTTTCGCCTGTATCTCTGAAAGAGCAAAGCGAGTGATCAAACCTTCTTTTGCAGTTTCCGGATCTTTGGAACTACGGATCAGCGATATGACTTCATCAAGATTATCAAGTGCAATAAGATAACCCTCAAGAATGTGAGCTCTTTTCTCCGCTTCCGACAATTCATACCTGGTTCGGCGGATAACGACCTCATGTCGGTGTTCAACGAAATACTTAACAAGGTCTTTCAGATTTAATGTAAGAGGCCTTCCTTTTACAAGTGCGACGTTGTTAACATTAAAAGCAGATTGTAACTGCGTGAATTTAAAAAGGTTGTTAAGGACTATGTTCGGGATGGCATCTTTCTTAAGATCATAAACGACTCTGTAGCCGTCCCTGTCTGATTCATCACGAATATCAGAGATACCTTCAATTTTCTTTTCATTCACCAAAGCAGCAGTCTTCTCAATCATTGCAGCCTTATTCACCATATAGGGAATCTCGGTTACAATAATCTGATCCTTACCATTTGGTGATGTAACAATCTCAGCTTTTGATCTTACCACGATCCTACCTCTTCCTGTCATGAAGGCTTCCTGTATACCTGAATGACCAAAGATAATACCGCCGGTTGGAAAATCGGGAGCACTAATAAATGTCATTAGCTCAGGGATGGAAATTTCATGATTGTCGATGTAGGCAATTATTCCATTTACAACTTCAGTTAAATTATGAGGTGCCATGTTTGTGGCCATCCCCACTGCAATCCCGGAAGATCCATTCACCAACAGGTTTGGGATTTTTCCTGGTAAAACTGTCGGCTCTGTTAACGAGTCATCAAAGTTGGGCTGGAAGTCTACTGTCTCCTTGTTGATATCCGCCAGCAGTTCTTCAGCAATTCTTTTCAATCTGGCTTCCGTATAACGCATCGCCGCAGGCGAGTCGCCATCAACCGAACCGAAGTTTCCCTGGCCGTCAACCAACGTGTAACGCAACGACCAATCTTGTGCCATACGCACCATTGTATCGTACACAGAAGAGTCACCATGTGGATGGTACTTACCGAGGACTTCACCGACAATTCTCGCGGATTTTTTATGCGATTTATTATAGTTAACGCCCAGTTCCTGCATTCCAAAAAGGACTCTGCGGTGAACGGGTTTTAGCCCGTCGCGTACATCCGGTAAAGCACGCGAAATGATAACTGACATCGAATAATCGATGTAGGCACCGCGCATTTCGTCTTCAATGTTGATGGGAATTATACTTTGCCTTGACGGGGGTAGGCTACCACTCTCTTCTGCCATGTAAAATCTTTGTTTTTAGCCGTATGAGGCCTTTTTTTAAAGCTGTGCAAGTTAATAAAATTCGGTACTTTGTCAGTGTTTGAACTCAAGAACTTTACAGGGAATTTTTCGCAGAAATGAAGACTTTCGCGATCATTACAGACCGCACCGACACTGGTTAATAGGGATTCAATTTCTTTTTATTTTTTCCCTTATACTTAATCAGGTTGGGGTGATTTTCGCCATAATGAGGATTCTGTTTCTTATGAATCGGATGCACCCTGCTTCGATACTCCTTGTTGCCATGGGCATGATTTAATTGAGCTCTACAGTTCTTAAGAAAACATCTTCTAAGTTCGGGAAATCTATACGTTGCACCAACGTTTACATAAAATGCATTGAACTTATGGGTTATGCTTTGGTTTGTTTCGGCAAGATTCAGTGTATAACTTTTAATTTCATAGGATGGCCTGATAAACACTCTGAAGTATTCTGACATTTCCCGTTCGACTGCGACCCCCAGATTCAAGAACATGCCCTTTTTAATTGACGATTTATCGAAGTTGCTGCCGAGGCTGTAGCCTCCAACATTAGCGTCAACCACAAGTAGATAGTCGTAGTACCGGTAGACAGTACCGCCGATCATTCCGAAATATTTTTGAAGGAAAAAACTTGAGAAATCGGGTGAAAAATTACTGATGCGATCCCCATATTGCGTAGGACTAAAGTCACCCATCCCCATATGTTCGAATGAGTACCCTCCACCAATTCTGTATTTATCAAACTCTACATGTAAAGTAGCTTTAATCGGAATGTTAAAAGCTTTCGCCCGAAAACCAATGGTCGTTGTATCCGAGTTTACCAGGAAAGCTCCAGGTTGTGTAGTGTTACTTGAGGATGTTGCCCGGTTTACCCAGTTTGAATATCCCGCGGCAACACTGGCAGGCTGGAACAACTTGGGTGCGGAATCAGGATTCTGAATGATTCCAAAACCATCTAACTCGTGCTTAAATGTGGTGCTTCCATACCCCGTACTTAATCCAATTGTGACTTTGCTTAAAATCCTTCGGAAAAGTCCAACCCCCTCACGTTTCACATAAAAGTATTCGAGTGGGATTGAGGCATCCTTTTCATTTTCGTATTGAGCAAAACATTTCTCTGGAAGGATGACCAGACTAATTAACAGGAAAGTGGCTATTGCGGTGTAACGCTTCAGACAAGTGAGATTTAAGCTCCTACGATAAAAAATGTAAGCCATTCATAATCTGACCTTTGGGTCGAAAGTTAAATCAAATTTCCGAATCATCCTACTGGCCAGGTTTTGCAACAATTCAAGTGCGCAAACAACTTTAAAATTCCGTTAAAACAAAACGCTGTAGTCCAGATGATTTAGTAGAATCGAAATGAAGCCGCTGAAGTTTCTAACGATGAAAAGGTATGAAATAGTGTCTCCCCATTTTCAGCTTGATAAGTAAAGGAATAGTTAGTCGTGTGTTTATCCGACGCCGATAACATAAGCTTCACATCATTTCTGCCCGCTTCAAGCGGGACGCGCGAGTAGTAAATGCTGTGAGGTAGTGTCTGCCAATTTCTGGTATCAGCTTTTTCTGTTATAGCATTAACGAGACCGAGAACTGCTCCAAGGCGATCGTCCTTTTTGCGTAAGGCTTGTTCCGATACTTTTTTTAATCCGGCGCGAAGCAGCCCTTTAGCAAATTCCTCAAGCATCCGCTGTTTCAGACTATAGAAAGCAACTCCACTAATGCTTTCGGCCAGTTGCAATGGATACGGTTCGCCTAGTTTTTCAAGTGTTGCCGATTGAAAATACGGTGGTCGTTCTACATATCTTGGAAAAGCAACTCGAAAGACTTCCAATTTCCCAAGGTCGGATCTTTCCCTTTCATCATTTACTGGAAAAGGAAACGATATCCCTAATTCCGGATTCGTGAAAACCATTGTATTCCCTGGACCAGGGCTGATGATAAAAGTAACACTCCATTCATCTTTTATGGGCGCAAGACCGTTATGCCAAAAGAAAACCAAATCTGCAACGTGTACCGGTACGGTGTAATCTTCCATACCAAACCTTGCTTTGAAGCTTTCGAATTCATCTACAAAACCTGTTCGCCAGGCTGCTTCGAGTAAGTCAATTTTCAATTGCTCTGGCACTTCTATCCTGAACATTTTAGCATAATCACCTTCATACACTTCCAGTGCATTTCGATAGGCGATAAAAGCATTGTTGTAATCTTTGGTTGACTGATATATAATTCCCATCAGCGTGTGGATGAATGCATCTCTTTGAAGTTTTTCAGGAGAGGGATATTTGTCACTCAATTGATTGAGTCTGATGTTCAGTCGTCGACATTCTACCAGTGCATCCGCCGGGCTGTTCATTTTAAGGAAATTAATCGCTTTAAAATAAAGAAGCATAAGATGCTCATGATCTTCTCCCCGGTAAACGGTGACGTTTGGATTGGTGAAATAAGATGTTGCTTCGTTTAAATAATTTATCCTGTAATCTTCCCCAAAGAGAAATGCTTTTTCAAAATACGCGTTACTTTCATCATACTTTCCAAGAATAGAAAGTAATAATCCTTTATTGACAAAATGAATAAACCTGGCTTTCCCCTCCGCTCCACTTTCATTCTTTTGTAATATTTCAAGTGCCTGCCGAAGATCTCCCTGCTCAAATTCGGAATTGAAATCGTAGTGCTTTTGATAATAGCTGGCACATGCGTTCAACAGCAGTACTGAAGAAACTATAAGTACATTCCGAAAAAGGAATTTCATCCTTTGCATTAGTTCTTTACAAGCTTCTTGATCTCTTGCTGGCCATACCAAATGCGTTTACTTGTTTCGATGTCAGTAAGAAAAAGTGTGGTAAGGTAATTCACTATTCTTTTGTTCCCATTGGTATCCGTCTCAGAGGACATTTCTCCAAAAAGCATTAAGTCCGCGCCGAGCTCTTTTCCCCATCGCGCCATTGTAGCCGGATCGGCAAAATCTTGTTGTTGTGCACGTTCCTGTCTCAGCTTATCGCGAAAATCGTCAGACTCCACCAGTGCGGCAGTGTTGGAATTAAAAATAGCCACTTCCATTTTCTTAACATAGTTCTGCGCGTCGATATGCTCGCTGGTGTTGTTGCGAATAGAACCTACAACTATTGTGGGCTTCCTGCCAAGCTCTTGCGCGTATTCGCTAAATTTTGGCGAGTTGAGCAACTCATTAATCATCTTATCTGCGACCATCCGCGAATCTGAATCATTCCATCTGCCACTCAAATCGATTTGCGAATCAGGAGAAATCCTTGTCACGTTCCGGGTCTGACAAGACAACACGAAAATGGATAACAGAACAGTTAAAAGTCTGGCCATAAAAAGTAAGATTAAAATGTTTATTCAAAAATCCTGCCGGGAAGATACCCGCTATGAATTAGAATTTAACATGAACTTCTGCAAAAAGTTACTTTACAGTCTTGAGTTGCCGGATAACCTCAATCGGATCCGTGGCACTGAACACAAAATTTCCGGCTACTAAAATGTCTGCGCCAGCTTCCAAAAGAGCTCTTGCATTTTGAAGTGTTACACCGCCGTCGATCTCGATTTTTGCCGAAGATCCTGTTTCAGTAATCAGACTTTTAAGCTGCTGAACTTTGGTGTAGGTGTGTTCGATAAATTTTTGTCCTCCAAACCCTGGATTAACAGACATTACACAAACCAAATCGACATTAGCAATAACATTTTCTAACGCTACCACAGAAGTATGCGGGTTAATTGCAACACCAGCCTTACATCCAAGCGATTTAATCTGCTGGATATTACGATGAAGATTACGGCAAACTTCTACATGGACTGAAATATGATCCGCTCCGGCATCGCGAAAAGCCTCCACGTGTTTTTCGGGATCGATAATCATAAGGTGAACATCGAGTGGCTTTCCGGCGTGTCGTTTTAATGCATTGACTACCGGGATGCCCAATGAAAAGTTTGGAACAAATACACCATCCATTACATCTACATGTATCCAATCTGCCTGACTTTCATTTATCATTTTCACCTCTCGCTCAAGGTTTGCAAAATCGGCAGCTAAGATGGATGGGGCAATGATTGGATTGGACATGACTAGAGATTCAGAAAGCTAAATTAAGTTTAAAGTTTATAGTTTCAAGGTGTTGCGGTAAGCTTCTAAACAAATTCAAACCTTCACTAACCTATACGTATATCTTTTATCTTCCCACCAAACGTGCAGAAAATATATGCCGGCCGTTAGTTGTGATAGATCAGCAGTGTATGATCTATTAAGCCATGAAAAACTGACTTCACCATTATATACAACCTGTCCATTGGCTGAAAGAATCTCAACACGGCATGAACCCACCGCCGAAGGATCATAAGGTTTAACTGTTAGTGTATCAGATGAAATTGGATTTGGGTAAACTTCAAAAGTATTTTCCTGAGGAATTCTTTCCAGGAAATTAACCACAGCCTTAAAATTGGGGATACCAAATCCGAGAAGATTGTCAGGATTGTTAGATTGGGAGGCAGAATTTCTTATTACTTCCATTACTTCTTTATTCGTTAGTTCCGGATAACGTTGCCAAACACCAGCAACAAGGCTGGTTACAAGCGGAGATGACAACGATGTTCCGCTGGCGGATCCTGATGTCCCATCGGATTTGATGACACTTGTACTAACCCCCATTGCAGCAAGATCCGGTTTTATTCTGCCATCTGCAGCAGGACCGATAGAACTTGAACCGGAACGGATTCCCATGGAGTTAACGTTGGCAATAGCAAGTACATCTTTTGCATCTGCAGGAGCCGTAATGATTTGCCAGGCTCGGCCACCCTCATTCCCGGCGCTGCATACCACCACAATTCCTCTGTCAGCGGCGAACTGTGCTGCCTTCGAAACAACGGTAGTCTTACCATCCAAGGCAGACTTTGGGTAATCCATTGATGCATCGTCAAAGTCGTAATAGCCAAGAGAAGAATTGATAATATCAACGCCAGCACTATCCGCACGTTCTGCTGCAAACAACCAGTTATACTCTTCTATTCTGTACTCCGTAGGTACGTCTTCGGTAACATAAAGCTGATAATCGGCCAGGTAGGAACCGCCGGTGAAAGTCCCGTCCTGATAAGCGGCTATGACTGAAAAAACTTCTGTACCATGCGCATCGTATTGAAATACATTGGAGGTGTTGGATACAAAATCTTTGGAAACCTCAAGATTAATCCTGCCTTCATTGAAAATATGCTGAAAAGGTGCTGCAACATTTACACCCTGAAATCCACTATCAAAAATACCTATTACGATTGATTGTCCTTTATACCCCGCTGATTGCATTTCATCCAACCCTATCATTTGCAACTGTGCCTGGGTTTTTACAGCAGCCTTGACACTTTTGGATTTACTACTGTTCTTATTCCTTCCATTGTTCTGTAGCCTTGTATTAGGTGCTACATATTCAACACGGTCTACAGACGGCAGACTTTCTATCGTGGAGACAAGCGATGCATTGCATTGCACCAGAACACCGTTCATCCACCGCGTTGTAAAAAAAACATCCGCACCTGCATCCCTCACCTCCAAGACATAGTTGCCGTTTACCGGAAAATCTTGCTCTGTAATTGGAATAGCTTGTTGAATTCTACGATCGATAGCCCGTTGAGAAAGGAAATCAGTTGGGGAGCCGGTAGTGAAACCACTTCCGTTCTTATCCTTAAAAAAAACCATATATCGATTTACCTGCGCAAACAATGCTGAGGTAAAAAACAAAAAGACAACCACTAAACTAATCCTACTCCACACCATATCCGAGGATGGTTTGCTTATAGATAACCCCACTTTCAATAATTTGCTGCCCGATACATCCCAGTGCTGTATCCGTGCAATAATTCAATTGTGTTGTTTCTTTGTATACTAATCCAACACCCTTCGCATAGATCTCCTTTCGTTGATCCAGATAAACAATAAAGTCATCATTATCACTCTGAGTTATTGAAATACAATCGTCAAATGGAATTCCGTTGAATGAGTTTGATTCACCTTTCTCCTCCAGTATATACTCATCTTCAACGCCGGCATTGTAGGTATTTCCATTCCAGCGCGTTCCTACCTGAACTGGCAATTTAAATTTCACAAAAGCTATGTTTCCTTCACTTTGTATTGCTTCCCTGTTGTTAATTGTTCCCGACCATGTATCCAGATACTGCCATTCCACAGCACCTTTGTCGCGCTTGTATCGGTAAATGACATACGTATAATCACCACTACTGTTCAAGAGTGAATCAACAACGCTGGTCTTAAGTTCATATTCAAAAGTTTCGGGAGTGTTCAGCTGATATCGGATTTCTTCTACGTCGTAAATCTGAAACACCCCTTTCCGCAACGGAAAGTAGTCCTTACCAATATCCGCCACTTTCGGATCATCAGAATCACAGGAAACTGTTACAACCGCCACAATGACCAACACGTATCTCAGGAAATGCTTCACCAATTAATTGCTTTTTCTTTTACCAGCCCGGAACTTTGAACGTAATTGGGACAAAGTTATTTCTTCTTTAGCATTAAAACTATGCCGTTAAAAACGTTCGTAAAAGTCGGGAGTATCACAAACCTCAGCGACGCACGCTATTGCGCTGGTATGGGGGTCGATTTGCTCGGATTCCGTGTCATTGAAGGCCAGGATAACCATTTAGCGCCAAAACAATTCCAGGAAATCAGGGGGTGGGTTACAGGACCGGGCGTTGTGGCTGAGCTATATGGAATTCAGGATGAGGCGGAATTAGATGCAATTCTTGAAAATTACAAGCCCGATTACCTTGAAATGGGAGCAACAGAGATTGCCATGTTTTCTTCCCTTCCACTCCCGTATATACTTAAACTGACGGGAGATGATTCCATAGAAGACCTTGCCATTGAGCCGGCATACTTGATGGGGAGTTCAGTTCAGGATGCCGTATCGTCATGCCCCTTCCTGCTGCACGCCGAAGCCGATTTTGACGTTGATAAAGCCTTAGCGAATCCAAACATCAAAGGGATTGCCATGGACGGAAGTTCCGAATTGCGACCAGGTTTAAAGGAATATAAGATGCTGGCGGATATTCTGGAACAACTGGATATGGATTAACCGTTAAGCCAAACCACAGTTTGTTGGGGATTATGATCTTTTCCAATGATATCTCGATACAAATCAGTCCGTCTCGCATTGGTATACCGACTTCCACCGGCCTGGGTAAGCTTCTCTGGCGTGATCACGGCCGTTGAAATATCATCATCCAATGAACGGCATTCACACAAAATATCGCCGAAGGGATCGATAATCATCGAACAACCATTCTTTAACTGATCGTCATCCATGCCAATAGGGTTAGAAAAAATTACATATACGCCGTTATCGTACGCACGCGATGGAAGCCACTTCATCAGCCAATCCCTTCCCTTCATACCATCGAACTCGATCCGGAGTGAAGTAGGATCATTTTCCCGGTTCGCCCAAAGTTCAGGGTTTACAAAGCCTGCACCCGGCCTCGTCGACGGTGTACACATAGTGACATGAGGCATAAAGATGATGTCTGCACCCAATAACTTCGTTGCCCTGACATTTTCGATGATGTTATTATCGTAGCAAATAAGGATTCCACACTTCCATCCGTATAAATCAAAGACGCAATATTGATTTCCAGGAGTAAGGTGTGGGTTAATAAATGGATGAAGCTTTCTGAACTTTGCAATCAATCCGTTTTTATCAACACAAACGTAAGCTTTATACAAAGCATCGTGATCATCCTTCTCAAATAGTCCAGCCAGGATAGCAATGTCGTATTTTGAGGCAATTTCCGATAATGCCACAACGCTTGGGCCACCCGGAATTACTTCCGCCAGTTCCAGCATTTGTTGCTTTGATAATTTACGGGCAAAAGTATAGCCCGTGACCGAACACTCATGGAATGAAACAACCTTCGCTCCTTCGGCCGCAGCTTTTTGAGCCAGCTTGTCTATGACGGATAAATTATAGATTTTATCACCGCTTCGGTTTTCAAACTGTGCTGTCGAAATTTTAAGTTTCTCCATTATATCAATTCAATCTATCCGACGATATTATTTCTTTGACTTGGGTTTCTTTTTTGTAGCGGCCAGTTTCTTTTCCAGTTTCTCCAACTTTTCTTCAAGCTGAATTAGCTTACTGATAATAATGATGTGCGTGTGACGCGCGTCTATACCGACTACGCTCTCTTTGCTGGAAATATACTCTCCAATGATTTCGTAATCCGGGTTTTCTTTCCCTATTAATCGTTTCGCGACTTTCATGGTTTCTTTTGTTTATCTTTTAAAGTTAAGAACAACCTGCACTCAATAAAAATAACAAGCCCCATGATGCCAATCAACGAAATTGACAAATGGTTTGCGTTTTTGCCACTAGCAACAACTTTTGATCAACGTTAACCGTAACACCAGTCAATATTGAGGTATAACCTTTATGAGCCTTTAGATTGTCAAATGAAAGATACAGCCCTCAAGGCGAATTTGAATAAAGTCTGCCAGGGAATTTATAGAATGATTACCTGAAATGAAGGGTCGGAGTTGGGGAAGAGAATAAAAAATCAAGTTTCGTTCGTCTGTGTGGAAGGGCTATTATCCTGCCAGATTTTCTTCCAGCGTTTGCGTTGTTTGGGATGAAATGTCTCCCATATCTCCTCACTACGCTCAATCAAACTCTGTGTCGCTTTTACTTTAACCTCTTGCTGGCTTCCTTCATTTTTTGCAACGGCCAAAAGCTTTTGATAATACTCACTATTGATCTCCCTGATTTTTTGACATTGATACGAATCAAGCTTTAACTGATCTTTCCAAAACAAGGGATCGTAAAGGACAAAACTTTCATCAGGCTGGATATCCTGACTATAACCAGTAACAGTAGCCATTAAAAAGATGCCAAGGAAATACAGCTTAATGGTCATTATTGTATTGTTTAGCTCAATAAAATTGAAACACAAAATTAATTATACGAGGTAAATTAACGTCGTTATCCTTTGGAAATTGTTACACAAACGAAATTCCAGCGCGTGTAGCTGGATTTCTAAACCGTAAAAAAGCGTGATACCGAATAAGAACAACCCTGAACGTTATGTTACTAAAATTATGCAAACGTTTGAGGCACTGACTATTATTTTTTGAATTCCAGCAGTCCAGCAATACATTATCTGTTGGTTTTAGTTGCAGCTTTTCACTACTGGCAAGAAAAGAAAGAACTTAATGGTGTCCGGTAATAAAAACGTTTAGCCGTTGCGTTGTTAAACCTCACCGATTACTTTCATGGCCAATAGTTGCTGATCTTATTTCTTAAAAATGAAACACTTCGTTCTAACTGCTCCATACCCTCAACGCCGTCTTCAATACTGATCCAACCATCAAAGCCCGCATCTTTCAATTCCTGAAAAATCGCATCATAGTCATTCAACCCCTTCCCTATCTCGCCGTGGCGAAGGCGTTTCGCATATCCTACAGCATCATTCTCTTCGCGTTTTAAATCTTCCAAGGTACCTTCCAGAAGATAGCGATCACTTGCATGCATCGTTACGACGCGATGTGATACCCTTTTGAGCAACTCAATCGGATCTTCGCCAGCGAGATACGTATTACTCGGATCATAATTAACACCGAAATGAGAATGGTGGATGTTTTCTACCAGTGCGCAAAAGACATCCATATTTTGGGCAAATTCGGGATATTGCCAAAAATCATCTTTGTAATGATTTTCAATGATCAGTGTAATGTTCTTTGCCTCAGCATAAGGCAAACACGCTTCGATACACTCCGTTGCAAATTCTACTCCCTCATCAATTGAAAGCTCCGGTCTGCGTTGACCTGAAAGAACACGGCAGTATAACCCTCCTAACGCATGGGTCATATCAATCCAATGTTTTTGTTTGTTGATCTCATTACTCCGAAATGCAGGATCGGCGTGTGTGAAGTCCGGAGAACAACACATCATCGGGATACACATCCCATGACTTTCAACTTCCTTTCGAAATTTCAACCAGTTGCTTTCATTCTTCATTTCCAAAAATCCGGCATACCATTCCAGACCATCGATATCAAGTTTGACCGCAAGATTTATCCACTCTGACACCGACATACTACCATCTTTGCATAGGGCATGCATAAAAGCTTTCGGGAATGCAGCGAGTTTAGGCATGCTAAAAGAATTAGTGATCAGATTGATTAGACACTGCTGATTGTTGATTGGTCTTTTGGTGGATTTCGTCCGATAAAAGGATGCTGCTCCAAATCCACTACCTGACCACTGATTGGACCACTTTCATCAGCAAGCCAGTAAATTGCTGCGGCAGCGATTTCTGCCGGATACAGTATGCGACCAGCGGGGGCGTAAACTTCAGGAACTTTCGTGAACCAGTCAGCGGACAACCCCTGGTCCTTTTTCCGTTGCATTTCGGTTTCAGTAAGTACCCAGCCAGGGTTTATTTGATTTACACGTACGCCGTATTCACGGTGAAGTGTATCCCCAAGGTTGCGTGTCATAGTCATAAGCGCTCCCTTCGAAACACTGTAAGCAAGGAGGTTGGGTTCGCCACTCCACGCATTAACCGAACCAATATTAAGTACACATCCTCGTGTTTGACCAAGGTGTGGAAGCGCAGTTTTGATAAGTGCAAAAGGAGAAAGCGTATTAATTTCCAACACCTTTCTAAAGAAAATTAAATCGGTCGAATCAATATTCGATGAAACAACAGCTGCTGCGTTGTTGACAACAGCATCTAATTTTCCAAAAGTTTTTAAGGCCAGATCAACAAGTCTTTGGATCGCTCCCTCAGCAGTAATATCTTCAATCATTAAGGCAGCGTTTGCATTGCCGATCTCAGAAAGTACAGCCTCACCAAGATCCTTTTCCAAACCATGAATTATCACAGAAGCACCTTCAGAAACACATTTTAAAGCTATCGCTTTACCGATGCCGGTTGTGCTTCCTGTAACGATGATCACTTTACCCTTGAGTCGCAAATTCATACAGGTTTAAGAACACTCTTCACCACCTCACCTTTGTGCATTTTCTCAAAAGCAACATGCCATTCTGTGATGGGCCAAACCCCTCCGATGATGGGTTTCACATCAAGTTGACCGCCAGCCAGCAGTGCAATGACACGTTCCCAGATCGGCCAGTTATGGCTGAAGCTTCCCTGAAGGGTAACGTTCTTTTGCACCATCTGATCGAGCGAGAACCCGAGTGGTTGCCGTCCCCACCCTACTTTGGTAATATGGCCATTAGGCCGAACAAGATCCATAGCAATTTTTAAGGTTGCACTTACACCAGCAGCATCAATAATGCAGTCAGCTCCTAATCCATCGCGTTGTCTGGCCCATTCGGTTGCATCTCCGATAATCACGTCACAACCGTATTGCCTGGCGATATTAAGTCTGTTTTTGTCCGCCTCTAATCCTACAATAGCGACTTCCGCGCCACAGAGACGCGCGACTGCTGCACATAAAATACCAATCGTGCCTGGACCTAACACAATTACCCGATCGCCGGGTCGGAGACGGGAATTTTGTACTACGGCATTATAGGCAACACAACAAGGTTCTGTGAGACAAGCTTGTTCGAAAGCAAGATTTTCTGGTACAGCATGAAGGCATCGTGCGGGCACCCTTACGTACCGGGTCATGGCACCGTTTACCCCGTACCCAAAACCCTTGCGGGTAGGATCCAGGTTGTATAACCCTGTGCGTGACATCGGATTATTTGTATCGATGACAGCCGCCGTCTCGCTAACAACGCGATCGCCGGTCTTCCACCCTACAGTTCTGTTCCCAACTTCGGCAATTGTCCCTCCGAATTCATGACCAAGTACCACCGGATAATTTACTGGCCAGCTATGATCGGAAGTCCATTGATGCAAATCACTTCCACATACACCAACGTTAGAGACTTCCAGCAGAACATCTTCCTCTCCAAAGGAGGGGATTGGGATTTCGCGTATTTCAACAGAACCCTTTTCAGGGGCATAGTTCACGACGGCGGCAGACTTCATTGTAGTTTTATTTAACTTTTTATCAAATCACTTTTTGTAGACAACGACATCCCCATACGCGTGAATTCTTTCACAAATCATGCGTAATGAAGCTTCAAGATTTCCGCCAGCGGTTTTAAATTCATCGGCATCGATCGTCAGCGGAGCCCCGAGTACTACAAGTGGTGCTCCGTAGGAAGGGCATTGAATAGCTTGTTCGAGACTTAATCCTCCGACTGCCTGAACCGGGACACTGACCGTATTTACAACTTCCCGCAGCTGATCTAACGGACTGGGCATCCGCATTCCACGTGCAGCGATTCCACGGCGCTCATCGTAGCCAATATGATGAATAATGAAACCACACCCGAGATCCTCAAGGCGCTTGGCACCGTCTACCATATCCGAACAGCCCAGGTTATCGCCCATTACTCCGATACCATAGTCCCTTCCAGCTTTTACTACGCATCGGATAGTTTCTTCATGTGCTCTTGCCATAACCACCACATAAGACGCCCCCGCTTTTGCCATCATCGCTGCCTCAAGATAGCCTCCATCCATGATTTTTAAATCTGCTACAACGGGCACATCCGGGAATGCATCACGTAGTCTTTTCACGCCGCGGGAGCCCGCTGAAAGAATTAAGGGCGTACCAGCCTCAAGCCAGTCTACACCGGCACGCATCGCCATCGCAGCCGTTTCAAGAGCCTCATCAATATCCGTAAGGTCAAGGGAAATTTGAACGATAGGTTTCATGCCAGCTGGTTTGATGGTGTATTTACCAGCTAATCTACTTAAGCTTTATGAAACAGACATGAAGAAAGAAAGGAAATCTTGCCTTAAAAAGAATAAACGCAATTCGAGGATCTTTTTATTCAAGCAACCCCCGTACTTCTTCAGAAATGAAGTAGCAATGACCTGTCGGAAGTAAGCCGCTACTTATTACGCTTTGGTTTACCTGCACGACCGAGATACTTAAAAGCATCAAGCATCATGGCCGTTCCGGTTATTCCTGTTGCTCCACCCGTTACAAGGAGCACTTTGCCAAGATCATCATTTGCTCTCCCGAGCATTAAACCGCCGGCGATTGTAATGGAATAACCAAGGGTTGCAACAAAGATGCCTTGTTTGAATTTCTTTTCTCCGGTGACTAAATTAATCTGTATGTTTTCAACGTCAGCTCTAAGCTCAAGAATTTCCTTTCGGAGGGCTTCCTCCTGCTGCTGTGCTTGAATACTAAGGGGCACACAAAAAATAATCAGAATAATAAACTGCTTCATACTACAAAAATAGAATCTCTAACATAATAACAATCACCTGTCAAGCCAATTTTTGAAATCTTGCGCGCGATCACGACTTACAGAAAGATCATGCTCGCAATTTTGGTTTAATTTTACTTCCAGACGAGTGCTCACTAATCCCTTAACCTCTGCAATACAATTGATGCAGACAATAAACTTCCTGCTGACCCTAAAGAATATTGAAGGATCTAAAATTCGCTCCAGTTCCTCAAGAGTCTGATCAATCAGGTATTTCCTGTTTTCCGTCTTTGTCACGAGGTAAGCCTCTTTGCCATCCGCAAAAAAATAAGCCACTTCAGAAGTAAGCTTGTAAACCAGTTTGCTACCTGATTTTATAAGAAATCGTTCCTTATAAGATTTAGAACTTTGGGATAAAAATTCTTTCAGTGCATTTATTTCTTCTTGATGTAATGTTTTAGGCGTTGAAATTCGCTTGAACTTATCCACGGCGTTCTGCAGATCTTCGCGTTGAATAGGTTTCAGCAAATAGTCAATGCTATAAAACTTAAAGGCGTGAATGGCGAACTCATCGTACGCGGTTGTAAAAATGATTGGAACCTCGATATTCACTTTATCAAAAATACCAAAACTTTTTCCATCAGCGAGTTGGATATCTAATAAGAGAATATCAACACTGTTGCCGGCTTTAAAAAATGCCACTGTATCTTCCACGCTGTCGAACTGCTCGACAACAACTGCCTCAGGTAAACACTCTTTCAACAGGCCATGAAGCCGTTCGGAGGCAAGCATTTCATCTTCAACAATCAATACATTCATGATTCTTCAATGTGGAGTAACGGAATCTTTACAACAAACTCACTTTCCGACTTCTCGATTTTAACTTCCTGATTGCTTAAAAACCTATAACGGCTTGAAATGTTATTCAGACCAACCTGTGTGGAAGGCTCTTTTACTTCCTTTTCCTGTAAGTTATTTGACACTACCAGCCATCCATCTTCAGTAAACAAATTGATTCTCAGGGGATTCTTTCTTGAAATGACGTTGTGTTTAATTGCATTTTCAATCAACATTTGTAATGCGGCCGGGGCAACATAATTTTTTTCTCCTTCGGGCGCAATTTTATTGTCGACGATCATATTGTCACCAAACCTGATTTTAAGAAGATACAAATACGCATTGAGAAACTCGAGTTCCTCTTTTAGCAGCACGACCTTTTTTTCCTGATTAAAAAGTAAATATCTGTAGACCAGCGAAAGCTGAGCAATAAATTTCGCAGATGTATCTGCGTCCTTGTAGACCAGTGTAGAGAGAACATTAAAACAGTTAAACAAAAAATGGGGATTGATCTGATTTCGAAGTGCTTCAAACTGCGCCTCAATAGAAATTTTCTTAAGTTGTTCGGCTTCCAATTGGGTTTTCTTCAGCCTGTTCATATAATACACTATTGCATTTACACAATTCAAAAACAAGTTAACACGAAAGCCAAATGCCATTAAAAGCCTTAAGTGGTCATTATTTAGCTGGATGGGCATGTCAAGCAATGGATATAGTATCATCATACTAACAACTGAAATGCCAACCACATTGAGCATACTCAACACGAACAGAATAATCAAGGGATGAATTTTCTGTTTAAAGAAATTAAAAAGATTATCGAGTCGGCTTTCTACCAGGCGATTTAACTCCCAAACCCCAAATACTACAGTGGTGAGAATCAGGAATAAATAAACCTGTGGAAGGTAAAAATCGAAGAGCTTTTCCCCTACGGTATAAAGAATATTCAGATACGAATAGATTCCCAACAGCAGGATAAATAAATACCGGAATCGAATACCGAACACTGAGATTGTAAATTTAAGAATCGAATGTACAAAATTGTTTTAAAGAAGAAGTCCCACAAATTCGCGGGACTTCATTCATCCTTCCCCTCACTCCAAAATTATGGCAGAAGAACCTTGTCTATGGCGTGAATAACACCGTTTGTTGCTAAAATATTTAACAGGTCACCTTCAAGATTTGAAACTCTGTCAGAACCATCAGTAATGGTGCCGGCGGTACCGTTAATTACGATTGTTCCGTTTAAGGTTGTTGCCTCAAAATCTCCTGTTGGAAGATCGGTAGAGAACACTCTTGGTGTTGCAATGATGTGATGTTGCAATACAGCATCAAGCGTTGCGTTATCAATGTCATCAAGACTATTTGCATCAAGCTCTTCAAGAAGTGCAACGAATGCCGCGTTTGTAGGTGCAAAAACTGTTAACGCACCGTCAGCAGCGGTTGCAGCCAATAGATCAGGTCTGCGTTGTAAAGCCTGTACCAAAATTGAAAAATCATCATTTGCAATAGCTATTTCCTGAATAGTCTGTGATGGAGGTAAAAGCGTACGGTTGATAACATGTACTACACCATTTGATGCTGCAACATCAGCCGTTGTTACTTGAGAAGTACCGTTAATGAATACACCTGCTGTACCTTTGCTTAAGTAAATATCACCGCCAAGAGTCGTTGCTACAGAGCTACCGTCTGCAATGTCACCAGCTTCAACCGCTGCACCACTGATTACATGGTAAGTCAGTACTGCATCAAGAGTCGCCTGATTGGGTAATTCTGTGATTCCTGCTGCTTCAAAAGCGGCGTTCGTCGGCGCAAATAAAGTTTTCTGCGTACTATTCAACAGCGTTGTTAAGATTGCCGGAGACGCCGCTCTCACTGCCGCAATTAATGTTGAGAAATTCTTATTAAAGTAAGCTGGAGCGACAATAGTTCCAACAATTGGTACAATAGATGGCGGAACTAGTACCGCATCAATTACATGAACAACACCATTCGTTGCTTCTACATCGGCTGTAGTCACACTAACCGTGCTGTTGAGTCTGATTCCACCAGAGGTGGTCACCGTAATATCCTCTCCATTAACAGTTTCCACAGGACCGGCAGTCAATTGAGTTGACAATACTGCAGCACCCGCCACTACGTGATATTCGAGTACCTCGCGGAGTACATCTTCGGGAATATCGTTGATACTGGTTTGTCCTATTGCTGTCAGAAAAGTTGAAAAGGCAGCATTTGTGGGAGCAAATACAGTGAAGTCCGTAGAAGTGCTGCTCAACGTAGAGACGAGATCTGGATAAATTGTAAGTGCAGATACCAATGAAGAAAGATTACTGTTGCCTTGGGCTAGTGCTACTATATTTTGAGTAGGGCCCGGAGGAGTAACATCGTCATCATCGTCATCGCAACTGGAGATTGTAAACGAGAGTAAGACGATCGATAGCATAAGTACACGCGTTTTGCGCAGCCATGTGAAAAGAGGATTTTGAGTGAAGTTCATAATTTTTAATTTTAGTTTCTATTAGTTTACATCCACCTTTAACCGCTAATGCCTGAAATGTTTTAGGTTACAAGACAGGGAATTGCTAATAATGAGATTGACCGGTAGATTTCAGGGAGTGATCGGGATGTTAGATTTCCAGAAGTTAATGATCTACGGAATTCTTTGTAGATTTAGTAGTGATAGATAACCATTGCAGCAACGAAGTGGCATTATGAATACTCTTACAAACGAAATAAAGAAATGAAGCAATTGTTATTCGCAATTACCATGATAATGACATTGGCAGTTGGGACCAGGGCGGAAGGAGTTCTTATTGTTGCAGACGAAATTCCCGCCATGGAAGTTTTAGCCAAAGCATTGAAAGATCAGGAAGGGGTGAATGCTGAAATCGTAACGCAAGATGAAATGCCAGAATCTTTGACACGGTACGACGCGGTAATTGTGTATATCCACATGGAATTAAAAGCCGGACCAGAAAAAGCATTTATTGATTACACAAAGGCTGGCGGAAAACTTATTTGCTTGCACCATTCGATAAGTTCCATGAAAAGAGCGAATGAGAATTGGTTTTCATTTCTAAACATTGAACTTCCGAAAAAAGAAGCAGGCGACGGTGCTTACCAATATGTGGGCAACATTTCAATGGAGATCATCAACCTGGCTCCCAACCATTTCATCACTAAGAACAAGATTGGCTATAGAAACAAGATTCCTTATATTCGGGAAACTGATAAGAAAGAAAAAACATTTCCAGGTTTTGCCTTAGAAAACACTGAAGGATTTCTAAACCATAAATTGATCGGTGCCAGAACGGTACTTCTCGGTTACAAATTTAAGGACAAAGAAGGGAGACTTTGGATGCAGGACAGAGCCGCCTGGTGTATGCCAGTTGAAAAAGGTTGGGTATTTTATAGTCAGCCCGGCCATGCAATCTCAGATTTTGAAGATCCCATTTATGCACGCATCATTATCAACGCAGTTATCTTCAAATTTTAATATCAAGTGTAGATTTTCAAGATCGTGATGAACAAGTCGGTTAAGAGATTCATTAAACTAAGCGCAGTTTGCGTAAGCCTGTTTTTCGGTACCTGCAAGTCACCTGAAAAAGAAAAAGTTGAGAGACCCATGGATGTGTGGGCCTTTCGCTCAGTTCTCGATAAAAAGCCCAGGATGCTCACCCTCGCACTGGATTCAGAATGTTACATTGCTTATGATCTCTCACGGTGCAGCCTGTACAAGGCCTGGAAGGGTGGCGTTTCAATGGACGGCGCTGCCTATACTGATAAAAAAGAAATCCAACCCACGTCCTGGGGGACAGCTTACTGGGCTGACAGTATCGAGAGCGTTACCTGGCTGGCGAAACGCGATGATAAAGATGTCTTTGTAAGTATCGCACATCATGCTTACAGGTTTAAGCACAATCAAATTAGTCTAAAATATAACCTGGTAGTAGATTCAGGCGACACCATACAAATAGAAGAAAAACCGGAATTTGTAAAAAATGATGATGCTAAACCCGGCCTTGAACGAACCTTCAGTGTCAAGGGTGCGCCGCCCGGAACTATCATTTCCCTGAAATCGGCTGATACAACGCTTGTGCTGGACAACGAAAGGGAGATCCGACATACCCGGTACTTTGAAACCCTTCCTGAACAAATCAAGCCAAAACCCAAGGAAAAGTTTATCCACACGGGCCGAACCCTTATGAATCAAAGTGATTGTTTCACCTGTCATAAAATAGCAGACGATGAAGTAGGACCTTCCTTCCGGAAAATTGCCCAGCGATATAGCAATGATAAAAAATCGATGGAAACACTTTCTCTTAAAATAAAGGAGGGCGGAACTGGAGTGTGGGGAAGTAGTTTAATGAATCCCCATCCATCCTTTACGGACCTGGAGTTATCTCAGATGGTTAACTATATCTTTACCTTAAAACCTAAAATACCTCCCCCCGATACCGAATCATCAAAAAGAAAGAAAGAAAATATCAGAAGACCAACAAAGCCCGGGTTTGGCGAACCACTAGCAGGAGTTCATCCTAGTTTCGATCTTACCAGCCTCCATACGAAAGACTTTAAACCGCGCGTTGGCGCCATGGCTTTCCTTCCAGATGGCAGGTTGCTGGTTACCACATGGGATCAAGTTGGTGGAGTCTATATACTGGATGGTGTATCTACCGGAGATACGAGTAAGATAAAAATTAAGCGTATTGCCTCAGGGTTGGCAGAACCACTTGGTATTGAGGTTGTAGATGGTGAAATATACGTTGTGCAAAAACAGGAACTGACAAAGCTTATTGATCTCGACGGCGATGAAATTATAGATAAATACCAGGTTGTTTGCAATAGCTGGGGTGTGACTTCTGACTTTCATGAATTTGCATTCGGATTGGTTCATCAGGATGATCACTTTTACATTACCCTGTCAATGGCCATGCGTCTGAAGCCGGACGAGAAGCAGCTACCAGACCGCGGCAGAACAC
>JBGTEP010000027.1:0-16873 GCA_041747735.1 Chryseolinea sp.
AATAAATAAAAATCATCCGCTCTGTATTAGCCTTGACAAGGCCGGGGCTGATCCATACATTAGCTTAGCGGATGACCAGCACGGCGATCAACTACTTAACTCATTTGAAAATTCTGTGCAGATTTTAGGGGGCTAAGACAACAGGACTAAAAAAGCATTTGAAAAGTGGACCGATTGTATTAAAACTAAGAATCAATGATTCTGCCCGCTTCGAACTTGTCGATACCACTTCGCATTTAGTCCTGGACGATGAGCAAAAAATTAGAATCCAGGAATTCATAGACTCATTTCCCTTATGGTTGACGAATACTGAAGTTGAAAATATTGAGATAATGTATGGATCAAAGTAATTGTTGACGCTAAGGGTGTATCCGATGATCAAGCAGGTCTGCAATTTGAAGGAGAGCGCAAGGTAATGCAGAGTTACTGTAACCTATTAAGCGCTTCAATAATTCTTTGACCACAGGGTTTGTTATTTTGAGATGAATTGTCTGAGAACTCAATAATCATATTGCCAACTTGGTAGGTTTCAAACCTTTTCTTCTTTACTTTGTCTTCTTCGAACGGAATGGTGAACACCAGATTACGAAGGCTGTAGTTTTGTTTATGAGCGAGTGATTTTGCATTCATGTGATTAATCTGCCGTAGTTCAATGCGCTGACTGTTAAAGGAGATTTTACTAAAGTTCCCGGGACGATAATTATCTCCACTGGCACAGTTGGTCGCTAGTGCAGCGATCGAATCAGCAGTTTGGAGTGATTGCATTACCTCGTTGGAGTAATGCAGATTATCAATAGAGGGTGAGTTCCAACCTGGCCAGGATTCCGGTTTGATTTTTTTTAGGATCCATTCGGCGTTAGTATTTTCCTGGCAATAGATATTCGAAGGTTCTCCTGCTTCATCATCCAGTGTGAATTGTATGCGAGCAAATTGCTCAGCAGACTTCATAATATCAATGGTGATATAGGAATATTCACTTGTCAAGTCGATGGTTAGTTCCCGGGACTCATTTAGATTGAGAACATTCAACAGCTTCAATTGATACTCTATGAGCTTACTTATTATTTCCGAACCATTCATTTACAAACGTAGTAAATTTCCCGTTCTGTTGTTATTTGCAATTACTCAATTCAAGTTGATTTTGCCTTAAAATAAATGACACAGTCGTGCATTTTTTTCTCATGGGATTGCGGAACAATCCAGAAGTAATTTGCTAACGGAATGCGTACCTTTAACCGGTACTAAAAACAATGATTATGAAAAAACAGACCATAACACCAACTCGCTCAATTACTACGGAAATTGAAGCTTTGATAAATAAACAAATTGTAATGGAGGGAAGGTCATCTGCCGCTTACTTATCCATGGCCTCCTGGTGTGATACTCAAGGCTATGAAGTTTCAGCAGCGTTCCTTTATAAGCATTCCGAAGAAGAACGTATGCATATGTTAAAGCTCTTCCGTTATCTTAACGCTGCCGGTGGTCACGCACTGCAGCCTGAAATTTCCGGAATCAAACATTCGTTTACGAGTTTAAGAGAAGTTTTCGAAAGTGTGTTGGATCATGAACTTGCAGTCACCAAATCAATTAACAGTATTGTTGATTCCTGTTTTCAGATTAAGGATTTTGCAACATTCAATTTCTTACAGTGGTATGTCATGGAGCAACGTGAAGAAGAGACGCTGGCGAGAAGGGCTGTTGAAATCTTTGACCTGATTGGAGAAGAAGGCGTTGGTCTTTGGATGATCGATCAGGAAATTGGAAAACTTGAAGCGTATGCCGCAAAGGTATCTGGTCAAATGTCGTGACAATAGAATTTATTCAGAGCATTTCTAAACACCTTCGTTGTTTAGAAATGCTCTTTAATCCAAATCACGCAAAATCATCCGAAATTCATTTAGCACCATTGCAGTAGCGCCCCATACAATCTCACCGTCAATGGCAAAGTGTGGGGCCATCATCCTGAATTGCCCTGCTGCCAAAATCTCTTGTTGTTTAATCGCATCATCATGAACCAACTCTTCAACAGAGCCGGACAAAATTTTCGCTACCTCATAGGCATCGGGTATAAAATCGGGTTGTGAGTTGAGGGTGGCAATAACCGGAGTAATAATAAAGTTGCTGGGGATAACCAAAAAGTTACTGAGTGTACCCAGCACGTTAAGTTTCTCTCTTTTGATTCCTATCTCTTCCTCTCCCTCTCGCAACGCTGCCTGTACTGCGTCTTCACCGGGCTCTGCTTTGCCTCCGGGAAAACTGATTTGTCCACTATGCGCACCGAGGTATTCTGGTCTTTTGATGAGTGGAAACCTGATGATACCTTCATCCTGATACAACAGAATCAGCACCCCTCCAAGCCTTGGCGGAAGCTTGTGTTCAAACTTTGGTATCAAACTGCCAACCGGTACAGCCCTCAAAGTAGTGTGCGCGAGTTCGCCCGGAAGCGGACTGCTCAGTCGATGTCTGATTTTATCTTCTATTTCATCTAACTTCATTTCAAAGGGCATCGGATTTCCATTTCCTGTTTTGTCATCTCATTCCGCTCTACCGCCTTCTGGAAATTTTCACAAGCCAACTTAAGGTCGCCTGCTTTCAGGTACGTTTCACCCAGATAATAATAAACCTTTTCAATAAAGGGATCCATCTCTTCAGCTTGTTTCAATACACGGATAGCATCATCATACTGGCGAACCAGAAGGTAGTAAATTCCTTTATTACGATAGGCCCATCCGTTATAAGGATCCAGGCTAATACTGAGGTCAATATCCACCTTAGCCTTTTCAGGGTCATTTTTGAGTAAAGAAATGTAGCCGCGATTATTAAGAAAGAAAGGATCATCCGGGATGATAGCCAATGCTTTGTCCAACCAGATGCTGGCCTGGTCATAGTCTTTCAGTTCGATTTCGATCATGGCCAGTGCATTGAATACATTGGCCTCTTTTGGGTCTAGCTTCAGTGCTTTCTGCAAATCGACTTGTGCGCTGTCAAACTGTTTTTTGTAATACTTTACTGTCCCTAGATTCACCAAAATCTCTGCATTTTCTCCATCCAGTAAATGAGCCTGCCGGAACGCCTGGATTGCCTTATCGAATTCGCGGAGACGCGTATAAACCAATCCCTGTGAGAAATAGGCTACCGCTGTATCTGGGTTGTTTTTTAGAACTTTGTCGAGATCCTTAAGCGCACTATAATATTCTTTCAGTTCATAAGCCGTATTTGCGCGGTTTAAATAAGCTTCCTGGTAACCAGGTTGGCAAGCAATGGCGTTATTGTAGTGCTCTAATGCCTGACTGTACTTCATCTGATTAAAATAAATCGTTCCCAGATTATTCCAGGCATCGGCAAAACACGAATCAAGCTTGAGTGCTTCCCTCAAATAGTATTCTGCACGCCCCTCTTTTTGATTTTTTACCATATCGTTACTCTGAATAAGGAAACGTTGTAGCCGTGTTTCCTTACTATCGCCACAGGCAACCACAAGAATTACTATTAATCCAATCCACTTTCTCATAATGCCATAACTGTCGTACCGGAATTGTTGTTTACTAAACAAGGCCGAAACTAGAAAGAAGTCTAGAATTAACTTAATAATTAAGGGTACACCTTCAAAATTGTCGGGATAAAGGCTGATGCGGCAATGGTGATCAAACGATCGCAACTTTAAAGCGAACGAGTGTTAAGTATGGATTTTAAGTTATTTAAGATTTTATGAGGTTGAAATTTTGACTTTCCACAACTATTTGATTTCTTAGCAGCCGCAAATGAAAAACGTAAACGCGATAAACACCCACCACCATCATCATTTTCAGCACATTGTGCGTGGCAGGGCTATATCTTGATATATCGATAAAGATTTTCAAAAGGCTTGTCACCACGTGACAAGCCTTTTTTGTTTTTGATAACTAACAACACAAATAAACATGAAGACATTGCTTCGAATTGCCATTCAAAAATCGGGACGCCTTCAAGAGGGTTCACTGGACCTTCTGAAAGAGAGTGGACTCTCCTTTAGCAATGGCAGAGACCAGTTGAAGACCCAGGCCAGAAACTTTCCCGTTGAAGTACTTTTTTTGAGGGATGATGATATCCCGCAGTATGTTGAAGACAAGGTAGCCGATGTCGGGATTGTGGGCGAAAATATCTTCGCCGAAAAACAAAAGAAAAATCAAATTGTAAAGCGACTGGATTTCTCCAAGTGCAGATTGTCCATCGCTGTTCCCAGATCAGATACCTATTCAGGTATTCAGTCGCTTGACGGAAAAAACATCGCTACCTCCTACCCCAACATTGTAAAAGAATTTTTAAAGAAGCATAACATTAAGGCAGGTATTCACGAGATCAGTGGATCTGTTGAGATTGCACCCGGTATTGGATTGGCGGATGCCATCTGCGATATTGTAAGCACCGGAAGTACATTGCTTAGCAATGGTCTGAAGGAAGTGGAGATTGTGATGCAATCTGAAGCAGTTATTATTGCTAATCCGGAACTTGAGCCTGAAAAGCAGGAAATCCTTGAAAAGCTTTTGTTCCGTATTGAAGCGGTTAAAAAGGCAAAGAATAACAAGTATATATTGATGAATTGCCCCAACGATTCTATCGACAAAATTACGAGCGTTATTCCTGGTATGAAGAGTCCGACCATAATTCCATTGGCTCGTGTTGGGTGGAGCTCGTTACACTCTGTTGTCGACGAAAATGATTTCTGGGAAAAGATCGATCTTTTAAGATCATGTGGGGCTGAGGGAATTTTGGTGATACCTATTGAGAAAATGATTGTGTAAATACTTTCAACGAACTCCTGCAACAAGAATTAAAAAGTGACTATGAAAATATTCAACAATCCATCGAAAGAAACCTGGTTTCAATTAAGTACAAGGCCACAGTTAGAGCTGGAGTTTTTAGAGAGTTCCGTACGCAATATTTTGCAGCGTGTAAGGAAATCGGGAGATAATGCACTACGAGAGCTAACGCTACAATTCGACAAGGCTTCGATTGAGGATTTGAAAGTTTCCAACGCAGAGTTTGAAGCTGCTGAACAAATTCTTCAACCTTCATTGAAAGACGCCATTCGCACGGCAGGGAATAATATTGAAAAATTTCATGCTGCCCAGAAAAGAGAATCTGTAAAGATTGAAACAACGCCTGGTGTAACCTGCTGGAGAAAAGCTGTCCCGATTGAAAAAGTTGGAATTTACATTCCTGGCGGATCGGCTCCGTTATTTTCAACTGTACTAATGTTGGGAATTCCTGCCAGGCTGGCGGGATGTAAGGAAGTGGTGCTTTGCACTCCTCCGGATAAATCAGGAGAAATTAACCCCGCGATATTATTTGCGGCTCAGCTTGTCGGTGTTACAAAGGTTTATAAAATAGGGGGCGCCCAGGCAATTGCTGCCATGGCATACGGCACAGAGAGTATCGACAAAGTTTATAAAATATTTGGCCCCGGTAATCAGTATGTAACGAAAGCTAAACAATTGATCATGCAGGAAGGTGTTGCCATTGATATGCCTGCAGGTCCTTCTGAGGTTCTGGTGATGGCCGATGAGTCTGCAAACCCATCCTTCGTAGCAGCCGATCTTCTGTCGCAGGCCGAACACGGTGAAGATAGTCAGGTAATACTTGTGGTCAATCAGCAGTCACTTGTCGCACCGGTTCAGCAGGAAATTCAAAAGCAGCTGGCATCTCTTCCAAGAAAAGCTATTGCTGAGAAATCATTGCTTAACAGTCGTGTGATTGTTATGCAAGATCCAGCGCAAGCTATCGATTTTGTCAATGAATATGCTCCTGAGCACCTTATCATCAACATGAAGGAAGCCGAAGAAATCGCTTCAAAAATCGTTAATGCAGGATCGGTTTTTCTGGGCAACTATTCTCCTGAATCCATCGGCGACTATGCATCGGGCACGAATCATACTCTTCCAACAAACGGATATGCGAAAGCTTTTGCAGGCGTAGCACTTGAAAGTTTTACGAAATACATCACATACCAATATCTCACAGAAGAAGGAATAAAAAAACTGGGACCTGTTGTGGAAAAAATGGCAGAAGCAGAACAACTCATGGGTCATAAAATGGCGGTTAGTGTACGACTCCAAAGTCTGAAAAAATAGTGACGCCTTAATAATCCGAACGACCAATGACATCGACTAATAAGAACTCCACCGATATCAACCTGCTGATCAGGAAGAATATCCTTAGTATGAAACCTTATACATCCGCCCGTGATGAATTTAAAGGTGATGCGGATATCTTTCTCGACGCAAATGAAAATCCTTATCCTTCATCATATAATCGCTATCCCGATCCACTTCAGTGGAAGGTAAAAGGAAAGCTTGCAAAAATTAAAGGTGTTGCTGCAGAACAAATCTTTCTGGGAAATGGCAGCGATGAAGCGATTGACCTTTTAATCAGAGCCTTCTGTGAACCAAATCTGGATTCAATTGTAATTACAGAACCAACGTATGGGATGTATGCTGTATGTGCAGAAGTAAACGCCGTTAACATTAAGCGCTTTTTGTTGACACAAGAGTTTGATCTGGATCTGGATTCACTCCCTAAATCATTTGATCCTCAGACAAAAATTATATTTCTCTGCAGCCCCAATAACCCAAGCGGTAATCTTCTGAGCTTTGATAAAGTTATTACAATTCTTGAGCGGTTTAACGGACTTGTAGTAATCGACGAGGCATATATTGATTTCACTGACAGCAAAAGTTTCGTCTCGAAACTGAATGAGTATCCAAACCTCGTCGTTCTTCAAACATTTTCAAAAGCATGGGGATTAGCAGGACTTCGGCTGGGAATGTGCTTTGCATCAACTGAAATCATTGCAGTACTAAATAAAATCAAGTATCCGTATAATGTCAATATCAAAACACAGGAACTTGCCCTTGAGGCATTGGGTAACGAGCACCGAAAAAATGAACTCGTAACGGAAGTAGTAAATCAAAGAACCAGAATGGCTACCGACCTGCTTAACCTTTATATGGTTGAGAAAGTCTATCCTTCTGATGCAAACTTTTTACTGGTTCGGGTAAAGGAAGCTAAGGCTACTTATAATAAATTAATGAACATCGGAATCATTGTTCGGGATAGATCTAACGTTGCATTATGTAATAGTTGCCTTCGTATCACCATTGGCACACCCGATGAAAATGACAGATTATTACAAGCATTGAACGAACTTGAAAAACCTGCTCCATGATTCGTTAAGGTTGACTTATGAGATCCAGAAATAGCTAAAAACGAAAGATTTAATATGAAAAAAGTATTGTTTATAGACCGCGATGGAACACTTATTATAGAGCCACCCGATCAACAAATCGATAGCCTGGAAAAATTAGAGTTCTATCCTGGAGTATTTCACGGATTGAGTAAAATAGCTACAGATACAGATTTTGAATTGGTAATGGTTACAAACCAGGATGGACTGGGTACTGAAAGCTTTCGTGAAGAAACGTTCTGGCCCGCGCAAAACAAAATGCTTAAGACGCTAGAGAATGAAGGCATAAAGTTTTCAAAGATATTTATCGACAGATCATTCGCCCGTGAGAATAAATCTACTCGGAAACCAGGTATAGGAATGCTTACGGAATTCATGACCGAAGAGCATGATCTTAAGAACTCCTATGTTATCGGCGACCGGCTAACCGATATTGAACTGGCTAAAAATCTGGGTGCTAAAGGTATTTTGATTAATGATGGATCTCTGGCCGATTCTGTAAAGGAAAGAGAGCTTGAGGATTTTTGCGCCCTCACAACAACACGCTGGAATGACATCTCTACTTTCCTTAGCAATCCTGCACGCAAAGCGTCAGTCATAAGAACTACCAAGGAAACGGATATAAAAATTGATATCAATCTCGACGGACAAGGAAAATCAAATATCAGTACCGGGATAAGTTTCTTTGATCATATGCTTGATCAACTTTCCAGGCATGGAAATATCGACCTGAATATCCATGTAAAAGGTGACCTTCACATCGATGAGCATCATACCATTGAAGACACGGCGCTTGCACTAGGTGAAGCCTTCCTAAAAGCCCTGGGAGATAAGAGAGGTATTGAGCGTTACGGATTCTGCCTTCCTATGGATGATTGCCTGGCGCAAGTAGCGATTGATTTCGGTGGACGCCCGTGGCTTGTTTGGGAAGCAGAGTTTAAACGGGAAAAGATTGGTGAAATGCCTACAGAAATGTTTTATCACTTTTTCAAATCGTTTACAGACACATCGAAGAGTAATTTGAATATCAAGGCGGAAGGAACGAATGAGCATCACAAAATTGAAGCTATCTTTAAAGCATTCGCGAAAGCAATAAAAATGTCTGTAAAAAAAGAAGGTAATCTTTTACCGACTACCAAGGGAATAATTTAGTATCATTCGTTATGAAAATAGTAATCATAAAGTACAATGCCGGAAATATCCAGTCAGTTTCTTTCGCTTTGGAAAGGTTGGGTGTGCAATTCCACATTAGTGATGATCCAGAGGAAATCAGGAAAGCGGATAAAGTGATTTTTCCAGGAGTTGGAGAGGCCAGCACAACCATGAAATATCTGCGGGAAAGGAAGCTTGACCAGGTAATTGTCGACCTTAAGCAACCCCTTCTGGGAGTTTGTTTGGGAATGCAGCTAATGTGTCAATATTCAGAAGAAAATAACACAGAATGTCTTGGTATATTTACAGAAACTGTGAAACGTTTTATACCTACAACCGATATGAAGGTCCCGCATATGGGCTGGAATAGTTTAACACGAAGTGATGGATGGCTTGATCCTGCACTCGAAAATCAGTTTGCTTATTTTGTACATAGCTATTACATCCCTGTAAACCAATATACTTCTGCGATAACAGAATACATTAATCTGTTTAGCTCGGCCATGCATAAAAACAATTTTTATGCAGTCCAGTTTCACCCGGAAAAATCTGCAGTTACCGGAGAACTTGTTCTAAAAAGCTTCTTAAAATTATGAGAATAATACCGGCTATTGACATCATTGACGGAAAGTGTGTCCGTCTGATACAAGGTGATTATGCACAGAAGACAGTGTATAACGAAAATCCTCTGGATGTCGCCAAATCTTTTGAAGATGCGGGGTTAACACATCTTCATCTGGTTGATCTTGATGGTGCAAAACAGGGAAAAGTTGTGCATTGGGATATAGTGGAAAAAATCACGTCGAATACTGATCTGCGTGTTGATTTTGGTGGTGGTATTAAAACCAGTGAAGAGATAGAAAAACTTCTGGCTTTCGGTATCCGTAAGGTAAACCTGGGAAGTATTGCCATTAAAGAGCCTGCAAAAATCACAGATTGGATTACACAGTTTGGTGCCGAAAAAATAATTCTAAGTGCCGATGTGAAGGATGAGATAATCGCCATTAACGGGTGGCAGGATAATGCATCCATCAATATAATGACGTTTTTGAAAGACTATGTTCAAAAAGGAATCAAGAACGTTACGTGCACTGACATCAGTACCGACGGTATGCTTACGGGTCCTAACATTGATCTTTATAAAAAAATCCTGCTCAGTTTCCCGCAACTCAACGTCATTGCAAGCGGTGGCGTAAGTAGCATTGACGATCTTACCGAACTTGAACAGATTGGTGTCGATGGTGTAATTATTGGTAAAGCGATCTATGAAGGCAGACTGTCGCTAGAAGATTTAAATAAGTTTTAAAATGTTGACGAAAAGGATTATTCCCTGCCTCGATATAAAAGACGGACGTACGGTTAAAGGTATAAACTTCGTTAACATACGAGATGCTGGTGACCCTGTAGAGTTGGGTTCGATGTACGCGCAACAAGGAGCAGATGAACTTGTTTTCCTGGATATCTCTGCGACGAATGAAGAACGTAAAACTTTTGCAACGCTGGTCAGGGATATAGCGCGCCACATTAATATTCCGTTTACAGTCGGCGGTGGTATCAGTAGCGTTGAAGACGTGGCCCCACTGCTTGAGGCTGGTGCAGATAAAGTAAGCATTAACTCGGCAGCGGTTCGAAATCCTCAACTCATTGATGAACTTTCGAAAGCCTTTGGAGCACAATGCATCGTATTGGCAATCGATGCCCGGAAAATTGATAACTCCTGGACTGTACATACCCATGGTGGGAAAAATCCAACTGATAAAAAACTTTTTACCTGGGCGAAGGAAGGTCAGGAACGGGGTGCCGGGGAAATTTTATTTACCAGTATGGATCATGACGGAACAAAAAATGGCTTTGCAATTGACCCGCTTAGTAAACTTCATGAACTACTTCAAATACCCCTCATCGCTTCGGGAGGAGCCGGTAACATGGGACACTTCATTGATGCCTTTGTTCTTGGTAAAGTAGATGCTGCACTGGCAGCAAGTATCTTTCATTTTGGAGAGATCAAAATCCCTGATCTGAAGTCTTTCTTAAAGAAAAAAAACATTAACATAAGATAATAGAAATTAATATGACCGACGCCGCGATAGACTTTTCAAAACTTGACGGACTTGTACCGTGTGTCGTACAGGATGATAAAACCCGTTGTGTTCTGATGGTTGGTTTTATGAACGAAGAAGCCTATCAAAAAACGATTCAGGAAAAAAAAGTTACGTTTTTCAGTCGTACAAAACAAAGACTTTGGACAAAAGGCGAGACTTCAGGCAATTATCTCGAACTGATTGATATCCGTATTGACTGTGATCACGACACCATCCTCATCAAGGCTTTACCGACTGGTCCGGTTTGTCATACCGGTGCGGATACATGTTTCAACGAAAAGAATGATCAATGGGATCTGCTTTCACTTGAGCGTGTGATTAAGGAACGAAAAAAAAATCCATTGAAAAGTTCCTATACTACCAGTTTGTTTGAATCAGGAATAAACAAGGTAGCGCAAAAAGTAGGTGAAGAGGCTGTCGAGTTAATCATTGAAGCAAAGGATGATAACGAAGAATTATTTCTGAATGAAGCCGCCGACTTAATGTATCATTACCTCGTACTGCTTACTGCCAAAGATTACTCGCTGGCCGACGTTATGGCTGTATTGAAAAAACGACATTCGAAATAAAAAAGTCTTTCGAACGATATTCAGTCAATAATCATTATGGAAAACAAAAGTAAGGAGAAGGAAAGCGTTTCATTTGTTCCGTATCAAAACGAATCCTATTCGGCTGATATCATGCAGGAAAGAAGTATGTCCTTCTATAACTGGTTAAACAAGCGACGAAGCGTACGTGAATTTTCAGACAGACCCTTCCCCTCAGAGGTGATAAGTTCGCTAATCCTTGCAGCATCGACTGCCCCATCCGGAGCACATAAACAGCCCTGGACCTTTTGCGTTGTAAGCGATAGTAATTTGAAAAAAGAAATAAGAACGGCCGCCGAAGCGGAAGAAAAGGAAAGCTATGAACACAGAATGAGCAAAGATTGGCTGGACGATATTAGCCCATTACAAACAGACTGGCATAAACCCTTTCTTGAAATTGCACCCTACCTTATTGTTGTGTTTAAAAAGGTCTATGATATCCTTCCTGATGGAACGAAAAGAAACAATTACTATGTCAACGAATCGGTAGGACTTGCTTGTGGGCTGTTGCTCGCTGCTATCCATCACGTAGGCCTTGTAGGATTAACCCACACACCGAATCCTATGAATTTTCTCACTAAAATTTTAGACAGACCGGAAAACGAGCGACCGTTTTTGCTGATACCTGTGGGATACCCCGCAGAAAATTCCATGGTTCCGGATCTCAAAAGAAAAACAATCGAAGACGTTGCTGTATTTTACTAAGTTGTAGTGAGTTAATCTTAAAAATGGATATCAGCATACACACCACTGGTACTGGTGCGACAGGAAAGCTTACCCTTAAGCGCTCCTGGCTTGAAAAGGGATTTTCCTAGTAACATTCGAACACATTCCTGGATACCTTCTGTGATGGAAGGATGAGGGTGAACGCATTCTGCAAGTTCTTCAATTCCTTCATCCATCGATATCAGCAACGCCACCGCTTGAATTGCACTTGATGCATGATTTCCTACAATCTTTACACCCAGTATTTTCATGGTTTCATCATTCGTCACCAAAAGCTTGATAAAACCTTGCGTGTTTCGTTTGGCAATAGCCCGGGGGATACAACTGTAATCGAGTGTAACGACTTTATAATCAATAAGTTTTTCCCGCGCCTGCGTCTCATTATACCCAACACCAGCAACTTCAGGATTGAGAAACATAATGGTACTGATATTCTCGTAGATGAGCTTCCGGTTAGGATTACCAAATATTTTCTCAACAGCATAGCGCCCCTCCAACTCCCCTACATTCACTAATGAAATGTCCGCTGTGATGTCGCCAACGGCATAGATATTTGAAATATTAGTCTGCGTTTCATTATCCTCGATCCCTCTTTTCGAAATACTGATTTTTACAGAATCATCCCAAAGCTCCTCATAGTTCGGTATCCTGCCTACAGCCACTAAAGCCTTCGCCACGTTGAAAATTTCTTTCGTAGCATCATCATATTCCAGTTCGTATTCGACCCTGCCATGCTTAATCTCCATTCGTATCAGCCGCGAGTTACGGTGTATAAGGACACCGTTATTCTCCATATTTCTTTCTATTACTTTTACAATGTCATCATCTTCAAAAGGAAGAATGCGTGCACCCTTGTCGATGAGGTGTACTTTCGTTTTTCCAAACCCCGAAAATATAGTAGCATATTCACAACCAATTACGCCTGCACCAACAATAACCATGCTTTCCGGGAAGTCTTCCATGTCCTCAATACCATCGCTTGTCATAACGATTTTTTCATCTATCGGTAGTTCCGGCAAGTAGCGCGGCCTGCTTCCTGTCGCCAATATGATGTTGTCCGCCCAGACAACTTCCTTTACATATGCACCTGTATCAATCTCAACTTCGTTTTGACTTACCAACCGCGCATTGCCCCGTTTAAAGGTTAACAAATCGGTGTAGTGAGAATCTTCCATCATATGCATATGATCCTCGAGCATACTTCTTCGTTCTTCGACTGCTCTTCTTACCTCTTCCTGAATCTCTTTATAATTTATACTTGGAACCTTGAGGTTAAAGCGCTTCAGGTTTTTCCGAAATGATGCAGTCTCACGGGAAAGTTCCCACCATGTCTTAGACGACAGAGCCCCATTTACCACTCCGGCGCCCCCTACTACATTCTTTTCAATCAGCAACGTCTTCTTTTTAAAATCAAGGGATCGCATTGCGGCGGCATAACCTGAAGGACCAGCACCAATTACAACCAGTTCATACTTCTCCATAGACATTTTTTGAATTTGATTTTACTACAATGTACAAACAAATCCTGAAGTTGATATAGTGAAATACACTATGAAAACGTACTCAAAATGACCTGTGCTGGATCCTTCTTAATGTCTACTGATCATGTTAATGCAATCCATCCCAGCGAGGAAACTCGCCCGGCCACACTCTCCATTTTTTTCACAATAATTATTACCTTTGAACCGTCGTAAGCGAGACATTTAGATGAAACTTTTGCAATCATTTATCAATTCAGGAATACGTTTCGCTGATACACCGACTGTTAAACGTGGCGTTCAACTATCCAATGCAATAGGGCTTATACTTTTTGCCTTTGGCCTGCTGGGTTCGATTCTCTATTACGTATGGTATGGCCTGACTGTAGTTACATTAATTAATCCGTTAATAGGGACTGTAGCCCTACTGGTAGTCCTATTTAATTGTCTTGGACTTCCTACACTGAGCAGGATTTGGATTAGCCTGTTCCCTCCCATCTTTATTACATTCCTTTCCATTTACTCAAAGACAATCTACTATGATCAACAGCAAGAACTGGACTATTTCACGTTCAGGATACTGATATTAGGTACCCTTGCAATACCCTGGGTTGTTTTTTCACTTAAAGAAAAGAAAACCCTAATTCTGTCGGCTGCAATTGGTGTTGCAATACTGCTGGCGTATGATCCTCTTCACATCGTATTTAATGTGCCGTACCAGCAAGACAAGCTAAAGGTCATTAACTATTACTTTACTAACATCATCATCTTTATTACCTACTGTATCCTGGTCGGAAGCCTGATTTTCTTAAAATGGATATCAGAAAAAAATGAAGACAGAAATATTGAACTTATCGATAACCTGAACAATACAAATGAAATACTTGTAGAGCGAAATGGCGAAATTGAAGCACAAAGTGCAGAGATTCTGGCACAAAGCGAAGTGCTTCACAACAACCAGCAACATTTGATTGAAGCCAACTCACTCATTGAAGAACAACGAAGAAAACTTATCGACAAAAATCAAATCTTAACGTCAGAGCTTGTTGAGAAAAACGAAAACTTAACGGAGACAAACACTGAACTAATTAAACACAATAATGAGCTGAGACAATTTTCTTATACAGTATCTCATAACCTTCGTGGTCCGGTAGCCTCATTGTTAGGTTTGATTGATTTAATCGATGAGGAAAAACTAGATGACAACGATCGGGAAATCTTCAATTATATTGATGCCTCTGCTCAACAGCTTGACCAGATTATAAAAGACTTAAGTAAGATCATTGACATACGTCATGACATTTTCAGAATCCGCCAGCGGATTGACCTGAATTCTGAAATTAGCGAAATAGGTAATGTATTAAAAAGGGAATTGGAAACACATCAGGTTCAACTTTCAAAAAACGTAACCTTATGCCCTTATATTTATTCTGTTAAACCAATGGTTGGCAGCATTCTTTATAACCTGGTGAGCAATGCAATTAAATACCGTTCAACGGAAAGGACACCATCCATTGAGATAACATCCCGGCAGGAAGATAGTTTTTACGTTATCGAAGTAAAAGACAATGGTTTAGGTATAGACATTAACCAGAATAAAGAAAATCTCTTCAAACTATACAAGCGATTTCACTTCCATACCGAAGGACGAGGACTGGGGCTTTATCTTGTAAAGATGCAGAGTGAAGCACTTGGTGGCACCGTTGCAATTGAAAGTGAAATTAATCGCTATACAAAGTTTACCATTCGACTACAAAAACCTGGAAACATTGAAAGACAAATACTTTACGATGAAACTTTTGCTGAATTGTTCTACGACGCAGAGTTAAATGCAACCGGCGTTATTTGGAAAGGGCCAATTACCAGCGAGCAATACCGGAGTGTATTCAGGAAATGCCTTGACTTATTCTATTCTTTCAATACACCGAACTATATTTCCGATATTTCTGCGCAGGGTCCAATTGAGCCTTCCGATCAGCGCTGGATGTTACAGGAAATACTCCCTTATACAACCAAGAACGGACTTAGGAAAATAGCAGTAGTATACCCGGAGGTAATCGATTTACCACTACAGGAATACATACAGCATGTAGATGAAACCATAAAAAAATTAGGCCTCTACCACCACGTTTTCACCTCTTTTGAAGGTGCTTTTGACTGGCTACGGCAGGAAAATGAGAAAGCTGCCTTACAACATCAATTATGATAGATCGTTTGAGCAACATAGATCAGGAACTGTTCCTTCTGATGAACAGTATGCATAATGATTTTCTGGATCCGGTCATTTTCTTCATGACTGACACTAAGGCCTGGCTTCCTCTCTATATTTTTATGCTTTATTATATTGTTAAAGCATACAGGAAGGAAAGTTGGATGATACTAATCGGGATAGCAATTACTATCCTGCTGGCAGATCAACTCACAACTAGTTTTATGAAACCTTTTTTCGCAAGACCCAGACCTTCCCATGAACCGAGTTTAGATGGACTTGTACACATCGTTAATGGTTATAGGGGTGGCAAATATGGTTTTGCATCGAGTCATGCAGCGAACACCTTTGGTGTGGCAACTGTATTTTACCTTCTCTTCAGAAGAGAAAGATGGTCGATTGTGATTTTCTTGTGGGCTGCTTTTGTAGGATTTACCCGAATATATCTTGGTGTACATTACCCCGGAGATATAGTTGTCGGAGGAATTATTGGAGCATTGGCAGGTTTCGCTACTTTCCGTCTTTATCGTTGGTCCAGCATAAAGCTACAGAAAAGGAAAACGCCTTCAAGTGAGTGACGGCGTTTTCGATTCAGTGCTGAACCTCACTTGTCACCCAAAATTTTTCTAAGCACACTTCCAAGTCCACGCTGCTGGCCTGTAGAAATTACAACTAGTGCGTACGTTGTCCGAGCTGCAAACCCACGTGGCTGCGAACACCCCCTGGCCCCCTGAAAGGGGAATTAAACATTTCCTGCCTTTGGATTTTTTATTCCTTCCAACTCATCACCAATCTGCACCAATTCCAGAATATCTTAATTTTTATACAACAGACAATTACCAAGTGCATTCAACTCCCCTTGAGGGGATTTAGGGGTCCTCGACAAAGAGATGATATCGTTTACCAGTTTTGATATTTTGTGTAATGGGTTGGATGATTCGTTGCATATAGTGTGAGCGTTAGCAGCTGCTAATGGTTTCACGGATTTTTTAACATCGGATCACTACCAGAAAAAGAAAAAACTCCTTCAGTTGAGTAAAGAAGTTTCCAAGTTATATCAGTTCAGAGCCTTACTTGCCACTCAGAATTTTCCCCAATACGTTTCCGAGTCCACCCTGCTGGCCTGCACCACCAGCTACCTTACCCAATATATCGCCAATATCGAGACTCCTATCACCACTGAAATCCCTCATCATATCCTGCAAGTCAAAATCCCCGTCCTTTGGATCATTAGTCTTATTAATGAACTTGTTTAAGATCTGAGGAATTAAACCAGAAGCAATACTTTGGGCAACCTGTGGAGACACACCAAACTTCGTAGCAAAATCGGTGGTAATTCTGGAAATTATCTGCGAAACAACAGGGTTACTACTAATTGCACCGCCGTTAAGTCCACC
>JBGTEP010000028.1:0-27945 GCA_041747735.1 Chryseolinea sp.
TATAATGGTCAACGCATCGGTCGAAAACTCGAGCGGGAAGGTGTAACACGATTTGAGAGAACACATACTTTCCAAGGTTCATAAATTCTATTTTGGCGAATCTAGGAATCAAATCGTCACGGTCGTTTTATCGACCTAACAAACTGTAAATAAACAAGTCAAAGAACCTTTTTAATATTTTTATAGGACGCTAGTGACCCTCTACCACTAGTAAATTGGATGTGGATGCAGACTGACGTATTGCCTTTGCAGGAGCATACCCTTCTGACGACCACCACGCCCGGGCTTTTTCCATGGATGGAAATTCTAACACTACAATTCTTCCCGGGCTCCATTCACCTTCCAGTGTCTCCGTTGTGCCTCCCCTTACAATGAATTTACCATCGAATGGTTCCAATGATGCAGGTGTAAGTTTCTTATAACCTTCATATTTAACCGGGTCTGTGATGGTTATATCAACGATAATATATGCTTTCATAAATACTTGATTTTTTGTTCAAATTTTCTCTCGCTTTGTTTCTTCAATAAGGAGATGGACTTACACTCGTCCATCCTCCATCAATTACCAATGCCTGACCTGTGATGTGACCGGCTTGCGGAGACACTAGAAATAATGCGGCATGTGCAATATCATTAGTTGATGCTGGTTTCCCCATTGGTGTTATCCGCGACCAGGTATTTTCATAGTCGGGATCGCTCAAGGTTCTCTCCGTAGCAGTAGCACCCGGTGCAATGGCATTCACAGTGATGTTCAAAGGTGATAATTCAATTACTAAAGTCTTTGCCAGCATTTCAAGTGCAGCCTTGCTCATACCGTACGCCGCCAGATTTTTATGGGCTTGATGTCCCGTTACAGAAGACATAAACAAAATTCTTCCTGCTGAACCTTGTTGCTTCATTTGTATAGCCGCTGCTTGTGCCAAAAAAAAGCTTCCACTGAGATTTACTTTCATAACCTGATTAAAATCTTCAGGTTTGTAATCCAGGAATTCTCCAAACAATGTGATTCCGGCATTAGCAATGACAATATCCAATTTACCAAATTGCTTCACAGCTTCTTGTACCATTTGTTGGATGAATGAAATATTTGAAGCATCACCTGCAAAGGGAATACAACGTCCGTGCTCCTTGTGAATGGTGTGAGCTGCTTCTTCTGCTAATGACTGGGAAATATCATTTAACAAAACGCTGGCGCCCTGCGCGGTAAGTTGTCTGCAGATTTCAAGTCCTATACCTTGGCCTGCACCGGTGACAATAGCAACCTGGTTCTGAAATGGTTTCATAGTATGGTAGTATAAAGGACAAATAGAGGATCATGGAACATTCAGGACGTCCATCCAAAGTTTTAATGTGAATCTCTCGACACCTCGCTACCTGATCCGCCTTTTAAGTAATCCATGTCGGCCCCGAGGTGTGATTGTTCGACGTGCTTTTGATACAGACTCACATAACCACGATCGTACTCTTTATGAAGAGGCTTCCAGTTTTTCTTGCGAATGGAAAGTTCCTCATCCGAAACTTCGAGAATTAATGATCTGCTGTAAACATCGAGGCTGATTGTATCGCCGGTTTGAACAACTGCAAAGTTTCCTCCTAGTGCTGCTTCCGGCGATGCGTGTAGGACGACCGTTCCAAATCCTGTTCCACTCATTCGTCCATCAGAGATCCTCACCATATCGTGAATACCCTTTACAAGTAATTTTTTTGGAAGTGCCATGTTACCAACTTCCGGCATGCCGGGATATCCAATCGGACCGACGTTCTTCAAAACAAGGATATTCGTTTCATCGATTTCCAGATCCGGGTCATCGATTCTTTTTTTGTAATCATCAATGTCTTCAAACACAATAGCCTTACCGGTGTGCTTCATCAGCGCCAGACTGGCAGCAGAAGGTTTGATCACCGCACCATTCTCGCACAGATTACCTTTCAATATTGCTACACCGGATAGCGGATTGAAGGGTTCATCAGCAGTCGCAATAATTTCCCGATTGAAGCATTCGGCAGTGTCATAATTTTCTTTTATGGTCTTTCCATTCACCGTGATGCAACCACCGTGGAGGAAACGATCAATTTCTTTCATTACTGCCGGGAGACCTCCTGCGTAATAGAGATCTTCCATAAAATATTTTCCAGAAGGTTGGATGTTAGCAATAAAAGGTATGTTGGCCGATAACCTGTCGAAGTCATGTAAAGTAAGCGGGACACCTATTCTGCCGGCAATAGCCAAAAGGTGAATAATAAAGTTTGTTGACCCGCCAATCGCTGCGTTGGTAATGATCGCGTTTTCAAACGCTTCTTGGGTTAAAACATCAGACATCCGGAGATTTTCCTTTACCATTTCAACGATCCGTATTCCCGACATCTGTGCAAGTACTTTTCGCCTGGAATCAGCAGCAGGAATTGCAGCGTTTTCGGGAAGGGATAAACCAAGTGACTCTACCATACTCGCCATTGTAGACGCTGTACCCATCACGGCGCAATGACCGCGGCTGCGCGACATACAAGCCTCAGAAATTGTAAGTTCCTCCTGCGACATCTCTCCCGACCGAACTGCGTCATTGAATCTCCAAATATCGCTGGTACCAATATCATGCCCCCGGTATTTGCCTGTGAGCATGGGTCCACCCGAAACAACAAGTGTTGGAATGTTTACACTACAGGCACCCATCACCAGCGATGGCGTTGTTTTATCGCATCCGCACATTAGCACTACTCCATCGATAGGATTTGCGCGAATCGATTCTTCGACATCCATGCTTGCCAGATTGCGGTAAAGCATCGCTGTTGGTTTGATTAGCGTTTCGCCCAATGACATCACAGGAAATTCTACAGGAAATCCACCAGCCTCCGATACGCCGCGCTTAACTGATTCGGCCAGCTCCCTGAAATGAGCGTTGCACGGTGTTAGTTCTGACCATGTGTTACATATACCGATTACAGGTTTGCCGCGGAATTCATAATCTGGAATGCCTTGGTTCTTCATCCAAGCACGATAAATAAATCCATCTTTTCCGATTTTACCGAACCATCCCTGGCTGCGAAGTTTTTCTTTCATTTGTTTGTAATTGTTGGTAGGTGTTTGGGCAATCTATGAATAGTCTTTCGCTCTAAACTTTGTTTACAGCAGTACATAAATATGGATAAAATTTTGTTGTCCTTGATAATTTTACGAAACTAACTTTGAAATTCGTGCATGTTTAAATGACACTACATTTTAATAATTGATCGGTAAAACTAGGTATAGGTTTCTTCCATCATCTTCATGGTGACTAATGCCTCATCGAGTGAGCAGGGGTTTTTGTTCGATCCACGAAAGTGTGCAACAACTTCTTCAATCATTGGCTGTTGAATATGATTGGGAAACGAAAATTCTTCGGTTTCCATAGTTCCATTACAACGGATCTCCAATGAAGCTTTATCGAAACTAGTAAAGAATGAGAATGTCATCTCGCCGGTTTCGCCGATGATGGTACAACGATCAACCGCTGCATCTTTAGGACAATTGAACGACCATAACCCTTGAAACAATATATCATCTTTAAAAACGGCCGTTAACGCATTGACATCGGGAGCGTTATATTTTTTTTGTTGATTTAAGGAATGTCCTTTCATCACGCCGGGCTCACCGAAAATCCAATACAGTATATCGAGTTGATGAGGTGCCAGATCATTAAATAATCCTCCTCCTGATAAAGAAGGGTTTATTCTCCAGTTTTCAGAGGCTTCTGATGTATGTGGTTTTGGTGATTGAAAAAGTTTAAGAAGGACAAGTTTTATTTGTCCAATGGTCTGTCGCTCTACATGTGCCTTGACGCTTTTAAAAAGAGAAAGACCCCGCCTGTAATGTGCTACAGTTGCCGGGATCTTGTATTTATTTGAAGCGGCAATCATATTTTGACATGCTTGGCTATTGAGTGCAACAGGCTTTTCAATGTAGACAGGTTTCCCGGCTTTCATTGCCTGGAGGGCATACATTTCATGAGACCCGGGAGGCGTGGCGATGTAGATTGCGTTTACATCAGGATCCTCAATGAGTTGAGTGGCATCCGTGTAATATTTTGGAACCGTATGCCTTTGTGCATAGTCCTTGGCTTTCTCTTCATCGCGACGCATAACGGCAACTAAAGAAGACTCAGCAACTTTGTTGAAGGCTGGTCCGCTTTTTACTTCGCAGACATCTCCACACCCGATGATTCCCCATTTTAAAGATCCTTTTACTATATGCATGTTAGATTATTTGAAATGATTTTTGGAGGATGAAGTTAGGTTAACTTTAACAGCTGAAACATTCCCGAGCACAATAAATTTTTATGGCAGGTATTGCAAATTCTCATACGATTAGCGCATTGAGATTCAGATATTGGGTCTTATCACTAAAAATGAAACTTTCAATAATAGACTTTAACACTATCCTGAAATGCTACTAAACAGCAGCGATCAGAAGTTTTGATCGCGATAGAAGCGCATCATTTCAGAGAATCCTTGCTTTTTGCTAAACGCTACCATCGCGGTTACAATTCTTCTTGTTTTCGTTGGTGCAGTCTTGGCACTTTCAATCCAGTTACTGAAATACAATTGATGTGACCCAGGCAATGACTTAAAGAACTTCATTGCGTCAAGATCTTCTTTTAGACAAGCAATCAGATCAGGGGAGATTATCATCTTACTTTCGTCAGCCTCCATAACGACCTTTACCTTATCGCCCTCTTTTTTTCCAATGGCTTTCCTCACCGTTGCATTTAATGGCATGATAAAATTCCCGTCTCCCATTGGAAGAACTGCAATTTTCTCGAATTTAAAATGATCCAGACTTCCTTTTATTCGGAACGAAACCTTGCTATCGGGTTTTAGCTTTCTTGCATGTGCGGCACTTATTTCAATATACGTCCAACCTGATTTCTCGCCTTTCTTTTCGAACTTCTGAATGGTGGTTGTAAACGTGGTCATTGCGCAGGTATCTATGTGACCGTTTTTTGGACTTTCCTTTTGCTGCTAATATAAAATACTGCCGCATTTATAAATAAATGTATTGCCCGAAACTTTGTTTATGTCAATGTTGTATATACAATAATTGATTGTACTTTTATGGCTATGTCGCTTGAGCAGGATATAAAACAGCAAAAATTCCATAACGAATTCGAGAAGGTTGTTGTGAACACCCTGTTTACGGCAAGCTGGCTCTATAATTTAAATGCCTCACGCCTTAAACCGCATGGAATTACGGTTGAGCAGTACAATGTGCTGCGTATACTTCGCGGAAGTCATCCAAAAGCCATGATGCTGGCAGATGTAACCTCCCGAATGATTGACAAAAGCAGTAACGCCACCCGGTTGGTGGAAAAACTCCGGTTAAAAGGCTTGGTTAATCGCGAAATTTGTGAGGGAAACCGGCGTCAGGTAGATATTTCTATAACCGAAAAAGGACTTTCTGTTTTGCAGAAAATTGATGTGGAAGCAGAAACGTGGCTTGAAAGCCTGAAGCGAATCACGAAAGCAGAGGCTCAGGAATTAAACCGGATTCTGGATAAAATAAGGGGTTAGCGCAAGTAACTCCCTGGTAAGCCTTAAATCATAATCCATCCCATTATAATCGTTAGAACGTGCACTTATTCAGAGTAGCAGAAAAGGTTTTATCTGTAAACAAATGTAAATACAATAGTTGTATGTATCTTTATTGTAAAATCAACGTTATATACATCAGGAGATAGATAACTGGGTGGGGAGAGAGTGGGGTAACAAATAAAAGGGTAACTAAAACAATACTTATATGAAAACAATCTTGCATAAAGCAGCAACACGCGGTCATGCAAACCATGGATGGCTGGATTCCTATCACACTTTTAGTTTTGCAGGTTATCACGATCCAACTCGCGTAAATTTTGGCGTTTTGCGTGTACTGAACGATGACATTGTAAAAGGAGGTGCAGGTTTTGGACAACATCCGCACGACAACATGGAAATAATTTCTATTCCACTAAGAGGTTCACTCGAACATGGAGATAATAATGGAGGACACGGAGTTATTAAAGCCGGCGAGGTGCAAATTATGAGTGCAGGCTCCGGAATAGCGCACAGCGAAAAAAATGCTTCCAAAACAGACGACGTAAATTTTTTACAGATCTGGTTGTTTCCGAAGGAAAGAAACATAGAACCTCGGTATGATCAGAAATTATTTTCTTCAGAAGATCGGATCAATAAATTTCAAACCGTGATTGCTCCAACAAATGAAAAAAATGTTTTATGGGTTAATCAGGATGCGTGGTTTTCGCTAGGCAAGTTTTCTAGTGGTTACTCGACAGAATATACAGTAAATAAAATGGGAAACGGCGTTTATGCTTTTGTTATTGATGGCGACGTTACGATCAACGGTCAGAACCTCTATAAACGTGATGGTTTTGGAGTATGGGATACAGATAAGATTTCAATCAGCGCTGATGGCGATACAGAAGTATTGTTGATGGAAATCCCCATGGCATAAAAGAGAATTTAAAACACGACTAAAGGAAGTCAATTTTTACAGTTATGAAAAACAGAACAGTTTCTCAACTATTATTTGCTCATATGGTTGATATGGGAGGATTGCCCGTGAGACAACCGCTGCCAACGCAAAAGGTAGATCAGTTAGATCCATTTCTTTTACTTCATCACGCGAAGGTAAAAGTACCTAAAAGTGTCGATCCGGATGACGCAGGTATTGGTCCGCATCCACACCGTGGATTTTCTCCGGTAACCTTTATTTTTAAAGGCGGAGTTCATCATCGTGATAGCCGTGGAAACGACAGTGTTATTTACGCTGGCGGTGCACAATGGATGAACGCGGGAATGGGTATCATTCATAGTGAACGACCACCGGTTGATATTCATGAGATTGGTGGGGAGCAGGAAATTATTCAATTATGGATTAATACACCCGCAGCTAATAAAATGGATCAACCCGCTTACTTCCCCCTTGCAGCCGAAGAAGCGCCTCAGTACATCAGCAGTGATGAAAAAGTTGTGATGAAGATTTTTTCGGGTGAAATACTTGGTGTAACGGGTCCGATACCTTCCAACTCTGACGTGAACGCCGGAACAATTAATCTGGCGAAGGGTGGTAAAATCTCAATTCCTGTAGTGGAAAGCCATAACGCAATGCTGTATTTATTAGATGGTAAATTGAAAGTAGATGGATTTGGTTTGGTTGATGGCCTCAATGCAGTTGTTTTTAAAAATGATGGAGAAGGTATTGCGTTTGAGGCGCTGGAAGATACCCGGGTTCTTTTCTTAAGTGGTGAGCCATTAAATGAAAAAGTTGTTTCACATGGTCCCTTTGTTATGAACTCTCAAACTGAGATTCTGGAAGCTATGCGCGACTATCAAATGGGGAAGATGGGTGTTCTGATCGAAGATTAAACTTCACGGTTGAACCTGAACTTTCTGGATATAATAAGCAGGATGAGGAAATTACTCATCCTGCTTCCGGTCCTACCTCACAGTAATCATTAGTGGTGCGTGGTCTGACCTGAATTATTGAAATGAACTCATTGATCATTTTTCTGTTATTAAATTAGAATATTAAATGAAAGTGTAACTTGACCTATGGGAAATACTTTAATGATGCAAAAGTCAGATGAATTTGAATATCCGGTTTCAGCAGTCATCCGAAACCGAAAAAGTATCCGTGCATTTTCTACTAAACCGATAGAGCCCGAAAGAATAAGTTCTCTGTTTGAAGCTACGAGATGGGCACCATCAAGCACAAATGAACAACCATGGGTATACATTTATGCCACCAAAGATCAATCGGAGCTTTGGGATAAACTCTTTACATGCCTGAATGATGGAAACAAGATCTGGGCAAAAGATGCACCGCTCCTGATTCTAAGTCTCGCGCGCAAAAACTTTTCACGGTTTAGTGGAACGAATGCTCATGCCCTATATGACCTAGGCGGTGCAAATTCGTTTCTTTCGTTGCAAGCTGTTGAGTTAGGTTTACAGATCCGGCAGATGGCAGGCTTCAACCATGAAAAGGCAATCCAGGAATTGAATATTCCAGATAGCTATGAAATAGGTGTATTCATTGCTGTCGGTTTTCCGGGCGATCCTGAAATGCTTCCTGAAAATCTCAAACAACGAGAGTTGGCACCAAGAGAAAGATTTCTTCAACAAGAATTTATAATGAACCGCACTTTCTGATGGCTGATAATAGAACCGTAACCGCAACGATAGGAAAGGATTTATACCGAACCGAAGTACAAACATCTGTTCACTCAATATTGTCTGATGAACCAGCTGACATGGGAGGTAAAGATCTGGGGCCCACGCCCGGTGACTTTTTAAGAATGTCTCTTGCTTCGTGCACAGCGATAACCCTACGGATGTATGCCGACCGGAAAAAGTGGGATGTTGAGCAGATCCGTGTCGTAGTGTCAAGCGAACAAGCGAAGTATAAAACAATTTTCCGTTGCAGTATTTCGGTAGCGGGAAAGTTGGACGCTCAGCAATTGGAACGGCTCCAACAGATTGCAAAGTTATGCCCCGTACATAAGGTTTTGGCGAATCCCATAGAAGTGGAAACTGAATTGCCAACATTGACCTAACACAGCTTTGAAGGTTGCAATTGCTGTTGTTATAAATCCCGTACGTAGCCGATACCTAAATCTTTTATTGCGCCAGGGGCAGCGAGAAACAGATTTCAGTACCATGGCCTGGGTTACTTTCTATAGTGAAACCGCCTTTGTTGCGTTTGATAAATTCTTTACAAAGTAATAATCCAAGCCCTGTTCCTTTTTCTTGTTCTGTTCCCGCTTTTGTAAAGTATTCTTGTGATCCAAGAATCGTATCAGTTTCATGAGATGTCATCCCGATACCAAAGTCTTTTATTCTAACGTGACAATGAGTTTCATCTGCACTGGCTGAGACCAGCACCTTGCCGTTAGTTTGAGAAAACTTGATTGCGTTGTGAATAAGATTTCGCAGAATGAGTTGGATTTGATTGGGATCTGCCAAAACTTTAATTGGCGAAAGTGTTGTATTTTCAATCGTAATATTTTTGCGCTGGGCTACTTCCTCCATCAACGTACATGCTTCTTCTACTAAACTTTTTATTTCAAATTGTTTCTTCTCAGTTTTGATACCTTCCATCTGACTCAACGACCAGTTTAACAAATTTTCAAGTGTGCGCTGAGTCATGTTCAGATTAGACTTCAGTTTAGCGCTAACTACCAAAAATTCGTCGGGACTCATATTTCCCTTAGTCAGTAATTCTAGCAATGCCTGTAGATTACTAATCGGCCCGCGTAGATCATGACTGATTACGGAAAACAATTTTGATTTCAATTGATTAAGCTGTTGAAGATTTTCAGCCTGTGCCTGCATCTCTTCTTTTTGGTGTTCAATAGCTTTGTTTTTTATCGCGAGGATATCGTTCGCCTTTTTTTTGAAGTACGCGAAGCCTCCATAATACAAAAATTAGAAGGAGTAATAGTAGAATACTGACAAGCAGGAAAACGGTAAAAAATCGTTGGTTTTTCACTTGCTGTTTTTTCAACGCATTTTCCTGCTCGAGCAGTTGAATCGTATTCTCCTTGTTTTCCAACTCATACAACGATTGCATCTCTTGAATCTGCCCGTTTCGTTCAGTGCTATAGAGGCTGTCCTTTAATTGACTGATGATCTGAAGCTCCTTCACTGCCAACGAGGGTTTAGCCTGAGCAAGATAAATGTCTGATAAAAATGTGTGGGCTTTGATTAAGGAAGACAGATTTCGGATTTCATTGCTAATTACAATTGATTTTTTGAGCAGGCTAATGCTCTTTTTATCCTGTTTCAAGTAATAATAACCTTGTGCCGATTGAAAATAGCTTACGCCCAATGCGCGTCGGTTTCCCATTAAACTATCCAGCAGCAAGGCCTTTTGATTTAAAGCCATACTGGTTTCGTAATCCCCCAGCGATAAATAAATCCGCGCCTTTCTTCCAAAAAGTATACTTGCATTGAGGGTATCTCCATAAGTCTCATACAGTGCGATACCCTTGTCGGCATAAAGTAAAGCCGAGTCGTACTTTTGTTCTTCCAGAAGTAGAAAAGATTGTTCGCGAAATACATCCGCTAGTAGTTTGTCGTTCGACTGCCGCACAGCAATGTTCATTGCGTTCGTCATAAATGCTTTAGCACGATCGAAATTTTTTAGGTCGATCAGAGTTCGGGCGAGTGCGAGCACCGTTTCACCCCAGAGATATACATGGGGGGAGTTTTCAAAAATTTTCAGGGCTTTAAACCCAAATTCGGTACTTAGTCTATAGTTGGCTTTGGCCCAGTAGGCTTTCGATAACACAAAGTAATTAAATCCCTGAAAGTATTTATTTTTCCCCTGAATAGCACGTGCCAGGGTCTCAGTCGACAGGACTATCGAAGAATCAGGATTTGCCAGATAAAGTTCATAAGCCGCCGTTGTGCTTTGAGCAAGATCAAGGCTATCTGCGCTATGTTGGGCAAAAAGAGGCCCGGACAGCGCAAAAAAGAATAGCACGAGTAAGTTGAACAAAAACACTTTCACCCATCCAAATACATTTTAATTCAACACACTAAAAAATGAATAAAACTCAAAAAGGCACATAAGATTTCCGACCGAAAGAATAATGAATTTGCCCGAAGCAAGGGACGCGTTTGCGGCGTTCTCGATTTGCTGCATCATTAAATCTTACCTCGTCAAAGGTTTTACCCTTTACTTACCGCACGATATGCAGTACTTTGCTTATCTGGTTCCCAGTTTCTCCAACTAATTTCTGTCGTTGACAAGTTTCGATAGGTTCGAGTCGTATCGGTCCTTTATAAAGTAAGCATTGCAATAATTTCCTTCTGCGATGGAAATTCCAGAAGTAGTTTGGAACGATCTGCCAATTCAAAATCCTTAAAGTCGAACCCTGGTGCTACTGTACAACTTGAAAGTGTATAATTTCCGCTACCATTAACAGTAGCACCAAACCAACAGTTCGCTGGAATGGTAATCTGCAGGGAATCTCCTTTTTCAAGATCACTCCCCAGTTTGTGCACTTCTAATTTGTCATTTCGGAGGACATAAATATTCAGGGTACTGCCAGCGTGAAAGTGCCATAACTCGTCAGACTTTATCCGGTGAAATAACGATTTGTCCTGACTCCGAAGTAAAAAGTAGATAGCAGTAGAAAAATTTCGAGAACCGTTGAAGCGTTCCGGCAATCCATCAGCACCGATTTGTTCAGGAGACCGGTACGTTTCTTTAAAGAAACCACCTTCAGGGTGAGGTTGAAGATCTAAATGTTTTATCCAATATTCAGCAGGTTGAATCATCATTTTTAATTTGGTGTAAAGAAAGATTTGTATAAAAATACACATTGACTAACTCGCATAGTTTCCGAAATCGAATGAAAAAACGCATCTAAAAAAAATAGCTGCATTTTTTAATTGAGATGTCCCAAATCGAAAAACAAAAACTAGCTTCACTGTTATCCCTTTTACAAATGTCAAAAGATCAACCCAGAACATTAAAAAAAGTTTTGAAACCCATACACTTGTGGGCAATTGCTGTTGGGTTGGTTATTTCAGGCGAATACTTTGGTTGGAATTATGGTTGGGGAGTTTCCGGAACCGTTGGGTTTCTAGCTTCTACGCTGCTGGTGACAATAATGTATATAACCTTTATTTTCAGTTTTACAGAGCTCACTACCTCTATTCCTAATGCGGGCGGACCTTTTGCCTATGCCTACCGTGCTTTCGGATGGTTTGGTGGCTTAATAGCAGGGTATGCAACATTGGTCGAGTTTTTAGTTACGCCTACTGCCATTGCTTTTGCTTTAGGAAGTTATGCTAAATTTCTGTTTCCTGGGCTTCAGGTACTTCATGTTGCTTTTGCCTGTTATGTAGTTTTTATCGGTATTAATTTATTAGGGATTAAGGAATCGGCAGTGTTTTCACTGGTCGTAACAATTCTGGCCGTCCTGGAGCTTTTGGTCTATATCGGAATCGTTGCCCCTCATTTCTCTTTAGAAATATTCATGACTGATCCTATGCCTTTTGGATGGAAAGGTATATTCGCTGCTTTGCCGTTTGCTATCTGGTTTTACCTGGCAATCGAAGGTGTAGCCATGGTAGCTGAAGAAGCACAAGATTCCAACAAGACGATTTTGAAGGGATATAGTTATGGTATACTCACATTGGTGGTGCTTGCAATAAGTGTTATGATCTTCACCGGGGGCGTCGCGCATTGGCAAGGTTTGAGCACTATTGATTATCCTTTGCCGGCTGTATTGGGTATCGTGCTGGGACGTGACAATACATGGACTCAACTTTTTGCCAGCCTCGGATTATTTGGGTTGGTAGCATCATTTCATGGAACTATCATTGGCTATTCACGACAGCTTTTTGCCCTGGGCCGAAGTGGATACATGCCATCAATTTTTGCGCAGGTAAATCGTAAATTTCAAACTCCGCATTGGGCATTGATCGGTGGAGGAATTCTCGGTTGTCTCGCATTAAGCCTCGGAACAACGGATCAGGTAATTATACTTGCTGCATTAGGAGCAGTAGTAATGTATATCATCAGCATGGTCGCACTTTTTGTATTGAGAAAAAAGGAACCTGATTTAGCGCGACCTTTCCGCGTACCGTTATATCCATATTTTCCGGTGATTGCACTGGTGTTGTCATCCATTTGTCTGGTCGCCATCGTATGGTATAATCAACTGTTAAGTTTATGGTTTTTTACAGGCCTGCTGGTGTTTATCGGTATATTTATGTTGATGAAATGCCACGGTAAGGTAGAGTTTGTTTAGATACCTGTATGTTCTGATTTAGACATTTACATTTTTCAAAGTCGCTATAGAAATATTAAGGAATGGCTTATAAACATACGATCCGGAATAAAACATATGCTTTCGCCGACCTTAAAATGCTTATGGCAAAAGCATCGCCTTTTCGTTCGGGCGATGCGCTGGCAGGAGTCGTAGCACAGACCTATGAAGAACGTGTAGCCGCACAGATGACGTTGGCAAATGTTCCGTTAAAAAACTTTTTGTCAGAAACAGTCATTCCCTACGAAGACGATGAAATCACAAGGCTCATAATCGATACACACCGTAAAAAAGATTTTGAACCGATCAGTCATCTTACCGTGGGTGAATTTCGGGAGTGGCTTTTGTCAGATGAAATTACTACTAGTCATATCCAGACTGTCGGGCCAGGTATTACTCCTGAAATGGTAGCTGCTGTTTCAAAAATTATGCGTAATCAGGATCTGATAACTGCTGCAAAAAGATGTGAAGTGGTAACACGATTCCGGAATACCATTGGATTACCTGGAAGATTTTCGACGCGGCTTCAACCAAATCACCCGACAGATGATCCACGGGGCATTGCAGCCAGCCTTATCGATGGGTTATTGTATGGATCGGGTGATGCTGTAATTGGTATAAACCCTGCAACGGATAGTCCGGCAGCAGTAGTAACTTTACTTAATATGCTCGATGCATTGCGGCAGCAATTTGAAATTCCTACACAAAGTTGTGTACTCTGTCACCTCACGACAACCCTTGAAATCATTGGGCAAGGGGCGCCTGTCGATCTGGTCTTTCAATCTATCGGAGGTACTGAAAAAACAAATAAGAGTTTTGGTGTAAATCTTTCATTACTAGAGGAAGGGTATGAGGCTGCACAAACATTAAACCGCGGAAGCGTCGGGCAAAATGTAATGTATTTCGAAACTGGTCAGGGAAGTTCACTTTCAGCCAACGCACACGAAGGTGTTGATCAGCAGACATGCGAAACCCGGGCATATGCTGTAGCCAGAAAGTTTAGTCCGCTGCTGGTAAATTCTGTCGTCGGGTTTATTGGTCCCGAATATTTATTTGACGGAAAGCAAATTATTCGTGCTGCATTGGAAGATCATTTCTGCGGCAAAATTTTAGGGCTTCCAATGGGTGTAGATGTTTGCTATACGAATCACGCAGAAGCCGATCAGGATGACATGGATAATCTTGTAACACTATTGGGAGTGGCGGGTTGTAATTTTATGATGGGAATACCAGGTGCCGATGATATCATGTTAAATTATCAGTCTACTTCTTTTCACGATGCTTTATATGTTCGTAGAGTTCTCGGTTTGCGACCAGCCCCGGAATTTGAATCGTGGTTAATGAAACAGGGTATAATGGATGATCACGGGAATGTTATTCCGGTGAGTCTTTCCAACCGCTTGTTGCAATCTATGAACTTGCCATAATAACTAATGGGCTATGGAAAAACCAGCAAGAACACCGACATATCTGCCTGATCTCTGGAAGACTTTACAAAGGGATACCCAGGCGCGAATAGCATTGGGGAGGACTGGCGTAAGTGTACCATCGCAAGTAATGTTGGATTTTAAGCTTGATCACGCTCATGCGAGGGATGCTGTGTACTCGACTTTGGATAGAGTTGAATTGAATGCATCACTTGAAAGAATCAATTGCTCCGTTTGTTTATTACAAAGCAAAGCTTCATCCCGCACGGAATATCTACAGCGTCCGGATCAGGGAAGAAGATTGTCAGTCGAGTCACATGCCCGCTTGATTTCAATTTGTCCTACAACCCCTGCGGATGTATCGATTATAATTGCTGATGGTTTATCCGCAACAGCAGTTAATGATCATGCGGTTCCGGTAATCGAAAGGCTGATCTGTCTTTTTCAGAAAGATGAAATTTCTATTTCACCGATCACAATTGTCGAGCAGGGTAGGGTCGCGATCAGTGATGAAATTGGTTACCTGTTAAAGTCGAAGGTTGCCATTGTTTTTATAGGAGAACGACCGGGCCTATCTTCACCTGACAGTCTGGGAGTATACCTTACTTATGGTCCCATGGTTGGCTTAACAGATGAATCAAGGAATTGCATTTCTAACATCCGCCCCAAAGGGCTTCCGTTACAACAGGCGGCTGATAAAATTTTTTATCTGGTTAAAGAATCATTAAGAAGAAAATTATCAGGAGTAGCCTTGAAGGATAACGCTGGTTTATTGCTGTGAAAATAGATTTGTACACATGAAGTACAAATGTTTACTTTGCGTTGTCGATTACTTCAGAAATTACTGGATATCGTTTGGGTTGTTAGCTCAGCTGGTTTAGAGCACTACCTTGACAGGGTAGGGGTCACTGGTTCGAATCCAGTACATCCCACAACAAATTCAAGCTGTTTTTTGAGATTGAAATGTAACCCTTTGCTTTAATAAGGGAACAGTGCTTTTATGTTTCTCCAAACTCATATTCTTTATATTTCCTGAGTCTTCATGGGTATTGCCATGCCTTGGAGAAGACTTCAAGCTATTACTATTTAGTCCTTAAAAACATGACGTTTCCTGTAACAGAATCAACTCTATCAGCCTTTGACCTTGGCAAATTCGTTGAAAAGAAATATCATTTGAGCAGTGGTACAACTTGCACACTCTTCAGAACAGGAATGAATCACTCTTACCAAGTAACCGATGGGGAAAGTAAATTCATACTACGCGTTTATACGCTTAACTGGCGTACACAGACCGAGATTGCCGAAGAATTAAGGCTTTTAAATCATTTGAAACAGCATGCAATTAATGTTGCCTTTCCCATTGCTGACAGAGAGGGACACTTTATACAATCGATGAACGCGCCCGAAGGAGTAAGATATTGTGTTCTGTTTTCATTTGCAGAAGGAGAAAAAGTTTCGAAGTTTACTGCCGCGACAAGCTACTATATTGGTCAGACAATGGCCAGGTTGCATGAAGTAACCCGAAATTTTAAGGTAGATCGTGTTAATTATAATTCTAAAAGTCTGCTAGTCGATCCTTTGATTCGGACCAAGGCATTTTTCAAAAACACATCAGACGAAGTGAAGTTTGTTGAATCCGCAACCGACTATTTAAAAAAGGAATTTGATAAGGTAACCCTTAACGATGTCAGGCACGGCGCTATCCACCTTGACATCTGGTTTGATAACATGCATTTAAAGGGTGAAGAAAACATAACCATTTTTGATTTTGATTTTTGCGGCAACGGGTGGCTATGCTGTGACATTGCATACTTCACGTTTCAGCTTTTCAATACAAACCCGGATGAGAATGATTTTAAGCAAAAGCTTGAAAGTTTTCTTAAAGGATATGAGAAGGTGACAGCGATAAGTGAAGAGGAAAAGCGACTCCTTCCGATACTGGGTATTGCAATTTTTATTTTTTACCTGGGAGTTCAATGTACTACATTTGACACGTGGTCAAATATCTTCCTGAATAACGATCATTTAAAAAGGGTTGTTGGAACAATGAAGCGATGGGCTGATTATAACAACCTGCAATTCAAACCGGTTGGTGTAATATAATCTGACGGTATGAGTGGAAAACATTTTACGCTTAGTCTGGAGACAACCTTAATGCAAGTTAAGCGCTAGCACTTATAAAAGTATATCCTGAAACTTCTTAATAAAGGAAGTGGCACACAATAACCATCTCAGTAGAAAAAGATCACAAATTACGATCAAGTTACTTTGACCGCGGAACGTGCGCTTCCATAAATTTATTTGCCGTGACATTCCAGTTGTTCATCACGGTTTCACGGTTGTTGTTTATAGCTGTTATGGATTTGTTACTCGTTGTCAATACCTTGTTCATGTCATCGATGGCTTTATTATAGTTATCTACATCCGCCTGTGTCCGCTTTGCCGGGGGCTTTGCATCGAAGGCCTTTTTAATCTTTTCGAATTCATTACTTTTAATAAGATATTCGCTTTGCAAGGGGACATCATTTTCAGCCTCTTTCTTATGAAACTCCAGAACTTTACGGCATGCGGTAACCATTGATCCATCACCTTTAAAGGCATTCATGGTATCAAGTTTTGAAAGCCCTTCGGTAGCGAATTTGATCAGTGTATTTCGATTTTGCTCTACTGCGTTGATATCTTTTTTATTGAAGGACTCCGTTACATACCCCTCCTGCTTGAAACTTTTGAAAAAGATAAGGTAAAGTGTGTGGTAGTATGAATTAACCGCCCCTACCTGCTTTAGTTTCTGTGACATTTTTGTCTCAGAATCAATAATGCGTATGTTATTTTTCAGAGCAAAAGTTTTGAACACAGGTTCAATTGCACTATGTGCCGTATGCAGGACTTCTCCCGCCTTTTCCTGAGCCAGAAGATATGCCTCCATGTTATCATACGACTGCTCAGCAATCTCTTCCATGTTTACAATCTTATGATAATCTTCATTAAACACCTTTAATAAAATATCCCAATAGTGTTTGTAAGCATCACGCAGAGTTGCATCGCCATTAAATGGACGGAGGCGGTTTGCCTCGCCGAGAGATTTTGATATCTCAACGACTAGTTCCTTTCTCTTTTTCTCCAGCTTACGAGCCTTGTTTCCATGAGCGCTTTCACTCATGTAACTCAAATACCTCTGCTGCAATTCTGTTTCGCGCGAACCAAGAAATGACATGTATTCGGAGGCTGTCTGCGGTGTCTGCGCCCGGGCAGTCACAACTAAAAAAATCAATAAAAGACTCGATACAATTTTTTGCATTTTGAAAAATCTATTAAAATTTTTATTTAATGTTAAGGTTGATGATATCGCTCATGATTGAAAAGGCTTCTTCAACATATGGATCTTTTATAAGCGTGTTAATCCACCTTCGATTGAGTTCCATCGCATATTCATCAATCTTTAATCGTTGTTGATCTGCATCCATGTTGATCACATCATAACTCCCTTTATCGTTTGTAAATGCTTGCTGCCAACTAGCAGACTCTATCATTCTTTCCTGAATTTTTTTATTGAAGTCCGTCCAGATCAGGGAAATTGATTCATTTCTTTCGTTCAGTATTTGACGAAACAGTTCCCTACTTTGATTCACCCGCTTAAACGCCTGAGACGTATTCTGCCTTATTGTACTTTTTTTGGCAAGCTCTCCTGTTGGCACTCCCGAAAGTTGTTTATAATACGTTCTCTTAACGACCGAATCAGTCGGTAAAACAAACGGCATATCAGATTCATACGGGAGTAGTCCCTCCAGAACATCAGGCATATGCACATCGGGGATGACCCCTTTCCCCTGAGCGGATTTCCCCGTGACTCGATAAAATTTCCCGCCAGTAATGCTCGCGAAGCCAGAACCGTCTTTTATATTGTTCATGGTAGGTTCCTTTTGTAGCGCATTCAAAGGAAAAAAATTCTGAAATGTTGCCTTGCCGTACGTCCGGCTTCCAACGATGAGCGCACGACGGTAGTCCTGAAGTACCGCAGCCAGGAACTCTGATGCAGAAGCACTCTGACCATTAACCATTACAATGAGGGGTCCGTCATAAACCGTCCCGCGATTCATATCTTTTAAAACTGTAAGTTCCTGTTTATTATTCTTGAGAATTCCCATAGAACCTTCATCGATAAAGATTCCTGCCAAAGCAACAGCCTCCTGCATCGAACCACCACCATTGCCACGGATATCAAGTACAAGACCTTGAATGTTTTCCTTTTTTAACTTTATAATTTCCTTTGCTACATCATTTGCGCACTTTGATCCCTCGCTTTCATCACCCCATTGTGTGTAAAAATCAGGCAGCGATATGTAGCCCACCTTCTTCTCGCCGGAGAGAAGAAAACTGTGAACAAAATTTTCTTCCAATGATAAATTTTCCTTTTGTAGTTTAACGGAATGAACAACCCCGCTGGAATTGCGCACAGTAAACTCCATAATCTTGTGGCCTGCATCGGACAGAATTCCGGTGGCTTCTTCAAGTGAAATACCGGCAACATCAATTTCCTTTTGTCCCTCCCATTTTAAGTTAAGAAGGATGTCAGATTTTTGAAGTTCACCACTCTTCCAGGCTGGCCCACCCGGTGCAAGTGATGAGATGACTACATCACCGCGTTCATTTTCATTCAGGCCGACACCGAAGTAATAACCTTCTGTACTTAACGACGACAGAAAGTTTTGCATATCGTTCGTTGACAGGTAGGTGGAGTGTGGATCAAATACTGCGGCTATACTTTTCAGGTACTGCGAGAGCACATAGTTTTCAAAGCCTGCGGGGTGATTAAGAATTCTACGTATATACCTGACTTCAATGGATTTTACACGGGCACGTGCATCAGGTTCGTATTTAATGAAAAAATCTTTTGCTGCATTTGTTGTATACATTTCCGAAAGCCTGTCCAGTGTTTCGTATTTAAGCCACATTCTCCACTTGTTACTAAGCTCCTGATCGCTTACTGTCCACCTGGAAGTGTCGTAAGAATAATACTCCATAACATTCCCTGTGATGGGAGAATCGAGATGTTTGTTGATTATTTTCTCAGCTCTTTCGAGACTTGATTTGTAAACAGGTAAAACCGCCTGCAAAAAAGCCCATCCGTTTCCGTTCAACTCATCATCCAACTTAGTTTTAAAAGGAAGAAGGCCCTGAATGTCTGGCTCGGTAAAGTACAATTTATCAGGGTCAAGGGCTTCGAGAAATTCGTTAAAGACGTAAGACGAAAACCGATCGTCAACCGCTTTTGGTTGCGCATGCTCCTGGAGAAGTTTTTTGATTAGACTGAGGGCTTCCTTTCTATGATCGGTAGTTTTTTGTGCGTAGGAAGTGATGACTGACAGGGCGAGAACAAAAAAAGAAAGGCGACACAACATGCTTTAGTAATTGGAATCAATTAAATCATTTTAAACAACATCCGCTACATCTGGTAATGAGAATATTTTTTACGGTAGCACAGGTTGCCCAATTGTAGAGTTTCCAGCGGCATTTTTGTCCTGGTTCTCAATTTTAACCTTTGTGAAAAGGGTAATTTAAGCGATGATGTTTTATCAATCCGATTACCTGGAGGAGACACTTCAATATCAGGAATTTTTGACACAGAAGTTAAAGTGCCTCCCCCATGATTATGAACTTCTATACAACGTCATAATAGACGAGTTCGATACAATATGGTGTTTTACTCTAACGATTAAAGTTTAAGGAACACACTCAGATACCCACTAAGGGAAACGATCATATAAGCACGCATCGTACCGTGCTTCCTGCACAGAAAAAGGCCGACAGCAAGGAGACCGATGATGGGGAGGTTAAAAATATACAGATCAGAGGGAATCTCAATAATATTAAATTTTATCAACGCCCAGCCGAAAAATAATGCAGGAACAATAAATGATAAAACTAAATGTATCGGCTTCTTCGGATCCTCCTCCATGTTATAGGCCAGCCATGCAGATACAATGCTGAACAGAGATACGATGATCACGCGAAGCTCGAATGGCAATAGCGGACCCAAAAAAGGCACTGTCAAACACAAGCACGAAATGATAGTAGCTGTAAGTATCTGGGCATTCTTTTTTGATAATTCCTGTTCCATCCTTCTCCAGACTAGTGAAATAAAGTAGAGTCCGGACCCTAGTATTGTAACAAGCAACATCATACTTCCCGAAGTAGCATCTGCGCGAGCAACACTTGTCAGAATCGTAAGTGCGACCATTGGCAAAAGGAGAAACAAAAAAAACCGTTCGATCCCGGGGATATACTTTTCCAGAAGGTAGGTGAGAAAATTTCCGCCACCAGAAGCGTTTTGGTAAACGTATACTGTGTTCAGTAAAAGGGACGTGATAAGCAGCGTGACGCCCGGCAGGATTATCCCATCAGCACCGGGAAGGTGAAGGATCTTAAAACTAAAGCCAATTAATAAAACAAGTATACTGACAATTTCTGCCAGAACCAGTCTTGAACCTTTTTTGTCTTTGGTTAAAAAAATCCCGGATATTGAGGTTGTCAGCAGTGCTGCTGCGATAAAAGCAAATGACAACAGAAGTAACTCTCCTGCAAACTGGAGATGTAGAATTTTGAATAGAGTACTTATAAAAAGCAACCCTATGGCTATGAAAGAAAATCCTTTTGACAAAGGGAATCGTTTGTTGATTGTTTCCATAACATCTTGTTGTATAAGTTGAAAATGATTTTCTGGCAGTCCGGCTATCGACTTATGCCATGCATCCTGAAATGTATGTCCATGGTCCATTCGTTCTTCGAGGTCACAACTAATATGGTCCAGCATCTCGTCTGAAAGCGGTTTGAACGACAAACCTTTTTGTTCAAGGAATATTCGAAGTTCGTTCCATTGTTCCTTCGTTAGCTTTCCCATGCTTTTAAAGTCACGTTAGGTTTGGAGCTGTCGGTTAATATCGCACTCAATATCTCAGTGAAGCGTTGCAATTCTGACACTTTTACTTTTGCGAGTTTTTTACCCTCAGCCGTTAGTGAGTAATATTTCCTCGCCCGGTTATCCACGATTTCAGTCGTGGTAATTAACAGTCCCTCCGACTCCAATTTATAAAGAGTAGGATACAATGCTCCATAGGTAAGTTTGATCTCATCTTTCGAAAGCTGGGCAACCCTTTGAGTTATTTCGTATCCGTACATCTGTTTATTCTGCGCCAGTAGTTTCAGAATAATCGTTTTCAGGGTTCCTTTTATAAATTCGCCTCCAGTCATGTTATATATATAATTTACTTAAATATATAAGACGAAAAAATAGATTCAAAGTTTTGAAGCGAAATTTTTTATGGGCGTTTAAAAGTGTTCTCTTTTTTTGAGTTGCTTTTGGCACAGCGTATAGAATATATCAGCTGGCCGGGAAATCGAAATCCGGATTATCATTTAACATTAGGCGTCTGTGGTTAGAAGTTTTCTTAACACTGACCGCGGGTCGTATACGGGTTAAAGCATTTCCAAAATGTCTGCTAGAATATCCATGTTGATTTGAGCAGAAAAAGTTTAGGTCCCGGAGGGCCCGGTAAACCCGGTTAATGCACGTTTACTTAATTGTTAATCCTTTGTCTGTGTCTGCTCTACAACTATCTTTGACGGATGATTAAAACAAGTGTTCTCCTTTCTCTGTTTTTAATTTCCTTTTCAGCGTGGGCGCAGTACATTCCCAAATTCGATATTCAGGGGCACCGCGGAGCACGTGGACTGAAACCTGAAAATACTATTCCGGCTTTTATGAATGCGCTTCAATTGGGTGTTACTACGCTTGAGCTTGATGTTGTCATTTCAAAGGATAAGCAGGTTGTTGTCTCACATGAACCCTGGATGTCTGCTTCTATTTGCCTTGACTCAACTGGAAATTCATATTCGGATAAGGTGGAGGAGAATTTTAACATCTACCAGATGACCTACGAGCAGATACTAAAATTTGATTGTGGGTCAAAAGGCAACGATGGGTTTCCGCAACAGCAAAGTATGAAGGTGGAGAAACCTTTGCTTCGTGATGTAATTGTTTCAACTGAAAGGTATATCAAGAGTAATTCGTCTTATGAAGTTGATTACAATATTGAGATTAAAAGTTCGCCAAAAGGCGATAACAAATACCACCCATCTATAGAGGAGTACTCCGATTTGGTTTATAATCTTGTTGACGAATACATTCCACTTGAACGTCTCGTCATACAAAGTTTCGACTTCAGGGTTCTTCAATACTGGCATAAAAAATATCCGGGTATAAGACTCGCTGCATTGGTGGCGAACACAAAATCAGTCGACGCCAACCTGGCTGAGCTTGGGTTTAACCCGTCGATTTACAGTCCGCACTATAAACTTCTTTCGAATGAAAAAGTGAATTACCTTCATCAGCAGAGAATTCGCGTCATTCCCTGGACCGTAAATGAAATAGCGGATATGTTAAACCTCAAGGGGATGGGAGTTGATGGAATCATTACAGATTACCCAGACCGGGCGGCGAAATATAAGATGACCCTAAGCATTCAACCGAAAGCCGGGCGGCGATAACAGCATTTTATTGGCCAGTCGCCAGCCTATAAGTTGGTCAGATCAAAGGAACCTGCTTCGTGCATTTTACCGGATTTTAACTATCATTGCGAAAAAATTCTAATGAAGAAGTACGACGTATATGGTATTGGCAATGCTATCGTGGATATAGTCACCGAGGTGGAGTATGACTTCTTTGAGAAGAATGGTATCGAGAAAGGCGTGATGACACTGGTTGACGAAAAACGTCAGGCCGAGTTGATGAAGGCGATCGACATGGACAAGAGTAAGTTGTCCGGTGGAGGATCTGCTGGGAATACTGTTGTTGCTGTAAATCAATTTGGAGGAAAGAGCTTTTATTCTTGCCTCGTTGCAAAAGACGATTTGGGAATGTTCTTTCTGGATGATATACGCCTTAATGGTGTAGATACGAACTTGCTATATGAGGATTGTCCTGAAGGATATTCCGGACGGTGTCTGGTTATGACGACACCCGATGCACATCGCACTATGAATACTTTTTTGGGGGTGAGTTCATTTTTGGCACCAGAGCATTTAGACGAAGCGGCCATTAAAAATTCCTCCTACTTATACCTTGAAGGTTATCTCGTGGCAAGCCCCAAGGGATTGGAGGCGATAAAAGAGGCAAAACGAATTGCTGAAAGAAACAAAATTGACGTGGCCCTTACCTTCTCCGATTCGAGTATGGTCAAGTACTTCTCAGCTCAAATGCAGGAGATTGTAGGTGCAAGTGTCGATCTATTGTTCTGCAACGAGGAGGAAGCTATGATTTACACCGGCACCAATTCAGTATCTGAGGCACGGGAGAAACTGAAAGATGTGGCGAGACGCTTTGCAATTACACTCGGTGCCAATGGTGCACTGATTTATGATGGTGATACTTTTATTAATATAGAGCCATACAAAGTTAAGGCTGTTGATACAAATGGAGCAGGAGATATGTTCTCGGGAGCTTTTATGTATGGCATTACTCATGGTCATAGTTTTGCGGAAGCCGGAAAACTAGCTTCGCTGGCTTCTTCCAAGGTTGTTTCTCAGTTTGGCCCACGGCTGGAACCGCTTCAGGCGAAGAAGCTATTGGCGGATTTGCTTCCATAAATCATTGATATTCAAAAAGTAAAGTGGTTTTTGGCGTTGATTTGATCTGGAATTCACCTGGTGTGTTGTAAATCCAGAAAATCCTCATCATCTTTGCAGCCCTTTATTTTAAAAGGACATTATAATATTGAGATAACCCGTCAGAACCTTTTTGGCTGTTGTATCCAGAAAAAAAATATTAAAAGATGAAACGTACATTTCAACCTTCGCGCACGAAAAGAAAGAATAAGCACGGGTTCCGTGAAAGAATGGCTACCGCCAATGGCCGCAGGGTGCTTGCAAACCGAAGAAAAAACGGTCGTAAGAAGCTTACTGTTTCCAGCGAAAAGACTGTAAAGCATAAATAATCGCCCTCAGGCTGCTTTTGCCCCAGGAGGAGATTGATTAATTTTCAGCTCATGGGGAAGTTTACATTCCGAAAGGAAGAACGTATATCGAAAGAAAAAATAATACAGGAACTCTTCGACAAGGGTTCCTCTTTTTATTTATTCCCGTTCAAAGTTTTTTTTATGCCTAATCCTGATCAAACCAGCCGATTTCATCAGGTTTTGATTTCTGCCTCCAAAAGAAATTTTAAACGCGCAGTCGATCGAAATTTGATTAAGCGCAGAGTCCGTGAAGGTTATCGTTTGAATAAGCAACTCATTCCTGCACAGAACAAACTCCTCATTGCTTATATTTATAGTGTAAAAGAAATTTTGCCGTCTGCGCAAATTCAGGAAAGATTGCTGAAAACCTTTAAACGGTTAGATTATGTGGAGAAGAATTAAGTGGCCTTTCATTTTAGGGATAATGGTTTTTCTGGGTATCGCTTTTCAAAAGCCTGCCGAAAAATATTTCGATATCGCGAAGAGCCTTGACATTTTTGCCACCTTATTTAAGGAGGTTAATGCATACTATGTCGATGAAGTTGAGCCTCAAAAACTCATTCGCAAGGGAATCGAGGGTATGCTCGCATCGCTCGATCCTTACACGGATTATATAGATGAAAATGAAATTGAATCGTTCCGGATTTCAACCACAGGCCAGTACGGTGGTATCGGTGCGCTCATTGGGGTAATTAACAAGAAAACGGTTATCACCCATCCATATAAAGGCTTTCCAGCGTTTAACGCAGGCATCAAGGTTGGCGACGAGTTGATTGCGGTAGATGGAAAGAATATTCAGGGAAAACTTCCTTCAGAAATAAGTACGTTACTAAAAGGTCAGCCTAAAACGGAAGTAGAAGTAAAAGTTAAGCGGGTGGGGCAGAAGGATAATATTCTTCTTAAGATTAAGCGCGAAAAGATCATTCTAACAAATCTCTCCTATGCAGGACTTGTGGAGCCAGAAATCGGCTATATCAAGCTTGAAGACTTTACCCCGGGTGCTTCACGTGAAGTGTCAGAGGCGTTGGCAGGTCTTAAAGCTCAGGGTGCAAAGAAAATCATTTTGGATTTGCGCGATAATCCAGGTGGATTGCTTCATGAAGCGGTCAATATCGTAAGCTTATTTATACCTAAAGGTGAAGAGGTAGTTTCTACAAAGGGCAAGGTAGCAGAGTGGAATAAATCATATAAAACGCTTAACAACCCTGTTGATACTGAAATCCCAATGGTAGTTTTAGTAAGTGAAGGCAGTGCTTCCGCCAGTGAAATTGTGGCCGGTGCTTTACAGGACTATGATCGTGCGGTGTTAATGGGTGAAAAAACTTTTGGGAAGGGATTGGTCCAAACTACGCGACCTCTTGCTTACAATTCTCAGTTGAAAGTAACTACAGCGAAATATTATATACCTAGCGGTAGATGTATTCAGGCGTTGGATTATGCGCACCGAAAAGATGATGGTTCGGTTGATCGCTTTGCAGACTCTCTAAAGTCGGAATTTACAACGAAAGGTGGTAGAAAAGTTTTTGATGGGGGAGGTCTCGATCCGGATATTAGTACGGAAGATGAATATCTCGGAACAATTGCTGCAGCTCTTGTTAACACAGGAACAGTTTTCGAATACGCATCGAAGTACTGCGCGGAAAACCCGGTTAAACCGGAACTCAGTTCATTTCATCTTTCTGATGCTGACTATGATAGATTCCTGCGTTTTCTAAAAGATCAGAATTTCACATACTCTACAGCAATTGAGCGGAACGCAAAACAATTGATTGAGGCAGCTAAACAGGAAAAATATTATAAGGATCTGGAGGGTCAGCTTAACGAATTGAAAAATAAAATTGATGTGGTTAAAACGGCTGACCTCACGCGCTTTAAAAGTGAGATTAAGTCAATTCTGGAACAGCAAATTGCTTTTCATTATGCACTGAATGAAGGTCAGGCCGCCGTGTCATTGACGCGGGATAAAACAATTGTTGAGGCTCGCAAAATGCTGAATGATTCAGGAGCCTACAAAAATATTCTTACCCCTACAGATGGCCAGGATCCTAAGCCTTGAAACTTCTACTACAGTATGTTCAGTAGCTGTCCATGAAAATGAAAAGCTGTTAGCCGTTGCAGAGGTTCATCTTCAGCACTCGCATGCTTCTAAACTCGCCGTGTTGATAGACCAGGTGACAAAAATGGCCGGTTTGGAACTTCGGGATATCAACGCAGTTGCTGTTTCATCAGGCCCGGGCTCTTATACCGGATTGCGAATAGGGACTTCTACCGCCAAAGGCATTTGTTTCGCGCTGTCAATCCCTCTTATAGCAGTGGGAACACTTGAAGTCTTGGCGGCGCAAGCGAATAGAGTGAATATCTCCAGAGCCTGGTTATGCCCTATGATTGATGCGAGAAGAATGGAAGTGTATTGCTGTCTTTCAGATGCAGATGACAATATCATTCAACCCGTAGAAGCCCGTGTTATTGATGAAGGAAGTTTCGAAGAGCATTTGAATAGCAATCCAATAATTTTTTTTGGAAATGGTGCAGACAAATGCAAGTCTGTGATCACTCAAAAGAATGCATTTTTTCTTTCCGGAATTACGCCATCGGCTGCACAATTGGGCAACATGGCAATGAGAAAGTATCGGCAGGATGAAGTTGAAGATATTGTCAGGTTCGAACCTTTTTATTTAAAGGAATTCAGGATTAAGAAACCGACTACGTTAATTGAAGGAGTTCCGAACAAAATGGGTTAGGGTTGGTGTTCATAGGGCATGGAGAATAATATCGACGATCAAATCACTAACAAGGTAGCAGGCAGTTCGCTGATCACCTTTGATCTGGAACAATACTTTCAACCAGGAGAAAGAGTTGCAATAGATATTAAAGATCAACTCTATCAGGGATTAATTCTCCGGGAAAAGGATTTTCGTGACTTTATTAAGAATCATGATTGGATACAGTATCAGAATAAATTTGTGGCTATTAATTGTTCTGCTGATGCCATCATTCCTACATGGGCGTACATGATGATTACAATTGCGCTTCAGCCTTATGCCCGACAAATTGTTTTCGGAACATTAGAAGAATTACAGGTTGCTATCTTTCAGAAAAGTATTTCTGGCATTGCATGGGAGCAGTTTAAAGATGCAAAAGTTGTGGTGAAAGGTTGTAGTAAAGTTGATGTTCCTGTTGCTATATATGTGGAAGTAACGAATAACCTTCGGCCGTACGTAGCAAGTATGATGTTTGGGGAACCCTGTAGTACAGTTCCGTTGTTTAAAAAACCTAAGGTATAACTACCTGACTGATTATTTCTTAATCGTCCTCTGGGGTTTTTGTGTTGAGATACAGACCCGAATGTGGATAACTAATTCGTAATTTTTTTTGCAGGATATGGTTGTTGAATTACATTTGTGACCCTTTTGTAAGGAAGAGCTGGGAAATAAAAAAAATCAAAAGAATTTTGCGAAGTGAAATCAAAAAGATTACCTTTGCACTCCCAAAATGAAAAAGAGGGCTGAAATCGGAAGGATTTCAGAAATTGGTTGAAGTACCACGGTTAACCCTCTCCTGGTTTAGGTTAGGAGGAAAGGCGTTAAAACGTTCATTGAATGGATGGAAATTGATAGCGGACCCGCGAGGCACTTAGGAATGAGTGTCTTGCGATTAATTCTTGAGAGAGAATAAAGATTAGAGAAGAGTTTAGGT
>JBGTEP010000029.1:0-3895 GCA_041747735.1 Chryseolinea sp.
AATGAGCGTTTTCCTGAACAAGTAAAAATGCGGGTATCAAAACCGTTGCTTCAGGATGTGATTATTGCGGTGGAAGACCACATTAAAAGTTATTCGCAATACGAAGTCGATTATAACATCGAAATCAAAAGTTCACCAGACGGTGACGGAAAATTTCATCCTGGTGTAAATGAATTTTCTGATCTCGTTCATAATTTGATTGATGAATATCTGCCAATGAATAGAATTGTTATACAATCTTTTGATTTCAGAGTATTACAATATTGGCATAAAAAATATCCAGCCGTAAGACTTGCCGCACTCGTGGAGAACACGAAATCAGTACAAACTAATTTATCGAACCTCGGATTCTCACCTTCTGTTTATAGTCCATATTATAAATTATTGAAGAAGGAGGATGTTGAATATCTCCACAAGCAAAAAATCCGCATCATCCCCTGGACAGTCAACGAGGTAAATGAAATGCTTTCGATGCGTGGCCTTGGCGTTGATGGTATTATCACCGATTATCCTGATCGCGCACGCAAATACAGAATGACGTTGGCACTACCTAAATGATTTCTGATTTATTAATTTCTAATTTCTAATTTTGCTCGGAAATTAACGAGTGAACACAATTTCAGAACCACCAACCAATAATTTACAATTCACCACTAACAATTAACAACTATGAGTATCCAGCAACCACCAACGAACAACCAAAAAAAGTATAACGTCTACGGTGTTGGAAATGCCATTGTTGATATTGTAACGGAAGTAGACCACGATTTTTTTGAAAGCAATGAGATCGAAAAAGGTGTGATGACGCTGGTGGATGAAGATCGTCAGGATGTTTTGGTGAAGGCCATCGACATGAAGAAAAGCCAGGTGTCGGGTGGAGGTTCTGCCGCCAATACCATTGTGGCGTTAAGTCAATTTGGAGGAAAAGGTTTTTACTCTTTATTAGTAGCGAAAGATGAAATGGGAAAATTTTTTCTGGATGATTTGAAAAGAAATGGCGTAAGCACCAGTATCGTTCACGAAACTTGTCCGGAGGGGATTACCGGAAAATGTTTGGTCATGACCAGCCCCGATGCGCAACGTACCATGAATACCTTTTTAGGAATCAGTTCATTGTTAGGACCTGAAAATCTTAATGAAGAAGCAATCAAAGATTCAGCATATGTTTATCTCGAAGGCTACTTGGTAGCAAGTCCGCAAGGATTGGAAGCGTTGAAGGCGGCAAAACGAATAGCTGAAAAGAACAACGTGCATACCGCATTAACTTTTTCAGATGCCAGTATGGTGAAGTACTTCTCCACGCAAATGGAAGAAATTGTTGGTGCTAGTGTTGACTTATTATTCTGCAATGAAGAAGAGGCGATGATTTTTACGGGGACTGACAATCTTATGGATGCTCGCGAAAAATTGAAAGGAGCAGCCAAGCGATTTGCGATCACGCTCGGTGCAAATGGAGCATTGATTTATGATGGTGATACGTTCATCCAAATCGAACCGTATAGCGTACGCGCCATCGATACCAATGGAGCAGGCGATATGTTTGCCGGGGCGTTTATGTATGGCATTACCAATGGACACAGTTATGCGGAAGCAGGAAAATTGGCTTCGTTGGCATCCTCCAGAGTGGTTTCACAATTTGGGCCACGGCTACAGCCGGAGCAGGTAGCGAAAATAATAGGAGATTTACGGGCATCGTAAACCTAATTTCCGTCAGTTAACTGACGCAATTTACGTAAATACCGTCAGTTAACTGACGGTATTTACTATCTTTACTTTCAAAAAGTGTGGGATGCCCATTGAACGCTATTTATTGAAGGAATTAAAAAAGGCATTTGTGCCAGGCAAAGTAGTGGTGTTGTTAGGCGCCAGACGCACGGGCAAAACGTTTCTAGTGCGTCAATTAATGGACCAACTGGAAGTGAAAAATTGTCTGTTGCTGAATGGCGAAGATGTGCAGGTACAGCAGCGGTTAGCGCAACGTGCTGTTTCCAATTATAAATCCATTGCAGCAGGCTACAAATACCTGATTATAGACGAAGCCCAAAAAATTCCTGAAATAGGAATGATACTTAAGCTCTTTGTAGATGAAGTGAAAGGCCTCCGGATACTGGCAACAGGTTCTTCTGTTTTCGATTTAAGCAATACATTAGGTGAGCCACTAACGGGCAGAAAGAAACAGTTTACATTATTCCCATTGGCTCAACTCGAGTATGCTCAGTTCGAAGATTCAATTGCTCGTCATCAACTGCTGGATGATAAGTTGATATTTGGTTGTTATCCTGAACTTACCACGATTAAAACACAGAATAAGAAACGTGATTATTTACACGAAATTGTTAGCGATTATTTATATAAAGATATTCTGGCACTTGAAAACCTACGCAATGCGGATAAAATTTTTAGTCTATTAAAATTGATTGCCTGGCAGATAGGCCATGAGGTTTCGCTCGAAGAACTTGGCCGAAACCTACAGATGAGCAAAAACACAGTAGAACGCTATCTTGATTTACTCACCAAAGTATTTGTGCTTTTTAGAGTACAAGGATTTAGTCGCAACCTTCGAAAAGAAATTGTGAAAACAAAACGCTGGTATTTTTATGATAACGGAATTCGCAATGCTATTGTCTCCAATTTCCAATCGCTGCAACAGCGAAACGATCACGGGATGTTGTGGGAAAACTACTTAGCTTCCGAGCGGTTAAAACTTCAACACTATAAAGGTGTTCACGCTAACAACTATTTTTGGCGTACCCACGACCGACAAGAAATAGATTGGGTAGAAGAGCGCGATGGCAAACTGTTTGGATTTGAATTTAAAATTCAGCAAGGTAAAAGGATAAGCGCTCCAAAAGCATGGCGCGAAGCCTACCCCGATGCCTCTTTTAAAGTAATTAACAAAGATAATTTTGAAAGCTTCGTACTGAAAAAATAGAATTATTAATTGCTGATTTGCTTATGAGTTGATTGCCAATGCTGATTACTTGTAGGGTTGAGTCAACCGCACAAATTATGATGGCGATGCTCGATCTTCAATCAGAGAACTAACATTTTGTAGCAAAACGCACAAATTGAGATGACGAAGCTCGATCGTCACTCTGAGTGTCAGCGAAGAGTCTTTGGGATAAGTTATTGATTTAAAGTAAACACTTCATCGGTAGCCTGTCGAAACCTTGTACTTTCAAATAAAAATAACAGCTTTACTTTTTATGACAATGTTGTTCTGGATCATATTTTTATCTGTAGCTATCCTTGGGCTTACATACCGACTAGTTTTCTCTGGTAGAATGTATAAAAGAAAAACAGATCGACTCATTGCGGAAAATCAAGCATTGATGGATATAAATAGTGCCCTTGAAAAATCAATTGCTAAGCACAAAACCAAAACAACTAACCTTGCAATTGCTATTGAAAATGAACAGCGTAGGATTGCCAGCGATCTCCACGATGATACGGTTCAACGCATGGTGGCGGTCAGGTTTAGGCTTGAACAATTTCTCTATTATCCAATTCTTGAACGTGCTAAGGGAGAAGTAAAGGAGATTCGTAAAGAAATCGATAACAGCATTGAGACGCTTCGATTTTTAATTAAAGGATTGATACAGCCACGGTTTGAGCTTCAGCCGTTATCGTATTTAATGGCTCAGCTATCAGAAAAAATTCGTTCCATACATCATGTTAGGATTATCGAGAAAAGCATTAATCCCGAACAGGAGTTTGACATTCAGCCCACCGTAAAGCAACACCTATATTATATAATCTGATAGTCCGTAAACATACCACTAAATTACACTAAGGATAAGGTTATCAAATAGATTCACCGAATACCTTCTGTTCAGCTTGAAGCAGAACTCATCAAGGTATAATTGCAAATACTTTTCTTTGATCACATGATAGA
>JBGTEP010000030.1:0-10968 GCA_041747735.1 Chryseolinea sp.
CGATGCGCTTAACTATGGCGGAATTGGAATGGTGATTGGCCACGAAATTACGCACTCGTTCGATGATCAGGGAGCGCAATATGACAAAGAGGGCAATGTAAAAAACTGGTGGACAAAAGATGACTATGAAAAATTCAAAGCAAGAACACAGCAGGTAATTGATCAATATAATTTATTCACCGTACTGGATTCCGTAAATATAAAAGGTGCCTTAACCGTGGGTGAAAATACAGCAGACATTGCTGGTGTTGCTATTGCATATGATGCCTTTAAATTAACGGAGCAAGGGAAAGACACTACGAAACTGGATGGTTTTACTCCCGATCAACGTTTCTTTATCTCGATAGCAAGAATATGGCGTGTAAAAACAAGAGATGAATTTTTACGCATGTATGTAAACACCAATCCTCATTCACCGGCGAAATGGCGTGTGAACGGGCCATTGATGAACTTCACTCCTTTTTACAACGCATTTAATGTACAACCGGACGATAAAATGTATAAACCTGAAAAGGAAAGAATAACCGTTTGGTAGATTAAGAAGAGTAGCTAAAGTAAATCCGGCGTCGAGTCTCTTTGGTAAAAAGATAGCATCCTGCCAAGAATTCGATTGCTCATTGAAATTTGCGCGCAACGTTCAGGCCTCAGCGATGTGCTTGCTGCCTGCATAAATTAAAAAGCAAAAAGCCTGAAAATATTCTCGTTATTTCGACGCTCTAGTTGATGATATAAATCAATTTCCAGAGTGACAAACTTCACCTCTTGCTGTTGTCTTTTAGTCGATTTTGTCATACTAAATCGTATAGTGACCCACACTTTCGACCTTCAATTTTTCAATCTTCACACCTCACGCGTGCCACAACCTTCAACTCTTCAATATTGTAATCTTATGAAAGTTGCGTTTATACTCCTGATTATCTTTCACGGCCTAATTCACATCCTCGGTTTTGCGAAAGCTTTTAATCTTACACCTGTCACTCAGATAGTTCAGGCTATCTCAAAACCTATGGGAGTAGCCTGGCTCGTCGCAACCGTGTTGCTATTGCTTACCGCTCTGTACATCAGTCTTCAGAAAGAATATTGGTGGGTAATTACACTTATAGCAGTGGTCGTGTCACAGTTTTTAATTGTCAGTTACTGGCAGGATGCTAAAGCAGGTACTTTTGCCAATTTAATTATTCTACTGGTTGGAATAGTTGGATATAGTACCTTCCATTTTAGTCAAACTTATGAACGAGAAGTAAGAAAAGGTTTAACCTCACTAGCATCCCTTTCCGATTCATTGCTGACTGAAGGAGAAATCGACCACCTGCCAGAAGCGGTAAAGAAGTACATACGGCTGTCAGGAGCCATCGGCAAACCAAAAGTAGAAAGCTTTCTGATTGAATTCTCCGGTCGAATCAGAAAAGATGAACAATCAGAATGGATGCCTTTTACGTCACAACAATACAATTTTATCGATGCTTCCACTCGTTTGTTTTTTATGAATGCCACGATGAAACGTCTACCTGTATCCGGTTTTCATGCTTTCAAAAACGGTAGTGCCTACATGGATATCCGTTTACTTTCATTATTCAAGGTTCAATATCAGTCCGGCAAAGAAATGGACATTGCAGAGACAGTTACTTTTTTTAACGACATGTGTTGTATGGCTCCTGCAACGCTGATTGATCGTCGGATAAAATGGTCTGACGATGGCGGCCGAAAAGTGAAGGCTGTATTTGAGAACAACGGTATCACGATTACAGCATGGTTGTACTTTAATGAAACGGGAGAATTAATAAATTTAGTGTCCGATGATCGTTACGCAGTTTCCGAAACCGGTATAATGAAAAAAATCAGATGGTCCACTCCGTTGAAAGATTACAGAACATTTTGGAAGCTACAACCTCGCAGGATATGCCGATGCCATTTACAGCTATCCAAAAGGTGATTTATGTTATGGTAATTTCCAACTAACGAAGGTCATCTACAATCCCTCGAACTAACAATACTCCAGACCCACTCTTAAATTCTGATCTTCAATCTTCATTCTCTAATCAACAGTATGCCACCGAAAGCCACTACCATCACAATCATTCTTCGTTGTTTTGCAGTCTTGCTGCTGCTATTCAACGGCGCGGGCGCACTGTTTGGAGGATGGAACCTAATGATGTATACCGATGGAAGCACTTTGCAATTATCACCAAAATGGCTTGAACACACGCCATTTGAAAATTATTTCATTCCTGGCATTATCCTTTTTAGTGCCAATGGACTGCTCAGTATTTTTACAGTGACTAGTCTTTTTCTAAATATTAAAAATCACGAATTACTCATTGCTGGTCAAGGTATGGTACTCGCTGGATGGATTCTAATTCAGATAATACTCATCAGGACTTTCCACGTTCTGCACTTCATCCTGGGATCTGTTGGGATCGCGCTGATTATTGTTGGATATTTGCTTTGGAGCATTATGCAAAAAAAACAAACCTTAAGTTGAAATCATAACTCCCACACCCCAAATTGTCTATCAACAATCTTCCAATCTTTTGTTTTCCCTGATTTCATTATATTCACATGTATTAACAGGTAAGACAGACGCCTCTCAACATGCTTCAAAAAATTACCCTAATATTTTTTTTGTTACTCGTAATACTCTCCACCGCGAGAGCCCAGACTGGTTCGATAACCGGCGTGGTTCTCGATGGTCAGACACAACGACCGCTTCCATACGCTAGCGTATACATTAATTTCACCACGATCGGAACGTACTCAAACGAAAAAGGAGCCTTTAGCCTAACTAACTTTGCTTCTGGCGAGTACGAACTGATTGTTTCATTCGTGGGTCGTGAGCCTTACCGGACGAAAGTAATTATAACCAACAATAATGAAGTAACCCTTACTGTGAGGTTGAGGCTCATCGCCTTGAAGGAAGTACAGGTCAGCGCAACGAAGGATAAAGAGTGGGAGAAACAACTAGAGAAATTTAAGAAACTTTTTATCGGTACAGGACCAAAGGCCAGGCTTTGTAGGATTGTAAATCCATGGTCGCTCAGTTTCGAAGAAACCAAAACCGGTACCTTTATCGCACGAGCTACCGACGTCCTCGAAATCGAAAATCTTAGCCTTGGCTATCGGCTCTCCTACGAATTGAAACGTTTTGAGGTTAATAAGATCGACTACCTTCTGGCTGGCTATGTTCGGTTTCAGGAATTGGAAACGCCAGACTCCGTAATGACCAAGAAGTGGGGAGAAGAAAGAAATGAATCATACCGGGGATCAACACAGCATTTACTTAAAACAATTGTTGACCAACGTTATCGGGAAGAAGGGTACACTTTGTTCGAAGATCGGTCAGGACTAAGCCGGATCGTTCGCACGGAACGTCTTAATGCCAATGTGGATAAATCGATTTTCCATCATTCAATGGAAGGAAAAGTAACCGATGGAAAAGATCCGGAAACATACACAATTAAAATGCCCTCAAGGCTTGAGGTACACTATAGAAATAAAAACCTTCATTCGAAGATTTACACAGATGTACCCTTTCCGGTCAGCTGGATTGAAGTAAAAGGAGGTTACTTGCATGTGAGACGTGACGGTTTTGTGCTGAATCCAATACAAATGACGGTATCCGGCTACATGTTTGAATCCCGAATTGCAGATATACTTCCGAATGACTTTCACCCGGAAATTAAAATAATTCCTCTTGAAAACCCAACAGAAACGAAGCCTCTAAGCGCATTGGTACACTTTCTGGAAAGACCGTACCTCCATACCGACAAGTCGTATTTTTATCCTAATGAAACAATCTGGTTTAGCGGATATATGAATTACTTTAATCCTATGCTGAAAGATTCATTAAGTCATGTTGTGTATGTAGACGTACTTAACGAAAGCGGAGAATCAATTCTAACGAAAGCGTTCCCAATAAGTAAGCGTCGCATTCCAGGTAGTGTTTCCGTTCCGTCGCTGTTGCCATCAGGAGACTATACGCTTCGCGCATACACACTGTGGATGCTAAATTTTGATCCGAAATTAATATTCATAAAGCCAATAAAAATATTGAACCTGGATGAGTTGGCAAGAGTCCCTTCGAAAGATGTTCCTGAGAGCATCTCGGGTGATGTGGTGATCATTCCTGATAAAGAATTATATACCCAGAGGGAAAAAATCACACTGGCTATAAGCTTCAAAGATGATTTTGATCAAAATGTACCGGCATATGTATCTGTATCCGTTACGGACATGGAACAGGTTGTTCGTGCGCCGGATGAACTAACTATTTTAACCGGTTTTCAGATTCCGGAGATATCCATACCTGATACCTTGGACAAATCCGAAAGATATAGAATTCAAAATGGATTTGATCTGAGGGGCAGATTTATGACAAGCAAAGGAAAGCCGTCTCAAGGTCTCGTAACATTTGTGCTGGAAGAGGAAAATCAAGAGTTTGTTTTCCCAACGGAAGAAGATGGAAGTTTCGAAGTTCCTAACCTGATACTTTACGATTCAACTAAGCTTTCATTTTTTGGAAAAACCCTTAAAGGAAAAATAGGTAATGTGGTATTCGATTCAATATCAATTTTCCCCACAAAACGTATAGCTAAACCATTAGAATTAGAGATCTACAAATCGCAGGAAACAACAAGGCATTTCATACCCGAATATTCGGAGCAGACTACAATCCTTGAAGAAGTTACCGTCACGGGCTCAAGAGTTGAAAGTAGACGAACTTCTATACTTATGGCTGACTATCTTGTAGAAGGAGACTGGCTCGAAGAACGAAATTTCGTCGATGTTCTTAGCGGCCTACAGGCAAAAGTTCCAGGCCTCAGGGTGTATATCGTTTATGAAGATGAACTTCCCAAGAAAGTGCTTTCTCTTGGAATGCCTTCCAGTTTTGGGGGAAACCTGGAGCCTTTAGTGCTGATAGATGACATAGCGGTAAACGATTTTCCAGGCGGTCCTGCGGCCCAGATTGAAATGCTCAATCCAAGGGAAATTGAAAGTATCGAAGTGTCGAAGTTTGGCGGTGGAGCTACATTTGGTGCAAGAGGAGGTAATGGCGTTATCGCAATTCATACGAGAAATAAGACCTCCACTGCTCTAAATCCGGGAATCGGCTCATATGACAAAGGCATGCTGAAGCCCTATAAAAGCACTGGCTTTTCAGTTTCTAAAAAATTCAAATCTCCCGACTACTCAGATCCCAACAAAAACGCTATCATTCGCGACCACAGGTCCACTATCTATTGGAACCCCTCTCTTTCAAGCGATAGCGACAAACCATTAGAAATCTCATTTTTTGCTGCAGATGACGCAACACGATACCAGATTGTCGTGGAGGGTATTACATCAGAGGGCAAACCTGTTCGAGGTGAAAAGATATTAACGATAACAAAACATCCCTAGTTAAAACCCCATAGCGTTTATTAGCAACCCATTTTTTAAATGTTTCTCCAACGCCCTATCTTCTAGTTTTTCTGATCTTTCAATTTCGCCCACCGCAATTTTTAATCGTCTAACTTACTTCACTGCTAAAACTCCGAAGTAAAATGAAAGCTTATATCAGGAAAATTATCTTGAACCATCTGTAACCACGCTCGTGATTCTGCCATGAACACAAGCTTATCATCTTTGTCACGCGCGATATGTCTTTGCTTGGATTCAATAAACTCCGCTAGTTTTTTTGGATCATCGCTACTAATCCAACATGCCTTATAAATATTCTGAGGTACAAATTGTGCCGTAGCACTGTACTCATTCTTAAGACGAAACTGAATCACCTCGAACTGGAGCGCTCCTACAACTCCAACAACTTTTCGTTTTCCTAATTCATACGTGAACAACTGCGCAACACCTTCCTCCATCAATTGAAGCAATCCTTTTTCCAACTGTTTTGTTTTCATTGCATCCATATTCACCACCTCCTTAAATATTTCAGGGGAGAAACTCGGAATACCGGTATAAATTAGCTTTTCGCCTTCGGTAAGTGTATCGCCAATCTTTAGATTTCCTGTATCAAAAATACCGACGATATCTCCGGGCCAGGCTTCATCAACCGTCTCACGATCTTGCGCCATAAAAGCCGTTGCATTGGAAAAACGTATGCTCTTATCCTGACGTACGTGATAATAGTTGCTACCCCGTTGGAATTGCCCCGAACAAATGCGAAGAAAAGCTATTCTGTTTCTATGTTTTGGATCCATGTTAGCATGAATCTTAAAAATAAAACCCGAGAATTTTTTTTCATCTGGTTCAACAATTCGCAAACTGGTCTCGCGCGGAATTGGCGGTGGTGCAATCCGAATAAACGTATCCAATAATTCTTTTACACCAAAGTTATTTACGGCACTCCCAAAAAAAACAGGAGCAACCTGCCCGGCAAGGTATTTATCTACATCAAAATCGGGATACACACCTTCAATTAATTCGATATCGGCACGCAGTTGCTTTGCATTGGTATCTCCTACATACGAATCAATGGCAGCATCATTAATGTCTGTAATCTGAATACCTTCTTCCACTTTTGTTTTGCTGCCCGTGAAAAGATGAAGACTCTTTTCATAGATGTTATAAACACCCTTAAAGGTCTTTCCCATGCTGATCGGCCAGCTCAACGGGCGAACTTTTATACTTAGCTTTTCTTCAATTTCGTCCAGCAGTTCAAAAGGATCACGACCTTCCCGGTCCAGTTTATTGATGAAACAAATCACCGGCGTATTCCGCATCCGGCAAACTTCCATCAATTTTTCCGTTTGGATCTCCACACCCTTAACACAGTCAATCACCAGAATAACACTGTCTACAGCAGTTAACGTACGGTAGGTATCCTCCGCGAAGTCCTGGTGACCGGGTGTATCCAACAGATTAATCTTAACGTCTTTGTAATTAAACCCCATCACGGAAGTCGCAACAGAAATACCGCGTTGTTTTTCTATCTCCATCCAGTCAGACCGTGCATGATCTTTTATCTTACTGGATTTCACCGCGCCAGCCTTTTGGATCGCCCCTCCGAAGAGCAGCAACTTTTCTGTCAATGTAGTTTTGCCGGCATCCGGGTGACTAATAATCCCAAATGTTCTTCTCTTTTCTATTTCCTGGTCTAAAGTCATTGTTCGTTGAAATCGCTTCTTATCGGCCGCAAAGGTAAAAAAAATGCGTTCTATGATGTTCTAAAATGAATTTAATGTAGAACCTAAGGTAGATTCAACGGGATTGCATCACAATAATGGTCTATTAACAGACACTCCCCACATTCCAGAAGTTGTTAGAGAATCATGTCCTTTTATATTTGTAGTAATCAATCTACCAATAGAAAAACCAATAGAATATGCAATACAGAAGATTCGGAAGGACCAATTGGCAAGTAAGTGAGATCGGATATGGTATGTGGGGATTAGCAGGATGGACAGGTTCCGACCAAAAAGAAATTGAAGAATCGCTTGACAGGTCTGTCGAGTTAGGGTGTAACTTCTTCGATACTGCCTGGGCGTATGCTGCGGGAAAAAGTGAGCAGATTCTGGGTGAACTGGTGAAAAGAAATCCCGGGAAACAATTGTATTGCGCGACAAAAATTCCCGCTAAAAATTTCAAGTGGCCCGCCAAACCGGATTACGCGCTGGAGGACTGCTATCCGATGGATCACATCATAAAGTACACAGAGAAAAGTCTTAAAAACCTTCAGACAGACTGCATTGATTTACAGCAATTCCACGTATGGAATGATAGCTGGTCTGACCGCGATGAATGGAAAAAAGGTATTGAAAAGCTGAAGAAAGATGGAAAAGTAAAACAGTTCGGCATCAGTGTAAACCGCTGGGAACCTGATAATGCATTGAAGGCATTACAAACAGGATTGATTGATGCCGTACAAGTTATCTACAACATTTTTGATCAGGCTCCGGAAGATACTCTTTTTCCCCTTTGTCGTAAACTTGATATTGCCGTGATTGCCCGCGTACCTTTTGATGAAGGTACCTTGACTGGAACATTAACCAAGGAAACTACCTTTCCAAAAGACGACTGGCGATCTACCTACTTCGTCCCTGAAAATCTGATTTCCAGTGTTGAACATGCTGATGCCCTAAGGCCACTGATCCCTCAAAATATGACGATGCCTGAAATGGCTTTACGTTTCATTCTTGAAAACGATGATGTGCATACTATTATCCCAGGAATGCGGAAAATGAAAAATGTGAATGCTAACATGGCAGCGAGTGACGGCAAAAGGCTGGAAAAATCTCTCCTTTCAGAACTTAAAACACACCGTTGGGACAGAAGTCCAACCACATGGTCGCAATAGTTTCTTGAGTTACTTGAGTTAAATAAATTCAAAACGGATCCAGCAGGTACTCTCCAGGAGCATGCTTCTGTTATGTTTTCGGGTTGTCTGGTGTCAGTTGAATGAAGAACTTGACAAACAATAGTTTCTGGTAGTCCGTTTTTTTCTGTCATTGTGTCACTTTTGATTCTTAAAATACCCTTGGCATAACCATTGAAGGGATGGATTTACTTTTAAGAACAAAAAATACTGATGATATGGGAAAAATAATTGGAATAGACTTAGGAACCACCAACTCTTGCGTAGCCGTAATGGAAGGCAGTGAGCCTGTGGTGATTGCAAACAGTGAGGGGCGCAGAACCACACCTTCAATTGTGGCTTTTCTGGATAATGGAAAAGGCGAGCGCAAAGTAGGTGATCCTGCAAAACGTCAGGCTATTACCAATCCTAAAAACACAGTATCGTCCATTAAACGCTTCATGGGTAAAAACTTCAATGAAGTTAGCGAAGAAAAGAAGATGGTATCATACCAGGCTGAGGGCGGTAGCAATAACACTGTACGCGTCAGAATTGGTGATCGACTTTATACACCTCAGGAAATTTCTGCGATGATTCTTCAGAAAATGAAAAGCACTGCTGAAGATTATTTGGGTACCACGGTAACAGAAGCTGTTATCACAGTTCCTGCTTACTTCAATGATGCGGAACGTCAGGCAACTAAAGAAGCCGGACAAATTGCTGGCCTTGATGTAAAACGAATTATTAACGAACCTACAGCTGCTGCGTTGGCATATGGCCTTGATAAGAAAAATCAGGACATGAAAATCGCTGTGTACGATTTAGGTGGTGGAACTTTCGATATCTCTGTACTCGAACTGGGTGATGGAGTATTCGAAGTAAAGTCAACAAACGGTGATGTTCACTTAGGTGGCGATGATTTCGATATGCGTGTCATGAACTGGCTTGCAGACGAATTTCAGAAAGAGGAGAATGTTGATCTTCGTAAAGATCCAATGGCACTTCAACGCTTAAAAGAAGCTTCTGAAAAAGCTAAGATTGAATTATCAAGTTCAATGGAAACTGAGGTAAATTTACCATATGTCACTTCGGTAGATGGTGTTCCAAAGCACCTTGTAAAGAAATTAAGCCGTGCGAAGTTTGAACAGTTGGTAGATGATCTAGTACGCAGAACGCTGGAGCCTTGTCGCAAGGCTGTTGCTGATGCGGGTGTGGATGTATCGCAAATTGATGAAGTGATTCTGGTTGGTGGGTCAACCCGTATCCCCAGAATTGTGGAAGAGGTAGAAAAATTCTTCGGAAAGAAACCTTCCAAAGGTGTTAACCCTGATGAGGTTGTTGCAATTGGTGCTGCAATTCAAGGTGGTGTACTTACAGGTGAAGTAAAAGATGTATTGTTGCTGGATGTAACTCCGCTGTCACTGGGTATTGAAACCATGGGTGGTGTGTTCACGAAACTAATCGAGTCGAATACTACTATACCTTCGAAGAAATCTGAAGTATTCTCAACTGCATCAGACAATCAGCCTTCTGTTGAAATACATGTATTGCAAGGTGAGCGTCCGATGGCGAAAGATAACAGGACAATTGGCCGGTTCCATCTTGATGGAATTCCACCAGCACCTCGCGGCATGCCTCAAATAGAAGTAACATTCGATATTGATGCGAATGGTATTCTTCACGTATCTGCTAAGGATAAAGGAACCGGAAAAGAACAGAAGATCAGAATTGAAGCTTCTTCCGGACTGACCGATGCTGAAATCCAAAAGATGAAGCAGGAAGCTCAGGCAAATGCTGAAAGTGATAAGAAGGTAAAGGAAACTGTTGAGAAAATCAATCAGGCAGATTCATTAATCTTCCAGACTGAAAAGCAACTCAAGGAATATGGCGACAAGCTTTCAGAGGGTAATAAGAGTGCTATCAATAGCGCATTAGAGTCTCTTAGAACAGCACATAAGAATCAGGATTTAGCAGGAATTGATTCAGCGATGAATACGCTTAACACTGCGTGGCAAGCTGCTTCTGCAGAGATGTATGCAGCAACCGGCGGTGCAGCGGCTCCCGGAGCTGACGCAGGTGATCCTTCGCAAAATGCAGGAGGCCCATCTTCAGATGCCAATAATGTTTCTGATGTTGAGTACGAAGAAGTAAATGATACTAAGAAGTAAGAAATATTAAGGAAAATTAATGATGGAACCCTTCGGAAACGCGGGGTTCTTTTTTTGTATTAAATCCCAACAGGGTTTATGTCGTACCGGCAATGACAATGTACGATATCCGATCGTCGTTTTAACAGCCCATAAAAAATCCCTTCAGACGTCTTCCGGAGGGATTAATTTGCAGATAAAATACAAAAACAATTTTCAGATCTTTTATTCCGATCGGAGGGATTTGACTGGGTTAACAACGGCTGCACTAAACGATTTATAACCGACCGTCACCATCGCGATAAGCAACGTAGAAGATAACCCTATCAGAAAAGTAACTGCGTCGATTTTAATTTTATACTCAAATTGTTCCAGAAACTTTTGCATCATAACCCAGGCGAGTGGTGCGGCGATTAAAAACCCGAGCACAATCAACTTCACATATTCTCTGGAAAAAAGAAAAACAATACTCTCTACCGATGCCCCTAATACTTTCCGCACACCAATTTCTTTCGTTTTCTGATTAGCCATAAA
>JBGTEP010000031.1:0-1781 GCA_041747735.1 Chryseolinea sp.
ACCCAACAAACCGAAGTTAATTATCCGCTGATTGCAGACCCTGAATTTAAGGTTGCCAATTTATATGATATGATCCATCCGGAGGTATCAGATAAATTTACCGTTCGGTCTGTCTTCGTAATCGGGCCTGATAAAAAAATAAAACTTACCATTACCTATCCAGCGGCTACAGGCCGTAATTTTGATGAGATCCTGCGCGTGATCGATAGTCTGCAGCTTACAGCAGGTTATAGCGTGGCAACACCAGCAAATTGGAAGCAGGGAGAAGATGTAATTATCACAGCAGCTGTAAAAGATGAAGATATAGCGGCTAAATTCCCGAAAGGTCATACACGTGTAAAACCCTATCTGCGTACAACACCTCAGCCTAACCTCTAAGGTTATAATCCAGTTAAATTGCAAAATGCTCTAGGGAGAGAATCCTGGGAGCATTTTGTTTTTGCGTCGAGGCGTAATGGATACACTTCAGTCTGTCTTTTCATCACTTCAACAAGTTCTGTACATCTTACGGGCACGATAACCGTATCTTAACTCGATGTATTTGTTATGAAATATTCTTACCTCATTTTTTACCTGTTTATTCTTAGTGCTTGTCAAACCCGGGAAGAAACCCTTAAGCCGACCGTTAAGCCATTGATAGAAGCGGTTTACGCATCGGGCTTCGTCGTAGCCAAAGATGAATATGAAGTTTATTCTCAGGCAGAAGGATATCTCTCTGAAAAACTGGTCAGTGATGGCGAAGAAGTAAAGCGGGGAGATGCACTTTTTATTATCGAAGCTGATCAGCAATCAGCTCGGTTTCGGCTGGCGAAAGCAAATCATCAGATGGCGTTAGACAATTACGGCGATAATTCTCCGGTATTGGCAGAGCTTAAATCTGCGGTAGAAACCTCACGAACAAAGATGCAGTACGATTCTATAAACTTTGTGCGTTATTCAAACCTGATGAAGAGCAATGCCACCATGCGTTCTGAGTTTGATCGTATGAAGTTGCTTTATGACAATGCTCGTAATGAATACACCCTGCAGAAAAGCCGTTACGAGAAAACAAAAAATCAACTTTATATCGAACTTCAGAATACGAAGAGTCAGCTGCAGATTGCCGGCGATGAAACCGGCCGTTACATTATTAAGAGTAATGTTGATGGAAGGGTTTTCAAAACGATGAAGGAAAAAGGAGAATTGGTGAGAAGAACCGAAGCTGTTGCTGTCATTGGAAAAGAAAACCTTTTCTATCTCCAGCTCAGTGTTGATGAACTGGATGTACAACGACTAAAAGTTGGGCAGGATGTGTTGGTAAAAATTGATGCTTACCCCGGAGAAGTATTTAATGCCAGGGTGTCAAAAATTTACCCCATGATTAATAAACAACTTCAATCCATCCGTGTAGATGCAGATTTGGCCGAGGAACTTCCTGGAGGATTTTCAGGCCTTGCATTGGAAGCAAATATTATCATCCAAAGAAAAGCCAACGCTGTGGTTATCCCAAAAACCGCTTTGCTTCCGGGAGATTCAGTACACATCAAAACAGACGATGGTGTTAAGAAAATCAAAGTTACAACTGGAATCGAAACACTGGATGAAGTGGAGATTGCCGCCGGGTTGGACAGTACCGGAACATTGGTCGTCATGGATAAGTAACAATTTAGACTTTATTTCTTAAACACACTTTCTGAAAATGCCGAACGAATACCTCAAAAGATGAAACTGTCAATAGAGATAGCAAAGACACATCTACTGTCAAAACCAAAGCAGACACTGGTAGCGATGTTGGGTGTAAC
>JBGTEP010000032.1:0-33434 GCA_041747735.1 Chryseolinea sp.
CACTGATTGGCGGCCGAAACGATGACTGCAATCATCTCCCGCTGAGGACGTTTAAGTGGTGATTGACCGAACAGAATATCTTTATATAAATTCATGTGACTGACAATGGTAGCCGGATTCAGACTTTGAATAATATGCACGTCCGCAAGCTTTCCACGTGCAGCGATCAGGCTGTCGTATATGGCTTTGAGTTCGCCTGTTGATTCCTCGTATGGAATGACCTCGATATGTGGCATAATAATGTTTACTTTAGTTTCTTTCCTGCTTTCTCCGTGAGGCATGGCCAGTTCGTAGTTGCCTTAGTCAAAATTGCAGCTTTGTCCTTTTCCCACATACCTTTGGCTTTCTTATTCATAAATAAGTAAAGCTTTCCTTGATATACATCGAACTGCTCATTTTCAATATCCTCAACCTCTCCCATAGAAGCTGCAACAGGACAATACCCACCAAATCCCGAAGCATACTTTACCGGTTCTTTTCTAAACGCTTCTTTGTTTTCCAGTGTGCTGAACCGATAGACAGCGTTGTTGTAGTATATAGCAAAGGACGACTGGCCTTTTACGGACTTATTTGAGACGACATAAGCAACCACGTCATAATCGTGGATGATGACATTCCCTGAGCCTGACGTATTCATTAATATTTTATCCTTCGGCATCGGCAGGGTGCACTGTGCTTGCAATGCGGTAATGCCTATCATCAACGACATTGTTACCATTACCATTGTATAAAGTTTTGTGCGTATACACTTTTGAAGTTTCATATTCATCATTCGTTAAGTGACCAGTTGTAGTCTTTATAATTTACTTTTGCAGACGACTTGATTTTTACGGAAGAGTATTGATTCAGGAAATCTATCAGGGAGTTGTTCTTGGTGAAATCCCCATTGAACCAGTTGAAGATTTCAGATATATCAATAGCGTCTTCTGATATTGTATTCCGCACGGGATCGTTTATAAAGACTCTCGCCTGATCATCGAGTTGACGGTTGATGTCTGGTGCGGTGAACGCTTCATTTCGGAGCGGGGGACATGAGAATGATGCGCATACAATTGCAAAATGAATTCTCGGTTCATCAAACTGTTTGCGCAGTATGCTATGTTCAATCTGGTCCAGATTAAAATCAACTCCGCCAATTTTAAAAAACTTGATATGCCACACGGTGTGAACTAATGGAACATATGGTTTGGGATGCAGATCGGTGATGCTCTCTACCGGATAATGATCAACGATAAGCTTCACGGTGAATGCATTGTAGGCGTTGACCCAATACGCCTGTTGTTCTTCCCGGCTCCATGAATTTTTATCAGGTGGATGGTTGCTTAGTGTATCGAGGTATTGATTTAAAAGGACACTATCTTTAATGAATCCTTTATAGTCCACTTTGCCATCATTGGATACGTGGGCCTGGAGAAGTGCATTCCAGGCATCGTGTGATGGAGGTTTTGCTCCGATCTGGTTTGGTGCTGAAGGACTTGCACAAGACAATATTATCAAGCCGATCATAAGAAAAACAAATTCAAGATGTTTCATTGTTATTGTCCTAACAGATAAAGTTCAGAAAATGTCCAAATGTAAAACGTCCGACTGTTGACCAAACGCTTGTTTCAAGAATGGCGGAACCCAAATCAGTTCCCGTTTTCAGTTTTGATGAAGTGTCGCTAAAATGATTTCCTCGAAACCATTTAATGCTTTGCGAGCATATTTCACTCTTTTCTTGCTTTTAAAATCATAGGATACTTCCAGAAATGGCTTCACTTTAATTCCCGGCTGAAAAACTGGAGCATCATTTTTTTTATAGTTTACCTGAATGGGGATATCGTTGAAGTAGGTAAAGTACCGGGGATGGGTAATCATTCCGAGCGTGGAGCAATCGTAGGGAATAAATCCATCGACACCGAAGTATTTCTCATTCAGTTTCATCCAGGGTCTAAGCGTTTCGTACAACCATTTATCAGCTTCATTAGTTTGATCGAGTGTTTGCAGATCAATTTTACCGATGAAGGTGTAAGAGCTGGGTTCATATCCCGCAAATACTAGATTGATCGGTGCTTGAAGTAAAATGTTCATCGAAGCTGTATCCATTTCATAGTTATAGTCATACACATTTAATTTACCCATTCCTGGATTAAACGGTAGGCCTGGTGTACGGGCTGCGCAGATGACCACTGTATCAATCTGATTGACAATGTCGGGATGATTTTTAACGAGGGTCGCCACATTGGTTACGGGACCCAGCGCCAATACGGTGAATTTTTCTTTCTTAAGCGCTTCATACATTGCTCGTGTCGCATCATTTTCTACTCCTAAATCATTAGCTTGGGGCGACCCTTTGTACACAGGAATGTTTTCGCCCTTGTTATGCCATTGAAGTATTTTTTGAGTTACCTCATACCCGTAGTCAACATAGGTTATGGTGCTAATGCCGACAATTTTCAACTGAGGTTGTTTCAGTGCCATGATCAGGGCAATGCCATCATCTACTTCGCGTGGTTCTTTGTCAGGCATACCAATCATAATATCAGTATCTAACCATATTTTTCGTTGGGCTTCCGCATATCCAACAGAGATCAACAGGGCGAGTAGTACAAGTGAGTTTCGCATAATATAAAAGTTAGTTCGTCATAATTAATTTTCGCGCTTGTTGTAATAATTCATTTTTTGCAGAGACAGTCATTACAAGGGGAAGCTGCGCCAGACCAATGAGTCTGCGCATGATTTCAATGCCAATGAATGTGCTTAAAAGTGAATTGTTTAAAATCTGTTTTGACTGGTAGAGGTCCATAATGCTTTCCACCAGCACTTGCTCGTGTTGCGTCATAATCAGGTGAGCCATCATCACGCCAAGGTCAAATTCTACAGGTCCATAAAAGCAAAATTCAGGATCGATTACTTTTAGGCCATCCGCACTCCTTAACCAACTTCCAGGATAATAGTCTCCGTGGAGCAAGTGATTACCACGCGATAAGTATATTTCCCCAGCGGCATCAATTTTATTTTTCAAGTCCTCGTCCCTTTTGTACGACATGGCTATTTCCTGTAAACCGATTTGAACTGAATCCAGATCAAAGCCATTGTCCACCATAAAGGGATACAGAAAAATGTGTTGGTGATTGAGTTGCCGCATTTTGCTATTTAAGAATTCGTCATCGCTCTGCGGTTCGTGAAACGACTGATGGAGTTGCGAAAGGTATTGGGTCAAGGATTGTATTTCAGCAGGAAGTAATGTTGACTTCATTCCGTACACATGGGTATAATCCCTGGTCAGGCCTAGATCTTCTAATGCTATGACGTTGTTTATCGAATCGATTCCGATCAGTTTTGGCATGAACTTCCGCAGGAATCGATCACTTTTTATTTTTTCATAAAATGCGCCCTCCACTAATGTGCGATCTGCGGGCGCTGGAATCTGCGGATATTTCTCTACGAATGCCCGCGACTGTTTGACGATAAATGACCCCCCTTCCACTTTTGAAACGCGTAAAACATAATTCATATTCCCGTCACCAGGTTTGGAGGCGTCCCTAATTTTCTCGCCTCGCTGTAACCACCCTTGTTTTCTCAAATAATGGGTCAATGAAGGTAATTGCGTTGCATCCAGAATAAACATTGGTATGAAATTTAGATGACTATAAATATAGTTGGTTCAACAGAAAGACTATGCCATTGATTTTCCAAAGGACCTCGTTACTGGCAAAACTTGGCGATGTGTCAACAGAGGGACAATTCTACCTTGATGTATAGACTACCTTGAAGATTTATTTATTGATCACCTTTTAATTGGCATATCAGATTACTGCTGGTCGTTTTTCTCTCATGCAAAAGTTCACTCTTGTTTTTATTATATTTTCATTTTTTATTTCTACTGCCTCTGGTCAAGTTGATCTGGAAGTTAATATCCTTGATCCTGTTCAAGGCAAACCCGTTCCAGACCTCGAAGTTTTTATAGAAAATACAGACATTGGATTTGCGCAATCCACTTTCACAAACAGCTATGGAAAAGCCCTATTTAAAGGCGTATCGCTCGCGAGTAGTTATCGCGTTTTTACCAAGGAGAGTAATGCATATTTGGAAAGTGAAATAATGGGCATTGAACTACGTACCAATTATACCAGAAGCATCACGCTTGTACTATTAAAACGAAATGATCAGACACTGGATGAGGTTGTCGTAACTGCCAGTCGTGCTACTGCAATTAACACGGTGAATGCAGAGGTTGCTTCTGAAATGAATGTCCGAAAGATTCAGGAACTACCTGTGGAAGGACGTGATATAACGCGGATGTTATTCCGGTTACCCAACGTGAGCCAGGCCACTGGATTTTTTCCGGAGGCACCCAATGTCAGTATTAACGGTTCCAACAGTTTGTTCAATAACTACATGATTGATGGAATGGATAATAATGAACAATTTCTGGGGGGTCAGAAGTTTGCTGTTCCGGTTGGCTTTGCTCAAAACGTAACGGTCCTTACCAATAATTACTCCGTTGAATTTGGCAACACCGGAAATGGTATTATAAACATCACGTCAAAATCAGGTAGTAATAACTTGACCGGGGAAGCATTCTTCATCACCAGACCAGGCCCTGCGATTGATGGTAGTACACCGTATCCACAGCGCGATCTTTCCGGTAATCAGGTTAAGAATGGTTTCCAGCGCTATCAGGGTGGGTTTGGTTTTGGTGGAGCCCTTAAGAAGGACAAGACTTTTTATTATGTAAATCTCGAACACACCACTGATTTGAAAGACAACTTGCTCAGCTCCCCGGAACTTGGTGTAAATGAAACCGTGCGCGGTGAAAATCGATTTGATTACTTCTCAACTAAGATCGATCAACACTGGTCGTCCCGATTCAGATCATCTTTGCGTGCAAATATAGGTGTGGTGAACATTGGAAGACAAGCCGGGGGCTTAACCGGTGGGGTTGCCTTTCCATCGGCTGCCAATAGTCAGGATCGGAACTCGCTTATTCTTTCCAGCAAGAATATTCTGGTTGGCGATCATTATACTTTTGAAAGTAATGCACAGTATTCACGCTTTCGATGGAACTATGGAAAGGCGGTAAATCCGGATAGTCCAAATGTTACCGTGCTTGATCCTTCAAGTCAGACAATTGCTTTGTTAGGCCATCCCGGGTACGTTTTTGATTCACACGAAAACACCATTCAACTCCAGGAAAAGCTAAATCTCTATAAAGGTAATCAGACCTTCAAGTTTGGTGCAGAACTTTTAAGCTCCGACCACGCCCTTTACGGAGGAGGAAATCCAAATGGTAGTTATACCGTTCAGTTAACGCAAAGTGAACTAGACGAATTGATCGCCAAAAATCGGGGTGCACAGTTAGATGTTAATGATATTCCATCTTCAGTGAAGGTACTTAGCTATGGTTTAGAGCTAAGACCCACTTCATTCGGAAAGCGCCAGAATATAATTAGCCTGTATGCTGAAGATCAATATGCAATTTCAGCAAAACTGAATCTTTCAATAGGCCTACGGTATGATTATGACAATTTATCGAAAGGGGGAAACAGAAAAGGCGACTATGATAACATCGCTCCCCGTTTTAGTTTTAATTACAAACTTTCTGATCGCAGTGTTTTACGTGGTGGTTACGGAATTTTCTATGACAAGATTCTATATACCATCTACAGTGATGCCTTACAACAAAATAACACAGGTGCCGATTTTAAAAAGGAACTTCAATACTTTATTGATCTGGGTTTACTTCCGGCCAATGCCAACATTGAAAACATCACCTATAACGGCAATCTGAATGTGGGCGAGACCAACAATGCCGGATTGCCTTTTGGTTATCTTGAAGGTCCTGCTGCCTCCACATACGCAAACCAGCGAAATTTCTTTAGTAGTGAACGCAGGATATTAAATCCGAATGGATATAAGAACCCCTATACCCAACAAATATCATTGGGCTATCAATATCAGATTAGTAACAGTCATTTGTTTTATGTAGACCTGGTGTATAACAAATCCAATAACCTATTTCGGACACGGAATCTCAATGCGCCTTCAGCATGGAATGCTTCAACCGCTGGAAATACGGCAAGGGCATCCGCTACGGCAGACAGCACACGTGCTTTGCCTATTTACGGAGGTGGCGCAATAATCAATGGAGAAACATTAACCGGAGTAGCGAAAAGTGTCGTGATGACGGAGACGGATGGTGAATCAAAATACTATGCGGCTAGTTTCAATTTTCAGAAAGATAAAGGCAACGGCAAACTGGCGTATCGTTTGATTTATACGCTGTCGTATCTGCGCAATAATACCGAGGATATAAATTTTCGCGCGATGGACGCAAATAATTTCAAAAACGACTGGGGTCCTTCAATCAATGATCGCAGGCACATCATTAATGGCATCGTAAATTATTATCCTTTTAAAAGCTTTACCACTACGGTTGCAATATTACTACAAAGTGGCCAACCTGTTAATCGCGTTCCAGACGGAAGCCAATTTGCCGTTGTGAATAGTAAAGGCATTCCCGTTGGAGGAACCACCAATGATTTGAATGGAGATGGAAGCGCCTTTGGAGATTCTTATGTAGGGAATAGCGACCGTTATCCCGGAGCTAGTCGTAACAGTGATAGGCTTCCTTGGTCAAAGACTATTGATTTGGGAATGCAATACAGGATTTCAATTGGTGAACAGTCCAATTTAGAGCTACGGGCAGATGTCTTTAATGTGTTGAACACCGCCAACCTCAGCGGGTATAGTAATAATGCAACGCAAAGTAATCAGATTCAGTTTGGGCCAGAGGGAACGCCTATTGTTCACAAGAACACAGGTCCACCAAGACAATTTCAGTTTGGTGTGCGTTACTTCTTTTAATATGGGAAAGATATTCAATAACAACTTAATAGCAGAAAGTAAGTAATTGTTGGGTCGATACAAAAATAATTTTAGAATGAAAATAATAATGAAAACTAGCTTTATCGCGATGTTGCTTTTGACCAGCCTTTCCACTACGGCTCAACAATCAGGCAACGTACCTCAACAGGCAACCGACATAGCTCCATTGCTCATTGGAGAGAAAGCACCAGAAATATCTTTGGTTAACATAAAAGGAGAAGAAGTGAAATTGCCGATTCAGTTCGCCATACAGCCAACGGTACTTATTTTCTATCGGGGTGGCTGGTGTCCGTACTGCAATCTTCACCTGGCTGAACTGCAGGGTATCGAAAAAGAAATTCTTGCCCTCGAATACCAGATGATAGCTATCAGTCCTGATTCACCGGGAAATCTTAAAGCTTCATTGGATAAACATCAGTTATCCTACCTCTTACTTTCTGATGCGAACATGGCATTATCACAAGCCTTTGGAATCGCGTATGCAGTTCCTGAAGTTTCGAGGGAAAGACTAAAAAATTCTAGTGGCGGAAAGAATCCAGGTATGTTGCCAGTTCCTTCCGTTTTCGTGCTTAACCAGCAAGGGGAAATACTATTCGAGTATATTAATCCGGATTATAAGAAACGGCTGAAGGGAAGTTTGTTGTTAAGTGTTTTGAAGGAATTGAAATAGGGTGAATTAGTTTTACCTAATGTAATTAAGAAAAGTTCAATTGGATGAAGTGAGAATGACTGACTTTACCTAACAAATTTATTGTGAAAATAAATTACATAACGTTTTATTCTCAATCTTATATCAATAAGAGTAGCGATTCTCCTTAAAATTTGAACGAAATCAATATAAGGATTGCTGCAATTATTATGATTGATTAAAGCTTGGTAATCGAAGTCACATTGCAAAAATTAAATGGACAAATGCTAAATCAACCAAATATGAAATCTAGATTTGTTCAATCACTGCTTGGAGGTATAGTTGCCACAGCAGTAATGTCAGCAGTAATGATGCTTGGCGCAATGATGGGCATGCCAAAAATGAGCCCGCCAAAAATGCTCGCTACGATGATGGGTGTATCCATAGTAGTTGGTTGGCTTTTCCATTTTATGATTGGGATAATCTTTGCCTTGAGTTATGCCTACTTATTTTTAAATGTTGTAAGGAAAATTAGTAGCCATGTTCTCCGCGGAACAATCCTTGGCATAGCGGCATTTATTTTTGCTCAAATCGCAATGGCAATATTAGACGGCATCATGGGTGGCTTACCGCCAATGGAAGGCAGTGTTGTTCTCATTATGACAGGCAGCATCATAGGGCATATCATTTTCGGAATCGTGGTAGCTTTATTTGTGAAAGAGCAAACGACTCAATGAGAGTGGAATTAGTAAGATTGACTCCCTTTTTCGCATTCTAAAATTTTACAAACAAGCAAATGCGCAGAAATGGAGTAATGAAAGTGGTTAAGGCTTTGGAGGAATCCATATATTCTGGTGTGCCTTGATGATTGTCAGCACAATCGTTGTCGCTATTAATGCCAGCCTTTTTGAAGTGAGATAGTCTGAACCTCTATCTCTGGAGAATTCGATGAGTGTGTTGAATACTAAAACTAACGGCCGAGGTATCATGAATCAAGAGGGAATTTGAGATAAACTGAATCTTTACCATGTAGAATATGATTTAAAAAAACATTTTAAAGACTAAGGGATACCGAAGGAGTATCCGAACGACTGAGTCTAATTTGTAAATAAACTTTAAGAGAATGAAACCAGATGACAAGAGTGCGAAACTTCCGCCAGGCCAAAGACCCTTCAGGATATTGATTATCTCAGGGTCAGATAGAAGACAGTATAACTGCCCTGGAATAGACGGCAAATCAAGAGCACTGATGTTAAAGATGGCGGAAAGATTACCACAGGACTGGGAAATTGATTACGAAGATTTGGGCAATGTGTATGCAAGGGCGAGAATACAAAGTTGCAACGCCTGCGTTTCAACTTCTATGGCGTTATGTGTATACCCGTGCAATTGCTATGAAAAAAATAGTAAGAAGGAGCCTGACCTTATGTGGGATTTGGATATGTATTCCAGGCTTGATATGGCTGATGCCTGGGCAATTATCGGCCCTGTGAATTGGTATAGTTGCAGCTCCAATTTAAAATTAATGTTTGACAGGATGGTTTGTATGAATGGGGGAAATCCTGATGAAAAAACAATCGATCATAAAAACCCTGAAAAGGCTATGTTATTAGAGCACACGGAAGAATGGAAGGAATTAAGTTTAAATCATCTGGAAGGTCGAACCGCAGCATTTTTCTGTTATGGAGATGAAGGCGGAGATGAAATGGATGAAAATAATGTTCCCAAAATTTTAGAACACAAAAAGTATTTTGATGGAGATGCCGAGCCATTCAAAAATATGCGTGACGCCTATGCACCATTAGTTTGGCAATGCCGATATGGTGGTGTAGAGGTGCCTAATGATTTATGGAAATATTGTACAAGCGGCAAAGGAAAAAAATACAGTGATAATCAGGCTGAAGACGTAATCATGGAAAATGAATTTATGCGGACATTTAATAAATGGATAGATGATTTTTCGGTGTTCGTTCAGCAAAAAGGCAAAGTACCGCCAAATAAGTACAGGGCGTTCGGCTACCAGCCACCTTCGCATACTTGGGCAAACGTTGAGGACGGATTAAGATATTTTAAAATGATGGTGGGAAAAGCCCCTGAGGGCTCCTCACCGCAACGGCAGGAAGAAATGAATTTAAATAAAGATGCTACATGGCACACGAAAGAAAGCGAAGGATCAAAATTAAGAGAAAAGTAAATTTCCGACTACTTGTAGCCTTATAAGGGCAATCTTAGCTAATGTAAGTTTCAAAATGTGTGTAGCAGGTCGATGATGAAAAAGAGAGCGTTGTATATGATGCGATTTACTACCGAGCGCGACAAGGAGAACTTCAAACGAAAGCCAGAATGGAAAAGTCCATCAGTATAATTATCCCCACGTACAACGAGTCGGCTTGTCTACCCACTTTACTGTCGCACCTAAACAACCTAAGTGTTTTGGGTATAAAGCAAGAAATCATTATTAGTGATGGTACAAGTACAGATAATACCATAAAACGCGCTTCAGGATTCAATGTAAAAATAGTTACCGGGCAAAAAGGAAGAGCAAAGCAAATGAATGCAGGTGCTGCCAACGCAAGTGGCGATGTACTTTACTTTCTTCATGTTGATTCCATTCCTCCGTCTGATTTTATCTTACAGATTTTCGAAGCACGTGTAAGCGGATCGCAAGCAGGATGTTTTCGACTTCGATTTGATTGGGATCACTGGTTCCTTAGAGCAAATGCGTGGTTTACCCGGTTTAATATAAACGCTGTCCGGTTTGGCGATCAGAGTCTTTTCATAACAAAGTCACTGTTCGAGAAAATAGGTGGTTTTCGGGAAGATTATATACTGATGGAAGATCAGGAGATTGTGTATCGCATTACTAAGGATACCAAATTTAGAGTACTTCCCGATTACATCACGACATCCGCCCGTAAGTACCGGGTTAATGGGGCCTTCCGCATGCAGGGTATCTTCTTTTATATCTATTTCGCATACCGATTTGGAGCATCGCAGCACACACTAAAAAACATTTATCACAAATTAATTCGAACGGCATAACAACACTCCACTATGAAACCATCAACGTACGACATCATTGTTATAGGGGCAGGTTCAGGTGGGCTTGGCGTTTCTTTATTCATGGCCAAAGTGGGTTTGAAAACATTGCTGATTGATAAATCTGACGAACACATTGGAGGTGATTGCCTCAACTTCGGATGCGTTCCCAGCAAGGCTTTAATTCATGCTTCCAGAATTGTACAACAGGCGAATGAAGCTGCACAATTCGGATATACCGTAACTGGCAAGCCTGATATTGCGAAAGCAATGGAATATGTTTTGTCGAGACAGAATATTATCCGTAAACATGAAAATGCGGAATACCTTCGGGGCGAGGGTCTTGATGTTGTGCTGGGACTGGCCAGCTTTCATGCTTCCAATTCTGTTATTGTTGATGACACCATCTATACAGGGAAGAAAATTGTAATAGCCACCGGTTCCAGACCCACTTCTTTAGAAGTGCCGGGAGTTGAAAAAGTAAAACAGTATAACAACGAGAGCATTTTTGAAACCAGAGATTTACCGCAGCGAATTTTGGTTGTCGGTGGTGGGCCGATTGGGATTGAAATTGGACAGGCTTTACATCGCCTGGGCTCTTCAATTACAATTGTGCACCGTGGCGCGAACATTCTTCCACACGATGACCACGAGATTGCTTCGATACTTTTTGAAAGGTTAAAAGGAGAAGGCGTTGAAATCATTTTGAATTCGGAGGTGAAAGAATTTATCAGTGCAAATGAAGCTGTAATCGTTGATAAAGATGGAAAGGTTATAAGTATAGCATTTGATGCAGTATTTGTTTCCGTAGGCCGAACCCTTGAGTTGGGGCAATTGAAATTAGAAAAAGCTGGAATAGCAGTAAACAATAAAAAGATAGAGGTAAATGCTTATTTACAAACCAGCAATAAACATGTTTATACCTGTGGGGATATTTCCGGTTCACTCCAATTTTCTCACGCTGCTGAACAACACGCAAGGCTTCTGTTGAATAATTTGTTTTCACCTTTAAAAAAGAAATTGAATAACGACAACATGTCCTGGGTGACGTTCACCGATCCCGAGGTAGCAACATTTGGTTTACAGGAAAAACAACTTCAGAAACAAAATAAATCATTTGAGAAACTAGCGATGGATTTTACTGATGATGACCGTGCTGTGACTGATAACTATCGGTACGGCAAGCTCGTGCTTTACCTTTCAAAGGGCGGTCTGCTTAGTAAACAGAAACTTTTGGGTGGGAGTATGGTGGCCCCCGGTGCCGGTGAACTCATTCAGGAGCTCATACTGGCCAACAGTGCAGGCATCAGTGTCGATTCCATTTTCAATAAGATTTATCCTTATCCCGTGGCTTCGAGAGTCAATCAAATGATTATTGTAAAGCATAAGGAAAAGTCATTGACCAATAGAGTAAAGAAACTGCTGCAATTTGTATATCACCTTTTAAACTAATGTATTATGGAATGGTTACTTAACTTGAAAGATTGGTTTATGGGACTTGGTGAAAAATATAATGTGAACCCGATTATTTTCGGTTCCATTTACGTAGGCGCTATTCCCTTTTTTTTCCTTTCTCTGGGATGGCTTGTGAGAAGGATTAAGCAACGGAAACCCATTGTGATCCCTGTGCTATTAACAGGTTTCTTTTTTGTGTCAGCGTATTTATATCTGATCATTGCAGGTCGTAACATTCCTTTATGGGTTTACTTTTTTATCGGTGCGATGATTGTGTACGGTGTGTACTCTACTGTAATAAAAGTCAGAAAAAAGGTTTCTGAAAATTAGCAAGAGCGCGTAGGTGAGATTAAATCAAGTGAAAATGCTACTTATCTCATTTATTCTTATTTTATACATGAGCCTTGGTTTAACTCCATTCTGGAACAAGATTTTTATTGCCCTATTTCAAAAACAGATTGAATCAAATATTTACAGGAAACTATTTCCAGGCGGGACAGAATCATCCCTTCCTATAACTAAAACAAAGCTGCCTGATATTGAATGATATAAATACCAGCAAGGATCAAGAGCACCCCTGTTATTCTTTCCATGTGGGGCAGGATTTTACGCAAGTATTTCATTAGAAATCCTTTGGCAAAAAGAGACAACAAAATAGTCGAGAACATCATACCGCTAATCCCAATGAAGTAGGCAAGGAAATAGGAAACACCTTCCGCTATGCTAGGGGCTGCAAAAGCTTGGGTGGCCACAATTAAGAAAAGTGGAAACAGACAACCCAATGCACCAATGGCATACGCTACACCAAAGAAGAAAGCCTCTGCTGTTTCAGATTTTGTAGTAGGTTCCTTGATGTTGAGAGAGAATGATACATTTTTCCCCATGATCATCAATACCCCAAGAACCAACAGAACGGCACCCAAACTCAGGGAAACCCACTTCATGTATTCTTTTAGTATATGACTAGCCAGTAGCACAAGCCCTCCAGCAAAGGCATACACCAAGAGGATGCCGCCAATACTCCACATAGCCAGTTTAAACCCCCGCATCATGCGAGTACCTATAGCAGTATCACTAGCATTTCTGGATATGAATGCTACGATATAACCAGGGAGCAAGGCCACCGCACAGGGTGCAAGAAAGGCCAACACTCCCTGGATAAATGAGAAGCTAATAAACTCCACGTCTAATTCTTCACTAATTGATCAAACAAGGCACGGTACTCATCAGCACTCAGCACGGTCTTGTCTTTTTGAAAGGCCACATACCCTTTGCGATCTATCCCCACCGTGGTGGCTTGACTTTGTACACCAAAGTCTATCATCACCTTTGGGTTGCCTGCCGTGATCGGAAACGTTAAGCCTTTTTCCTTGGCTAGTTTACGCATTACCTTTTCATCATCTGTAGGGTCAATGCCAATGGCAACAAAGTTTAGCTTGTTCTTATACTCAGGATAAACCTCTGAAAGTGCCGGCCAGTTTTTCGCACACATCGGGCACCAGGAAGCAGTAAAATAAATCACGGTTGGTTTGTTGTCCTTGACGGATTGCTTTAGGCTTACTTTTTTTCCATCAATTGTTGTTACCTCAAAATCCGGAGCTTTTTTCTGCGCCTGCGCAGGTGTACTGAAAATGAAGGCAGCGAAAACCACGAATGGTATGACTGCCTGGAAAACTCTGTATCTAATCATCTTTCTTTAATCATTTTAAATTTGTTATAAATTATTTTCCTTCGAATTTCCATTCGGCTTCGCTCATGACTTGAAAAGATCCTTATTGATCAGGAAGATGAACGGAATTACAAATACCCAATGCCTCATAAGTGATCCTATGGCCATCATTGGACCTGCATTGCTTCCTGCAACACCTGCCCCCAATAATGGAAACATAAAGAACCACACCAGAGCGATGGTCTGGGCTGTAATGAAGATAAAAGGCCTAAGCCAGTGAGGCCCCCAAAGCGATGGCGCTATTCCAGCATAGAGTATAGCCAGTAATATTCCATTACCAAAGTGTCCAAATACTCCATAGGCCATTCCCAGCCCCGTCTTTTCTCCCAGCAGTGCAGGCATGTCCCACCATTGACCGGTCATAACGAGTCCAAAAATATCAAACAGGATAGTTCCTACTACGCCTGCGAGAATCGCGTTCTTCCAATTGATCTTGTTTTCCATATCTATATCCAATGATGTTTTGCGTTTCATGATTTAAGCCGGCAAAGCATCCAACTCTTTCGCTACTGGAAAGTCTATCGGGAAGTCGGCAATATTATGCAGGTAGTTTGCTACCGTCTTATAACCAATGTGCGCAACTAACTCAACCAACGCTTCCGCCCCATAACCAGCGCTGTAAAAATCAGCGATCGCCTTTTCTGAAGGTTTTCCGTGATCACGGGTAATCTCAGCAGCCAGCGTGGTAAGTGCATTCAGTTTTTTATCAGCAATAGTGGCAGTTCTTAATTGAATAGTTTCTTCTTCCGTAAATCCATTCATTTTACCCAATGCAGTATGTGCTGATTGACAATAATGACAGCCATTTACTTGGGACACTACCAAAAAGATTGCCTGGCGTTCCTTAGCCGTGAATACCCCTTTTCCAAGCGCTTCATCAAAAGCTAGGTAAGCAGGCAAAGTGTTGGGTGAATTGGCAATGGTTGCATAAAGATTAGGCACCATTCCAACTTTTGATTTTAATACATCAAAAATTGGTTGTACAGAAGTACTTGCTTGTTCGCGTGAAAGCGGTTTTAATGTTGACATGATTTTTAATTTTTAGTTTAATAAAATGTTTCAATTTGAATTTGATGAAGCAAAGGTGGGTATCATTAGTATCGATTAAAATGACAGGATTTCCCTGCGACTTAGCAATTCCTCCCGATTGTTCCTTTACACACAAAAGGTCATTGTTTCATGCTAAAAAAGCATGTAGCTTGCTCATTGATTAATCATTCAGAAATTATGAAAATCAATTTTCGTTTTATTTTATTAATGTTTATTAGTATTTCTACAACTCAGGCACAGGTTGATCCTGTAAGTAAAAGTGGAGTGGCTGTTGGAGGGTATGATGTAGTTGCCTATTTTCAATCGGCCACGGCTGTTAAAGGAATAAAGCAATTAAAATCAGAGTTGAATGGGGTTTCCTACTACTTCTCTGCCGAGGACAATAAGAAACAATTTGACGAGAGTCCTGAAAAATATTTACCGCAATATGATGGATACTGTGCGCTGTCTGTTACCTACGGAAAAAAGTTATCAATCGACCCTGAGACCTTCAGAATTATTAACAACAAACTGTATCTCTTTTTTAATGGAGATACCAGTAATGGAAAAGTTAATTCCCTGAAGGTCTGGGATAAGAATGAAGCAAAGTATGTTAGTAAAGCGGATGCACTTTGGCCTGAAGTTAAAAAACGGAAGTACGTTCCCGTTGGAACAGAGTAACTCATTACTAAATTAAATTGTGGCAGTTGAAAGCAGAATACCACCTCTCTTAAAATCAACCGGAGTAAAACCCGTTACATTTTTAAACAAACGACTGAACTGCATAGGGTCTGAAAAATTTAGCTCAAAAGAAATTTCCTTAACCGACTTATCTGTATAAAGTAGAAGTTTTTTTCCTTCTAGGATGATGCGTCCATGAATAATTTTCAACGGTGTTTTTTCCCCTAGCGCTTTAAATACATTCGAAAGTGTTTTAGGCGATTTGTTCATCATATTCGCATAGTCGCTTACCTTATGCAAAGTACGAAAATGCTTTTCTACCAATGCGCTGAAGTACCGCACCGTATCCAATTCTTGTGGTGAAATAAAAGTATTGGCGAACTGTAATTTCGCAAGCCGGGTGCATTTAATGATAAACCGTTTCAAGACCGTACGTAACATTTCAAGCTGCACTTCATCTCTATTGGCAAATTCTTCTTTGATTACTTCCAGTAAAATATTGAACGAATGTTGTTCATCTGCGTTCAATCGCAGCATGGGAGTTGAAAGCGCTCCATTAAATAAGATTCCGTTGCACGAAACTTCATGGTCATGATCTTGCACACAATAAAATTCACGATTGAATTGAATGACGACATAATCATCCTCAGCCTTAGGAATAGAAATAATTTGACCAGGTGACAACGAAAATATGCTATTCGATGGAATTTCAAGTGGAATTAAATCGATCTCCCATTGCTTTGGTGTCCCTTGATTCCAGATAAATGTATAACAACTTAGCGATAACGGCCTCAATATTTTGTTGAAACCGTTGGACACTCGCAAGTGGCCATTCAATGAAGAGTCCTTAAGTTCGTAATGCATAAGTTTGTTGTAAACAAAAATGACTCATGTTTAGTTTACACTAATTGCTTTTTATCTACTCTTTGATTGGCTACGGAGCCTAAGTAAGAGGTTGGCCGTCAGCTATAGATGCGTTGACTTGTTGATTGATTAGTTTTAAAAATTGTATGAAGAAAAAGAAGAAAAAAATTGGGTAGACTCTAGAAGTGGGAGGGAAGTGTGATCCGTAACGTAAAATGTGTTTGTTGAATGTTGGCAAAGCTTATCACGCATACCAAATATTCAGTACATTTCATTTCAACTGATCCGACTTACCGATCTTTCCATTACATTTAAACATCATATTGTCTTTTACCTGTCACTATTGAACAGACATTACATTGTATTTTACAGGAGATGAATATAGATGAGCGAAAGATGTTTTTAATTACAGGCTACGTTGGCCTGTTCGCATCAATCATTGTTGGAACGGGTGAATTTTTGATCCATTATTCTGCAATTGGCTATGATTCCGATTTGCCTTTTGGCTTTCTCGGCAATGTATCTACTTCACATATGTCGCTGGGACACTTTCTGGTAGTTGGGGGTATTCCTCTATATTATGTTGGCTACTATCACCTTTACTTAGCCTTGAAAGGTGGAAGTAAAAAGTTAGCCCTGCTGTTGTTTGGGTTAGGAGTAATTTCATTCACGGTAGGTGGAGTGTGGGTGAGTTCGCGGGCACTCTTGGGGCATCTTTATCATTTAATCGCAGTTGATAATCCAGATTTATGGAAAGAAGTGGCTACTGTTTACAGCTTTTTGATTGAAAGCCTTGTTCAAGTATTAAGAGTAACTATCCTTTTGGTTTCAGCACTTTTTGTATATCAAATACTCAAGTATAAAACCAGCTATCCGAAATGGATGGCGTGGTTCAATCCAATTTTGATGCTTGGTATTGTCTTTCTTTTGTTCTTCTTTGTGCCATTCATTGGAAATTACCTGATTCCAACGGCAATGAATGTAGCTCATTTTACTTTGTTTCTTACTTCTGTTCTTGTACTTAGACGCTCAACCACTTTATGAAAAAAATTCTATTAATCGTGTTGGCCATTATCCTGATCGGTGCTGGGTACATTCTTTATTCCACTTATAGTGATACGCAAGATCCCTATGTACAGGCGTGCGACTTTACGGTGCCAGAAAGCGAAATTCCAACATTTAGTGAAGCGGCCATTTCATTTACTCACCAATTCAATGACGAAACAGATTTGCCCATGATGGCTGGTGCATTGATTGATGTAGATAATGATGGTACAGACGAAATATTTGTCGGAGGTGGAGCCAATCAAAAAGATGGACTGTTTCAATATGACGGATCAGTATTCCAAGATATTTCAGATCAGTTGCCTCCTATTGAGCCGGGGAAATCAATCACATTGGGTGCTGTTTCTTTTGATTTGGATGAGGATGATGATGTGGATTTAATTATTACGCGTAAAGAAGGTGTATTCTTTTTGGAGAACCAGGGGGGAAGATTCACATCCACCCGATTGAATATTGAAGTTAATGAAAAGTCCACTCCTTTATCGATAACGCTTGGTGACTATGACAGAGATGGTGATGCCGATATTTTTGTAAGTGCTTATCTCAAAGTTGAGTTGATGGAAGGTCAAACCATTTTTAATAGATCTGATTATGGTGCCAGCAGTATTCTATTAAGGAATGATGGTGACCTGCAATTCACTGACGTTACTTCTGAGACTGGACTTGATTATGTCCACAATACTTTTCAGGCTGTAATGGTAGACCTCAATAACAATGGTTGGCTTGATCTGGTGGTGGCTTATGATACAGGCAGACCAAAGATCTACGAAAACAAAGAGGGTAAATATGTAGAGGTAAGCACACCGCTTTCAGGCAAGTACAGCTACCCAATGGGCATTGGAATTGGTGATTTCAATGATGATGGATTTATGGACATGTTCTTCAGTAACACAGGTTCAACAGTTCCGGAATTTATGGTGCGAGGGGATCTGAAAGAAGATCAAGAGCTCATCAAAGACTGGATGCTATTCGAAAATAATGGCAATATGACTTATAGGGATGTAGCTCGCAGTGCTAAAGTAGCGGACTTTGAATTTTCATGGGGTGCAATATTTGAAGACTTTAATTTGGACGGAATGCAGGATCTTGCTGTAGCGGAAAATTATATTGCGTTCCCTGCTAATAAATTGTTCAAACTTCCTTGCAGGCTATTGATACAAAGGGAGGATCGGACCTTTGCCGCTGTAGAGGAGCAAGCACATGCTGAAAATAAACATTATGCTATTACACCACTAACCAGTGATTTTAATGCTGATGGTTATCCCGATTTGGTGTATACTAATTTGGATGGCCCATTGCGCGTTCTTGTCAGTAACGGAGGGAAGAGTAATTATCTCAAATTAAAATTTCCGGAGCAGGCTCATTATGTAGGTGCCAGGGTGAAAGTGAGCACAACAGATAGAACGTTGACTGATGCTTATGTGATTGGGGAGGGACTTTGTAGTGACAATACCAATGTGTTGACATTCGGTCTTGGTAATGAAACTAAAATTGATTCGGTGGTCATTCAGTATGTAGATGGAACCAGAGAAAAATTTACAGCTCTTCAATCCAATCAAATGATTGTAGCTGGAAAAGTCCAATAGAATTGAAAAAGATTATTCACTTCTTGCTTTATGGATTGTTGGGTGTCGTCCTGGTTACTTCCATTCAACTCGTGTCATTACAATGGATGCAGGGTGGTATTTGCCCTGAGCTACTATCGATTCCAGCCTGCTATATTATTCTTGTTAGTGTCACATTTGCCATCATAGCTCATACCGGACGCATTAAGTCGTTCTGGTTTTATGTGGGCACAGCCATTCCATGGCTTATCGCATTGATGGGAACAAGCCTGCAGCTAGCGGGCAGCGTGCAATGCCCTCAAACGGAAAGTGGCATTCCTATGTGTTTCCTTTCCTTAGGGTTTTTTACAGTAATCATTGGTCTCAAAATCGTTACTACAAAATTATGAAATGCACCTATATTGTTAATCCTGATCCTATTCGTAGGATCAACGCATGTCTTTGGTCAATAGCAAGTAAACACCAAAGAATTTAATTCCAGGTTTGCTTTTGGAGATCAATTCGTGCTGAGTACCGATTTCGACAATATCTTTATAACATGAGGAGGGGAATCACTTTCACCAAGAGAAATGTTGCTGTCTCATTAAACTTTTTACCGTCTTTGCGTTTCAATTTTGATTCTGAAGTGCTTGCTACCTGCATCGCCATTACTTTGCGCATGTATACGAAACAGAAAAGCCATTGAATTGAACGAAATAAAAGTTCATGGTAACCATACAAAACGCCACTATCGGGATTGCGAAAGTAGGGACACTAATTCGCGAATTGATCATTTTGAACGATTGTTAGAAGTAGAAGGTTAAATTACCGATGAACAGTGGCGAAAATTATTTGAGATTGCAGACTAATGCCCATTGCATAGGACATTGGAGGGAGAAATAAGCATTACAACACAGTTGGCTAAGTTGCTTAAACCTATTGAACTTTGTTGGATGAGGTCAAACGGCTCTTTTATTTACTATTTAGGAAAAGTTAGATTCATTCTCAATATTAAAGGCTCTGGATCATTTTTTGCACCTTATTTTTTTGTAATTTAATGTCTTATATATTCTGGTAATGTTTAAATCGTTTGCTCGCTTGATTACTTGTGTGTGTGTGTGCTAGCAGGGTTGCACTGCACATCTGTGTGTGCGCAAAAGATGAAACCGGGGTTAGCAGGTATGGCACCTTCAAAATGGATTCGCTTTGAAGGCACCATGGCACCAGGCAGATTGTATTGCTCAACAGGTGGGGCTGTTAAAGAATATCAACAACAAGATTTTTATTTTAAAGTCTACTTACCGGTATTTCACAAATCAAAATTTACGCTCCTTTTGGGACCTAGTTATCGGGCGGAACAATTTCACCTTGATGATGAAGAAAGTTCACTTGAGAACCCATTGCAAAGAATGTCAGACTGGAGCCTTAGTTCCCTTGGTCTGGATATTCGCGCCATCAACAAACTTGATAGTACCTCTTGGTTGATGACTAATTTAAATATCAATCAAAGTGGAAATCTTCGCGATGAGAATGCGGTTGCCCCGCTAAACTATACACTGTCAGCTATCTATTTAAAGAAGAAATCCCTAAACAAGGAAATTGGTTTTGGTTTAATGGCCAACCGAAGTTTTGGTAGGGTTGTTGGCTTTCCTGTTGTTGTTTTTAATTATAATTTTTCATCCAAATTCGGATTAGAGTTAATGTTGCCCAGAAGAGCAGCGTTGCGTTATAATCTAACATCTACTGATATCTTTCTTTTGAAAGCGGATGCGATGTCAAGAAGCTATTATATTACTGACACAGATAAAGAGTATGCTTTTAGAAGGACGGAACTTGATCTTGGTCTGGAGTACAATAAGCAACTAGGTAAATTGTTTGGTGTCGAATTATTTGGTGGATATCGTCAGAATATTAGTACACGATTGCCGAATGAAATTTCCGCAGTTAAAACATCCGGGCTTGTCTTTTCATTTGGATTGTATTTAAAATCGCCTGTCAAAAACTAATTGGTTATAAAAAATAATCGATTGCACAGGATCGTGTTGAAATAATTTCACTTAACTTAATGAACCATATTTTTTGCGCCAAACCAATTCATGTGCTCTAAATTTTAATGAAAAAGACTATTTATTTTAACCGAGACCTAAGCTGGATTTCTTTTAATGAACGTGTTCTGTCTGAAGCGGGCAACGATACGCTTCCCCTATACGAGAGGATAAAGTTTCTTGCCATTTACTCTTCGAATTTAGATGAATTCTTCCGGGTTCGAGTTGCATTGATGAAGCGACTTATGTTGTTGGATAAAGGAAAGCTTAATAAGAAGGCAGAGCTCAGTAATCCGAAAGAGATACTTTCTCAAGTACATAAGGAAGTAGCTCACCAACTAAATCGATTTGGTACCATTCTTAGAAAATCAATTCTACCTTCCTTACGCAGGAATAAAATCCATCTGTACTATAATGAGCCGTATAAGAAGTCTCACCTGGCAGCAGTTGAGGCTCTTTTCTTCTCGAATATTCTTACTTTTATTCAGCCCATCATCCTACCAAAAAAATCCAGAAAGAATTTATTTCTAGAGAACAAGCAATTATATCTTGTTGCAACCCTAGAGAAAAAAAGTATCGAATATATTGGGCTCATTAACATTCCTAGCAACCAGGTTACGCGATTTCAACAGCTCCCTAAAATAAAAGGCGTTTCATATTTCACTTTTATAGATGATATTATCCGGTATTACACCCACGTTATATTTTCTGGTTTTGTGGTGAAGGAGGTGCATAGTGTAAAATTAAATCGCGATGCGGAGTTATTTTTGGAGGACGAATATTCAGAAGATGTTGTCAATAAAATAAGGAAGAGCCTTGAAAAAAGAAATGTTGGGATGCCTTCCCGTTTTCTGTTTGATCCGTCCATCAGCCCTTCTACACTTAAATTTTTACAAAAGAAAATTGACCTTTTAAGTGAGGATTGTGTTGTTGGTGGTCGGTATCATAATTTGTCTGATCTATTTTCACTTCCTAACCCAGTTGGAAAGAAATTGGAGTATCAGCCAATGCCAGCATTGAATTGTTCAGCATTTAAAAAACAGGAATCAATTTTTGCTGCGATCAATAAAAGGGACATTCTACTTTCGTTTCCCTATCAACGCTATGATTATGTTTTGCGCTTTTTCAATGAAGCCGCAATTGATCCGGATGTGGTTTCGATAATGGCTACTTTGTATCGGGTGGCGAGTGATAGCCATATTACAAATGCATTAATAAGTGCAGCACGCAATGGAAAGAAAGTTACAGTTTTGGTGGAGGCGAAAGCACGGTTTGATGAGGAGAATAATTTGAAATGGGCAGCGCGGATGCAGGAAGCCGGAGTTCAAGTTGTTTTCAGTGAAGAAGCCATTAAGGTTCATTCGAAAGTAGCATTGGTGGCGCGTAGGATAGGAAAAAAGAAAATCGAGAAGTATGCATTTTTAGGTACGGGAAATTTTAATGAGCGTACTGCAGATGTTTACACAGATTATGCCTTATTGACAGCGGATCCAAGATTAACAAATGAACTTGATGATGTACTTCAGTTTACCCTAAAGCAAAAGGAAAAGATTGATTTAGAGCACTTGTTAGTGGCACAAATAAATATGCCGGAAGAATTCTTAAAACTTGTTGATCAAGAAATTGAGAATTGTATCAACCACAAAGAAGCGGGTATAATTCTTAAATTGAATAATCTTCAGGATAAGGTCATGATAAAAAAACTGTATGAGGCTGCAGAAAATGGTGTTAAAATTCAGTTAATTATTCGTGGTATCTGTTGTTTGGTGCCCCGGAAGAACATCGTTGTATCGAGGATTGTTGACCGTTATTTGGAGCATGCTCGTGTTTATCTTTTTCAAAATGCAGGAATTGAAAAACTATTTATTGGCTCTGCCGATTGGATGGAGCGAAATTTATATAGGCGAATTGAGGTAGTATTTCCAATTTTTGATGAGCAAGCAAGAGAAATTATCATGCACAATATTAAGCTTCAACTCACGGATAATACAAAAGCAGTAATTTTAAATAGGGATCTAAAAAATGTTGCCGTGAAACGAAAGACAAAAGCCATACGTGCTCAAAATGACTATTACAGGTTTTTAAATGAAAACTATGGGCTTCCTAATTTATAAATCTTTCCTAGTTATTATGTCAATACAATGATGCGGCAGACACATTTATGCATTTTGGGCTTTGTCATAGTTTGCCTGTCCTGTGCTGCGCAATCTGATGATGGCACTTCCTTTTACTACGATTTGAAATATCCTGATGAGATTTTTAAACTACCCCCTATATTGAAGGAAGTATCGGGACTCACGATGGATGGAGATACATTATATTGTGTACAAGATGAGCGAGGTGAAATCTTTCAATACGATTTAAAACGAAAAGAAATAGCCAGCGTAATTCCTTTTGGTGAAGAAGGGGATTATGAAGGGATAGCAATAGCAGGAAGTGTTATGTACATATTAAGTAGCAGAGGTAATCTCTATGAGTTTTCTAAAGAAAAATCCACCCAACGCCTTAATTCGTTGGACATTGACAAAGAATGTGATGCTGAGGGGATTTGTTATGACAAAGAGAATCAACGATTGCTACTCGCTTGCAAGGGTGCTTCAAGTAAGCCAGGCAAGACTAAAAGTATTTATTCCTTTGGTCTTGATGATCGGAAAATTGAAAAGATTCAATCTCTTTCATTTAGTTTAGATGATATAAAAAATGCTAGTAATTGGATTTCCCTTGACCGCTTTGAGCAATACGAGGAAGAATGGAAAGGGTTGGAAACCTACAACCCATCGGGTATAGCAATACATCCTAAAACTGGATATATCTACATTTTATCATCAAAAGGTAAATTCCTTTTAGTCCTTGATTCGTTTGGGAAGATTGATTGCCTAACCCGCCTCGACCCTTCTTTGTTTAGGCAACCCGAAGGTATTACTTTCGATTCAGCGAATAATCTTTATATTTCCAATGAAGGTCAGGTAGGCGCTGCCACTATTTATTTTTTTCGCTATAATACTGAGCAATGAATATTTTAAAAGCAGTTAAGGATTATGTTCAGAATCTATTCAAAAATAGTGGAAGGGAATCCCTAGTGTATCATAATTATAAACATACGGTTGATGTAGTTAATGCAACTGAGGAGATTGCTAAAGGAGTAACATTATCAAAGGATGAATTGGAGTTGGTCTTAATCGCTGCCTGGTTTCATGATACGGGATACATTGAATCATATAATGAGCATGAGGAAGTTAGTGTTCGGATTGCAACTAAATTTCTAACCTCCATTGATTTTAACAAAAATAAACTTGACATTATAACGTCAGCTATTCTAGCAACGCGCTATCCTCAACAACCAGTAAGCTTGTTGGAAAAGGTATTGTGCGATGCGGACTTATCTCATCTTGGGAGGAAAGGTTATTTGAAGCGATCCGAGGCCCTTCGGCTAGAGTGGGAACTAATGGGTCAAGCTGAAAGTAATGGTGATTGGATAGCAAATGATATTCAGTTTCTATCAAACCATAAGTACCATACCGAATTTGCACAGCGTAAATATTTTAAACGCAAGAAAAAGAATATTGAAAAGTTAAAGCTACTTGCGAAAGATACCAGGAGACCAGATAAAAAAGGTAAGAAGGGAAAGGTAAATGACGATACTCCTCAGAGAGGAATTGAGACTCTTTTTCGGGTCACTTTTCAAAATCATATGGCCTTAAGTACGATCGCGGATAACAAGGCTAATATCATGCTCAGTATCAATGCAATTATTATTTCTATATCATTATCTGTGTTAGTGCCAAAGTTTGACAGTATTCCACATTTAATTTTACCTTCTACTATCCTTATTCTGGTTTGTGTTGGAAGTATTATTTTTGCCACCTTAAGTACACGACCTAAAATTTCTTCTGGTAAATTCACTTCTGAAGATGTTAAGAATAGAAAATCCAATCTACTATTCTTTGGTAATTTCCATAGGATGTCATTGGAAGAGTTTGAATGGGGAATGAATGAAATGATGAAAAGCGGTTCGTTTTTATATGGTTCTATGATTAAAGACATTTATAGCTTGGGAACTGTTTTAGCTAAGAAATATAAGTATCTAAGGATTACCTATAATTTTTTTATGTACGGAATGATTCTAGCGGTGATATCGTTTTTAGTAACCTTTATCATTATAGCATAGTAGATTTTTAAAACCCAAACCCAATTTTGAAGACAAAACGTGGAGATTCTTCATCGTCTTCTTTTGGAAAATATGTAGCAAACGAAAATACCAAGATGTCTACAGGTCGAATCCACAGCCCTCCACCATAACTTGTATGCCAGTTTTTTGATTGTTCACCATCCAGCCAAACCTTTCCATAATCAAAGCTTCCTACTATACCCATGCTAAATGGGGCAATTTTATTTTCATTGTCTAATAACCGCACACGAATATCAGTACTTTGCCAAAATTGTTGAGTGCCATAAAAGCGATTGATACGGTACCCTCGTAACTGATCCCCGCCCAGATTGGGCATTTGAAAAAACTCATAGCCACTTCCAATATTTAGTCCCCACCCAACTTGTGAAGCAAGTATCACATTTTCGTTTCGATCGAGTTGCTTAAAGAAATCAAAATGAGATTTAAAAATTCCATAGTGGCCACTTTCAGAAATGGGAGTTGCCCAATTGGCAGTTGCCTGAAAACGAATGCCGGAATGTGGAGCAAAAGTGTTGTCAGTATTGTCGAAATGAAAACCAAGTAGTCCCCCTATAAAACTCTTTCTAGAAAAGATACTACCTGATGGATCATAATCACTAATAAACCGATCTGGGGTATCATCAATTTTGGAGATGTCAAATGTTGGCCCAATTGTAAAATATCCGCTCTGCCCCGAAAATCTTTTTTTAATCGCAGGGTAGAGAAAGATTCTCTCTTGCCGTACTCGGTAGTAAATGGGGTCATCTACAGGGCGGGTCGTATTGTTTCCAAGCCCTGAAAAGTTGAAGGAGTAGGTAGGTCCTCTATATTGCGCATCCAGAAAAAAGTCCAGCTCTTTCAAAACACAAAGAAAATCTCCACGGTAATGAACTTTAAATGCTTGTGTTCCAAAAGCGTAGCTAACGCCAAAATTTTGTTCAGATGAGAAAGGTATTTTTTTGAATCCACGTTTAATATAGTTGAAGTTGGCACCAATCAAAGCCTGATCATCTGGATTGTACCCGGCCATTGGAATAGTGAGTAACATATTATATTCGCTATCGTAGCCACGTCTATCATAAATATTATAGCGTGCAATGTTAGTTCGCTTGTCTTTTGTTTCTTTTCCTGCTTGTACGGTATTTTTTCTTAAGTCATCATACACAAAAGTTTTTTTACCTCCAATTTGTACGTAAGACGAATCAATGAAAGTATCTTTTCCTAAACCACCAATCAAACGAAGTTTTATTCCCTTTTTCACATCGCCCGTAATAATAAACTCATCTTCGTTCCCATTTCCGTAGAGATTGATTTCTTTGGTAATTTTATTTTCAAAAATTCGATCATACGTAAGATTCTTAATTTTTCCTTTTTTTGAAACTTCATATACACGCACATGGGTTTGCGTATCACTTAATCTTTCAATTTCAAAACGCTCTTCTTCTTCTGTTCCGATGACGTCCACTGACTTGCTTAAAAACTCAAAATGAGTTCGGGCAATTTTTAAGAGATCATCTCTGCGAGATTTCATACTGAAAATAATTGGATTAGCGGAGAGTTCCTTTGCCTTTTCTGGCCACACATTAAAAGCATTTTCGATTACTGAGTCGGTGAGATGTTCTTGAATAAATTTCACTTCTTTTTCCCACTGCTCCCAACTCAATTCATTTAAAAATGTACGATCAAAAAGACGCGCGCTCCAGGTAGTCCATTTCATACTTTGAATCTCTGGTTCATAGGATTGGAGTTGGCGAAGGAAAGGAAGGGTTTGTCTTGCTAAATTCGGAACAAAACCATCGTATTTTGAAAATGCCTGATCACGATCGCGCGGTATGGGACGATAAAGTTTTGCACCATCTTTCTGATCAATGCGTGCCCACCTCCATTGATCATCATGACGGTCCCAATCACCAATAAGAAAATCAAACAGCCGTGTTCGAACCGTCCACTCTTCATCAACCTGATGTTTTGGATCGTTCAGTAGTTCATCTACAAGATCAGGTGTACCAATGATTTTTTCAGCATTGCCGAAAAAATCTGCATGCTCCCACTTTTTACCGGCAGGTCGTTCTTCAACTAGATACATTTCTCCCCCAAAAATATCGTTGTGATCTTCAAGCCTCGGTTGTTTTGGTATGTAATATATGGTAGGATTTGTATGATAGACATGAATTGCTTCAGCCAATGCAGGTATTGCAATTGGTGCAAATGGATGTGTTGCTAGAAAATTATCTTCTACTAAATATTTCGCGGCTACCATTTTGTTAAATGGGTAGGGGAGAAAACGCGTTACATCTTTAGTCATACCCCGTAAGACATAATCACGATTTTCAAGATCATTTACGCGCAATGAATTAGTTTGATTACCTCCTCCTTGTTTTTCAGGAGTAACACCATTTTGATAAGACTCTAAATCAAGAACAGGAAAAGTGTATTTCTCCAAATATAGATTTCGGTGATGTTCACCAAGTATGGCTTTGTGAAAACTACCAGTTGGTTTTGTTTCTGTTTTCGTTACTGACTGTATAACAGTTGTCTCATGTTTTTCATATTCCGAAAAGTCTTCTTGTGATATCTCGACCGAGATAGTTGAGGCTTCTTTTATTTTTTTTCTAAAAAGGATATTTGCTGCCGTACCTGTTGGATCAATTTCCCAAAATGTACTCCATGTTTCACCTCCCGAAAAAAATTCAAGGGTGCTGTATCCTAAAACGCCCGATGCAAATTCCGAACCCTTTCCCAATCCAGCAGGGCTGTCTTTAGATCCGCTGCCACTCACAATAAATTTTTGGCCATCGTTTTCAATGTATTGTAACCCATGCTCATGGCCACTCACAAATATGAATTCCCCATTTTTTTTTGCACCTGCAAGAAGTGCGTTTCGTAATGCTTTATATTCTGAATGTGCTACGTCTTGTCGCGACCCGATACTAGATCGAAAGGTGGCAACGAGTGTTCCTAGCAACGGTAAGGGTATGTATAAATTGGAGCGTAAATCCGTAAGGGGAAAAATATATTGTTTGGGGGAATACCTCCCCCCATGCGGGCCATACGTGTGTGGAGGATGATGTAGCGCTATCACTACTTGTTTGTTTCTATATTTGCGTACCACATTTTCAAATTCAAATTTGAAGCTTGCTTTATTTCGGGCAGCACACCCGTCATTTATTTTTGGTTCTTCATCCAAATCAGCCAGCCACCAATTGGAATCCACTACAATGACAACCACATCATCGTTTAGCTCAACAACTGCTGGCCCAGCACAGCCATCATCCGGAAGGAAATAATTTTCCCAATCGTCTTTATCGTCTACCTGTCTTTTTTTATTGATATAGGCTTCAACAATTTTTTCTTGTCGCTTTAAACCACTTTGTCCCCATCCACGCCAATCATGATTACCAGGTATAAAAATTGGCCGTCCTTTATAATTATCTAAAATAGTTAGTTGTGCTTTTATTCGATGCTCTGCAATAGCATGTTTAATAGAATCTTCTTTCGGGGGCATACCATATTCATAAATATTATCACCTAAAAAAATTATAGAGCTATTTTTTGTTTCATTTTCAAGTTTGGTTTTTAAGTAGGTCAAGACAGGGGTGCTCTTTCCATAAGCTGCATTACCTGCATCTCCAATTAAATACATAGTGTGCAAAAGACGATTGCTGGAGATCGAAGAATTAGCGTTGGATTCCCACTGAATTCCCTCTTTAGAGTACCTCGTTTTGTAGCTTGCACAAGAGCTCGCAAGTAATAGTATGAGTAATGCTTTACTTAACAACGACCACTTAATATTTAACATAGCTTCAAATTGGTGATATTATGAATCATATTTATTGGTAGGAAAGTTCTCTTGATACTATATTTTATCAAAATAGGGAAAGCGTTTCTAAACTAATTATTAAAGAAATACGTCTAGTATCTGGAATGAAACAATTATTAGCGGGTTTAGTTGCAAAAAAGTTAGTTAATGATAAATAGGGGGAAAAAAATACCTTTTCCTGCAATTACGCAGGTGAGTTTTATCAGCGTGTTAGAAATGTTGGAAAAACAGGCTAAAGATACAGATGAAAATGTATCAATTTTTGCTAAAAATTTGTTAGCAGAAAGTGCCAAATACCCGATGCTTCGGGACGGGATTGATAGTATTGATTTTGATGGCAGCCTGGAGATTGTGAAACGGCTTAGTCGGGTTTTATTTCCTGATGTTTTGCTATCAAATGAGATAAAGGCGCTTATTCCTCCTTTTGAATTTGCTCCTTTCTACACAAGCACACGCTTTAGAAATATTCTAGAAGCAAGTCAGGAAGACTTTTCTTTTGAACTCCAGGATTACTCGGAAGACCAACTCTATATATATGGCTGTGCAGCTATTTTAAGTATGCATTATAACTACCCATTTCCCTCTGGATTACCCAGGTTAGTAACGATACCCAATAAGAAGACAGCCGCAATAGCAACCTACGGAATGACCATGAATGGTGATTTGTTGCATATCATTCCAGGGCCAAATGCAATAGATATAACACACGATGATTACCTGAAACTGTTGGATAATTTTGAAAATATTGAACTGTGGAAAGAGAAATTTCCTCTGGAAAGTTGGATAATTAAGGGCATCGGCATCACCAACTTGATGGATATTTCTGTTGACCATGCGATCTCTACTATCGCTTCAAATTTGCTGGGTCATTCTTCCGATACCGAAAGTAAAATTTATGAGGGACTGATCAGGTTATTCGGTATCAAAGACTTGTCAATCGGTCTATTGATGTACAATGATAATATGCTTTCACGACATTTTATCCATTCGATTCCCACCATCTTATGCAGTGAGATGAAATCCTTGGATTGTAAGACGAATATGTGCCTCCATACTTATCAAATGATACTTGACCAAGAAAAACCATTTGTTGTTTCTGATGTAGAGGGTTTTGATAATCGATCAGGAAGTGGTTTTTCAAAAGCATTACATAAATTAGGGATTGGTAGTTATATTATTTCACCTATTCGACACAATGATAAATTTTTAGGTTTCTTCGAACTCGCTTCCAAACAAAAACACCAATTGAACGGAGCCTCATTACAACGCTTGGATGCAGTTATGCCGATCCTTTCGATGGCGATTAATCGAATTATGGTAGAGTTGCAAAATCGCAGGGAAGCGATTATTCAGCAAGAATGCACAACTATTCATCCAGCAGTTAAGTGGCGGTTCGAAGAAGAAGCGAATAAATTTATGGCGCTTGAAGAGAGTGGTGAACAGTCAACTTTTAGTGATATTGCCTTCAAAAATGTTTATCCCTTATATGGTCAATTAGATATTAAGGGATCGACTGAAAGGAGGAATCAAGCCGTTCGCGAGGATCTTTCAAGGCAATTAAGTGAAGTGTCTGAATTGCTAAAAATGGTTTTGGAGAAAACCAGTATGCCAATTTATGAGGAAATGGAAATTCGGGTTATTCACTATCGAAAGGAATTGGATGGTGAATTACTTTCGGGCAGCGAGCATCGAATTTTGCATTTTTTAGAGGATGAGATTCATCCTGTGTTTAAGCAAATACGGAAACGTTATCCAGCACTTCAAACGGCAATTGATTCATATTTCAGTTTATTGGATCCAGATATGCATTCTATCTATGATGCTAGAAAAGTGTATGATCGAAGTGTTAACCACATTAATCAATCGTTGGCATCTTATCTAGATGAAAGACAATTGGATGCACAAAAAATGTTTCCGCATTATTTTGAACGCTACAAAACGGATGGTGTAGAATACAATATGTATATCGGGCAATCAATCTCAAAAGAGTTGGAATTCAATCCTGTTTTTCTTGAAAACCTACAGTTATGGCAATTGATGGTTACGTGTGAACTTGAAAGAAAGTTGGTTGATATTAAGAAGGAAATAAATTCGGATATTGAAGTAGCCTCACTCATCTTGGTTTATAGTAGTCCATTGGCGGTGCATTTCCGTATGGATGAGAAACGATTTGATGTGGAAGGAGCCTATAATGCCCGTTATGAAATTGTAAAAAAGCGTATCGATAAAGCACGGATAAAAGGAACGCGAGAACGTATAACTGCTCCCGGAAAATTGGCTATCAATTATACTAGTGAAAGTGATGCTACAACCTATCTTCGTTATATAAAATACTTGGAAAATAAAGGGTATGTTAAAAAGAATTCTACGGAAGTATTAGCACTAGAGAATTTACAAGATATATTCGGATTGAAAGCGCTACGGGTAGAAATTAACTATGAAAGTAGAGGACAAGAACCAGTCGATCTGAAAGGATTGTTAACAGGCATTGAGCAAAATTAAATTTCATCATCACTGGTTGGAAAAAAATAGGCATAACCAGAGTACTTAGTGCCATTGAAAGAAGATTAGTTTGCAAAACTGTATAACTACTGAAGAATACATATTCCGCAATGCGTCATTGAAAAAGTAAGCAGGGAACTGAAGGACAACCTGCACAATCTGAACAGATTGTCATCGCTTTTTTTTCTTTAAAGAGGAAGTAATGGCAAAGCAGAAAAGCCCTCCTGCCAAACTAAGTTGGAAAACATCATGTAGTCGTGAATCATTCCTTTAATTGAGTTCTGTTTTTGCTTGTAGATAACAACCAAATATAGTTAATAACTAAATTTCTATTATTTAGTGTAAAGAAATGCAAGGTCAGTTTTACAAACGTTATACCATTGTTTTAAATCAAGCATATTACAAGGTATTCAATAAAAATTCAGCAAAGTTAGGCCGGCTACACACAAGCCACAGCAATTGGTCAATCAAGGAACTTCGGCATAAACCCACATGCCATCGCTTAAGCCATTTATTCCGATCCTCCTTGCTTTCCCGCCACGCCAGACGGATGAGTGGGCTTCTCTTTTATTTTTTTTCGTTTTTTCTTTTCTCTTAAAAGTATCTGGGCGACTAGAAGCGCATTAAGCGAGGATAAAACCAGCCCAAATTTTCGTTTAGTAATTTACTAAAGATAAATTAGATTTATTAGAAGGAATCCGGCATTTTTCTAAAATATGCATTGTCTATTGCTTTTTGAGCATATACAAGAGTAGTTCGCATATCTGAGTGGCGAAGTGTCTTTTGGATGAATTCAAGAGGAACACCTTTATCATACATGATTTGTCCAGCAGTATGACGCAGGCTATGAGGGGTTAACTTGCCCGATAATTTCATTTTAGCAAGGTGTTCATTTACAAGCTTTGAAAGCTTATCAGTTGTTAGACCCGGAAAAAGTAATCCATTCCTTATACTATAAGTTTCTATGTAATCCTTTAGGGCTGCTCTACAAGGCTTAAAAAGTTTGATTTCATCCTTAGACTTTTTTGGTCTGCCCTTGCCCCAGACCTTGATCCTTCTCTCCTTGATTTTGCAATCCGCTAAGCTTAGTCTACAAATTTCAATTGACCGAAGTCCGTTAATGCTCATTAGGTTTAAAATTGCTTTCGATTTAGGATCATCAGCTTTACTGAGCAATTTATCTCTTTGTTTCAACGTGAGGCTATCCTTATGATATGTATTCGTATCCCTTTTGTTTGATTTAACACGAATGGCTGACACTTCACGTAGAGAAAATTGACTAATTAGTTTTAGTCCCTTCTTCACCTTTCTTTGATCCACGGACAGATCAATATTACTTGCTTCTTGATATTGAATTGCCCACAAGCAAAACGATTTTAGAACGGCTTTGTACAATTGTTTACTAAAAACAGAAAGGGTAGGGGAGTTGATGAACTTCGTGGCAGTAGTCTTATTAAAACTCTTCAGATCGTATTCGATCAAATCGAAATACTGATTGAGCACAGTGGCATACGTACTCTTTGATTTCTCACCTGTTAGTCGGTCTCCATTGCTTACCAGAAAAAGTTTAACATAGATATTGCCTTTTGGAAGCTTCTTTTCAATGAGGTCATTGATAACAAAATCAATCGATTTCTCATCCAGGAATAGGGCAAACCGCTTTAAAATTGAGCGCATAGTAAAGCCTTTATCTTCCCGGTAGCTTTCAAGTTGAGATAGAACCGTTCCCCCTTGTTTATAGGACTTTAAGAAGGTTTTGGCATTGGTCAGATAGGTTGTAGTTTGTCCATACTTGCGATTGAGCCAATACTCATAGTCACGAATTACGCGAGAGGCGAGGGGAGTAGACTTTTGAAGGCTTCTTGAAAGCTTGACGATTCTAGCCATCTTATTTTACATGGTGAAGAACAAAAATATTCAATTTCGTATCTTTATTAATAAGTATAAAGATACATTTATTATATAGTAAATACTTATATATTTATATACAAAATA
>JBGTEP010000033.1:0-44703 GCA_041747735.1 Chryseolinea sp.
GATCTGAGGAATTAAACCAGAAGCAATACTTTGGGCAACCTGTGGAGACACACCAAACTTCGTAGCAAAATCGGTGGTAATTCTGGAAATTATCTGCGAAACAACAGGGTTACTACTAATTGCACCGCCGTTAAGTCCACCTTGAAACATGGAGGCAACCTGCTGCATATTGCCGTGATCTACCTCGCCTTTCAGCCCGTTGAAAATTTGATGCGCAACATCTTCAATGGCTGCCTGGTTGTATTGATCAGGGACTTCAGGATTTTTTACAATGGCGCCGCCGGCATTTTGTTGAACGAGTTTAATGAGTTGGTCTATCATAGGTTAGGATTTTCTACTGCTTAATGTACGAAATCTCCTCAGAAGTTTATCGCAAAATCTAGTGATTTAACAATCGCTTCACATATTTACCTATAATATCAAATTCAAGATTTACAACATCACCGACCCTTAACATATGAAAATTCGTGTTCTCAAAAGTGTATGGAATGATCGCTACAGTGAAGCCACTGTCCTTTGAATTAAAACAGGTGAGACTGATTCCATTAATGGCGACAGAACCTTTTTCCACAGTAACGTTTCCAACGGAAGGATCATACTGAAAATCAAATAACCAACTTCCACCAACATCCCGGATCGCTTTAACCGTACCGGTCTGGTCGACATGACCTTGTACGATATGTCCATCGAAACGTCCGTTGTTAAGCATACATCGTTCGATATTAACTTTATGATTTTCCCTCAGGCTCCCCAAATTCGATTTCTGCAACGTTTCCTGTACGGCAACTACCCAGTGAGCATTGTCTTCTACTTTTACTACGGTGAGGCAAACACCATTGTGTGAAACGCTTTGGTCTACCTTAAGTTCGTGACTAATCGGACTCGAAACCTTAAAATGTGTGTTGGTTTCCTCGTGCCTGATTGTTTCAACAAGCCCCAGCGTTTCAATTATTCCGGTGAACATTTCGAATTTGTATTTTAATCACGCGTAGGTAAAAGCACCTAACTTCAAAGCAAAAATACGGATAAGATCATGTTTAACCATCTCTTCTTTTTCAGAATCGCGTTTCGTTGATCCTAGCGTCGGTTAGGGGACATCGAGGCATTCAGGTTATGACCAATATTTATTCGGTTTAAAAGAAATATACTCACCTGAGCTAAGTCGAGACCTGATTCAGGAATTGAACAAGCATTGTGGAAGGACGATTAAGAACTTTGATTTAAGAATCGAAGGACGTTATTGGACCGGTGCCAGAATTTTTCGTGATGTTCCTACAGAATTATAAATTATAACCTCAACAACACCTTTAGGAATTTTCACAGACCGACTAGCCTGAGATAAATAACCAGAACCATAATAAAACTCTATTCTTTGGGTCATGTTGCCATCAAAATAAAGAATGGCATAGGTGTCCAACTTCTCTGGATACAACATAGATGTTTCTGTGCTTTCGTTACTTCCAAATACGCTTAAACGACCACGATTCTGCGATGCGATCAATAAGTGATTATTGCCCTTCGCTAGTCGAACTAATGCCTTTGCATCCCCGGGTACATAAAATCCGCTTTTGTCTGTTGAACATGCGGTAAATCCGCCATTTCCGTCACCTAGTAAAATTAATCCGTTCTGCGCATCATGTCGGCCGATAAAAACCTCATTACCAAAATCGTTTCCTACCATTATAATGTCTCGATTCCCATCTGCATTTATATCATGCACCAACATTCCATTAACAGGACTCATCTGAGCAAGCAGCGGTAGCGGTGAAAGCGTAAATTTCCCATTACCCAGGTTCTCAATGTAACTCGATTTCGAATTATTAACTTCAAGTAACAGCGCACCTTCCATATCTTCTTTTGAAAGGAAGGTTTCCATAGAAACTTTACCAAACTGTTTGTAACGCGAAAATTGCTTTCTAAATCTTGGGCTTTGCTGATTTAATTCATCCCAAAAATGCATGGGAACCAAATTCTCTGTGCCATCCGCCATCTTACTGTGATAAAAGGTAAGGGCTTCAATGCTACCATTGTTATCCAGATCCTTGGCAAAAACCTTTACAGGCTTTTCAGGACTTGCATGGTACATATTGTTCAGCCCAAGGTTACCAACAACATAGTCCATGTCACCATCATTGTCAAAGTCACCGGCAGCAATGCTATTCCACAAACCCTTTTGATTGTCAAGGTCTGTGGTTATCCTCGTCAACTTACTCAGGTCATTCTTAAAAAATTGAATCGGCATTAATTCACCTGCAATAATTAAATCAACTTTACCATCGTTGTCAAAGTCACTCCAAATGGCATCCGTTGTCATGCCTAATGACGTTAACTCGGGACACATCGTATCAGTAACGTCAACAAATATTCCATTATCGTTTCTTAGAATAAAACTTTGCGCTGGGTAAGGGTACCTGCCAGGAATTACTCTGCCACCTACAAACAGGTCGAGATCTCCATCATTATCGAAGTCTGCTGCCCGAACACATGAACCACTTGTCGTTATAACAGGTAAGGAATTCTCTACTAGCGAGAATTTTCCATTTCCATCGTTCTTGTAAAGCAGATCACGATAGTTCTTATGTCCAGTTTCAAAGCCTGATCCTCCCTTTACAAGATATAAATCGAGATAAGAGTCATTGTTGAAATCAAACAACAGCGCGCCAGTGTCTTCAACCAGAGAATCGATTGGGTTAACGAAACAGTTATCATCTCGTTTAAATGAACCATCCTTTTGTTGAAGGTAGAAGGTAGATTTATAACCCGGAGAACCGCCAATAAATAAATCCTCCAATCCATCGTTGTTAATATCACCAACGGCAAGGGAAGGACCAAACTGAGAGTACTTATGCGGAAGTGTGCGTTGAACATTAAAATCAACCAGGTCCGTTTGGCGATGCATATAAGAAATACCTAACGAAGATGAAACCTCCCTAAGAAAAGCATCAACATGTTTCTCCTCATTTGTCGGTTCTTCCTTGCTATCCTTATGATTTAAGGTGATCACCTGATTTGGTTTGATTTCTCTTAAAATTTGAATTCTATGGTCGGGCCATTTAATAATCATCGAATCAATTAAACTGACGTTGCCAACCCCAAAATGAACAATGTCCTCTACAGATGATAAGTAACCGCGTGACGTTGAGTGATAATGAGACTGCATTTTACCTTGGAAATAAATTGAAATATTTGCTCCCAATCCTCCCAAATTTTTCGGAGCACCAACAAGACCTAGCCTCAAATAATTTGTTGAAACTTTCGTATCATTCAGTGTATTCTTAAATACGAAAGCAGGAGAATTAATATTATTCACAACGTAATCCAGATCTCCATCATTGTCAAGATCAGCAAACGCTGCACCATTGGAAAATGATCGGACATCTATTCCCCATTTTGCAGAAACATCCTCGAATGTCAAATCACCTTTGTTTTTAAAAGCATAATTGGGAATTTTAATGACCGGGATAGAGTCTACAAGCTGTGCCGGCGACGCGATGTTGCTAGTTTCAGCACGATAATTTGAGAAGTCCTTATCGGTGATGTCTTTAGGAAAACCATTGGTAATTAACAAGTCCCGCCATCCATCATTATCAAAATCGACCATTAACGGCGACCAGCTCCATTCAGTTTGATAAACACCTGATAACTGACCAATCTCGCTAAACATAAATCCGTTCTGAATACCATTGTTGATGTGCAGCATATTTCTCATAAACTGATAGCTGTAATCAAATTTTTCGTTATTGATGTACGTCAGATATGACTTGTTTCCAATTGTTGTTTTCTTTCTTTCGCTATTCTCAGGTAACATGTCAAGGGTTATTAAATCATAGCGTCCATCGTGATTGATATCCGCCGCATCGTTACCCATGGAAAACAAGCTTTGATGTTTGATGAAATCCTTTGTCATGTTTTTAAATGTACCATCCTTTTGATTGATGTATAATATATCTTCGGATTGATAGTCGTTTGACACATAAATATCCGGCCATGAGTCATTATTGAAATCGCTTATTGAAAGACCAAGGCCAAATCCTTCGTAAACAATACCTGCCTCCAGGGTAACATCAGTAAATGTTCCGTCACCATTGTTTTTAAACAGGCGATCATTATTGGGCGAAGATCCATCCTCAATTTTCGGGCGATAATTCGAAGGGATATTATCGAGGCGAACGTTCACCAAAATGTATAAGTCAAGGTCGCCATCACCGTCATAATCAAAAAAAGCAGACTGTACGCTATGCCCCGTAAAGTTTAAATTGTAATCGGCAGCGACTTCTTTAAATACCGGCTCTCCCTCCGCGTTTAACCCTTGATGAACGAACAACATATTTTGGCGGTTGGCGGAATCGGGTTTAGTTGTCGCACATACATAGATGTCTTTCCACCCGTCTCCATTAATGTCAACAATTGTAACGCCTATACTCCACCTATTGGGAACGTCAATTTTTGCAACTGTTGAAATATCTTCGAACTTTAGGTCACCCTTGTTTAGATAAAGTCGATTAGGCACTTCATTTCCTGTGAAAAAAATATCCTGCAACCCATCATTGTTAAAATCCGCTATAGCTACACCCCCACCGTTGTAGATGTATTCGTAGTTAATGATATTAAAACTATCCGTTTCCTGAATAGTGTTACTAAAATCAATGCCGGTTTCCTCTGCAGAAAGTAATTGAAAAAGTGTATTGGGCTTTTTTTTACAACTGAGAACGCCTATAAAAAGTAAAAGAATTAACAATCTCATTTTTCTGGAAATGAAGTGAAGGAACATAGCAAAGTAGAAAATTTAAGGTTTTGTTATGTTGCCCCAACAACATTCTCTATAATAAAGAAGGGCTACCGGCAAACACCGGCAGCCCTGCTATTTTAATTTTTGATAATCAATTAGCTGTGATATTGCCGGTACTTTGAGCTAGCACGTATTCCGGGATAGGAAGGTAATCATCAACTGGTGATGTAAAAACCGCTCCGTTTAAATGGGTTCGGATTGCTTTCTCACGAGTGATAAACTCCGTCAGTACAGTTTCTGCAGTGCCCCATCTTACAAGATCATAAAAACGATGACCTTCCATTGCCAGCTCCAAAAGCCGCTCCAGACGAACAGCAGTTGTAGCTTCTGCCTTCGACGCAAATGGCACGAGATAGTTCGTAATTGAATAATTAGCTTCATTCACACCACCAGACTTTACAAAATCGTCTGGGTTAGCCGCCCTCGTTCTAACCCTATTGATATATTCACGCGCCTTTTCTAATGAGCCTACTTCAATCTCACACTCAGCGGCCATTAAAAGCAGATCGGCAAATCTCATAACCAGCGTATTGCGGCCCGACTGGGCTTGTCCCCAGGCACCCGGGATATGGTAGCTTCCGACTTCTTCAGACGTATGAACATTTTTCTTAGGTATAAACGGCCCGCCATTTGCCAATAATCTAATCCAGGAAGACTTAGCTGGACCCCAATCAAGATACTGTATCCCTACTCTACCAACGGTATGATCAATTCTAGGATCAAACTCTCCGCGGTCAGGGAAATCTGCCGGGCTGTTCTCATGTTGCTTGATGTTCGTTGTCTGAGGGTTTGCTACCGGCATTCCTAAGGAAGTCTTAAATGAATTCGCCAGTGTCTGCGTTGGTTGGAAAAATCCGCAGCATCCGCCCGGGCCATCGGAGTGAGGGTTGGTCAATTCCATTTCCTTATTGCTGTTGGCACCTCCCGTACCATCACCGACAGTAGCCTGTATGCTAAATACAACTTCGGGACCATTTTCAAACTCCCCTCTAAAGGTGTCAGAGAACTTCTCGTTTAAATCGAATTTATCGCCGGAACTATTCACACCGTCCGCGATAATGGCATCAAATATTGTTTTAGCGTCCCCAAATTTCTTTTGGTACAAGTATGCTTTTGCAAGGAATGCGCCTGCGGCCCATTTATTTACTCTACCAATTTGACTTTGCGTAACCGGCAAATTAGTATACGCGAACAGTAAATCTGCCTCAATTTGAGGATAGATGTCTGAATCGTTTTTAACCGCCTGAAAATCAGCAATGGTAACAACATCTTCTCCGACAAAAGGGGCTTTATTAAACGTTCTTTTTGCTTCGAAGTGGAGAAAGCCCCGGATGAATTTCGCCTGAGCCTCCACCTGTAACTTGGCGGCATCACTCATATCTTGAACTTCAGGAATTAAGCGCAACACAATATTGGCCATAGCAATGCCATCGTAACTGCCGTTCCACTTTCCAAGCACACTACCATTATTTGGAAGTACCTCGTACCGTTCAATGGGGTTCAACTGATTCTGGTCTGATGCTTCAGTACCCTTATACGCTTCTTCTGACCTTACACTTCCCCAAACCCAATTATTAGCACTAGTATACCAAGCACCAACATTTAGTCCAGTTAACGATCGATATGCCTGAATTAACGAACCCTGAAGACCAGCAGCATTCGTAATTGAACTTTCAGAGATTGCCCCTAATGGAGGTTGATCTAAAAAATCATCATCACACGAATATGTTGCCGTCAAACAGATCAAACCTGTTAGCAATAGTTTTATCTTCTTTTTCATTTTTCTCTTCTTTAAACGTTAAAATCCGATACTTAAGCCCGCGATGTAAATTGTTGGCGATGGCGTTCTGAACTGATCCACACCCATCTGTAATTCCCCTCCTTGAATGCCGATATCAGGATCGGGACCGCTATACTTCGTAATCGTAAAAAGATTCTGACCTTGCACATAAAATCTTACTCTGTCAAGACCTATTCTGTTGATCACACTGGCCGGCACAGTATAACCAATCTGTAACTGGCGAAGTCTGAGGAACGAGCCGTTTTCAATGTAATAGTCGGTTGAAATTGATCCCGAATAACTGTCGTTGATGTTAAGAACCGGAAGTGTCGCTCCGCGATTTGTCTCCGACCATGAATCGGTTAAGACCCGTTCGCTTACACCTCCTACAAAACCTCTGAGATCCGTCCACCACTTGGTGTAGTTATAGATTTTATTACCGTAATTCCAGAATAAGAAAGCCGTAAGATCAAATCCCTTATACTTCAGGTCGATGTTTGTTCCCAACTGAAACTTTGGAATGGGACTCCCCAAAAAGGTCTGATCCTGATTGTTAATAACTCCATCGCCATTTACATCCTGAATTTTCCATGATCCAATTCTTTTGTATGGCATTGTAGCGTGCGCATCAACCTCTTCTTGTGATTGAAATATTCCGTCGATTTTATAACCCCAAAATGTTGAAAGAGATTGTCCTGCCTGTGTCCTCTGAACAGGAGCTAGGCGGCCAGCACCGGATTCAAAAAATGCAACACCGTCGGCATCAAGCTTCTCGGCAATGTTCACGAAATGCGTGAACGTAACTCCAAAGTCGTACCCTATCCCGGAGGATCCAATTTGTCCCCGCGTATTGATCGAACCATCAATCCCCTTATTGACCATGGTTCCCACATTAATTTGGGGCTGGTTTACGAGAGGTGCCAAGCCGTTTCTCTGCCTTCCTACAAGCAAATCCTTTGTTGTGTTGTTAAAATATTCAATGGAAAAGTCAAGTTTGCCATCAAATAATGAACCATCCAGTCCAATATTTACCATTTCGGCAGCTTCCCAACGGGTTGCGGTATTACCTGCTACAATTGGCCTATATCCGATAACAACTGCTCCATTGTTTCCAGTAATGTCATATCCGTGATTATTAATGGTCGACCCAAAGAATGAGTACTGATTGAGCGGGCTTACATTACGTTGGCTACCCATTTGCCCCCAACCACCACGAAGCTTCAACTCTGATACAAATGACGCGCCACTCATAAATCCTTCTTCTGAAATTCGCCAGCCTGCACCGACGGCAGGGAAGGTCGCTGCCCTGACATCTTCTCCAAAAACAGAAGCTTGATCTCTGCGTAATGTAAAACTTAAAAGATAGCGGTCATCAAATCCATACTCAGCCTTTCCAAAAACTGAGAATAACGTACGTGGTGTTGAAGGAGCTCCTCCATTTTGCGGAAGGTTTTTTCCCGTATTCAGGGAAACAAAGTCCGGGTCACTGAAATCATAGTCTACCCTTGAGCCACTCAGACCCCTAAACTGCTCATAAAAAGATTCCACAGCAGCGAAAACTTTCAAATCATGTCGTTCAGCAAATCTTTTTGAATATTGAAGACTGTTGGTCCACGTCCAATTACCGCCTCTGAACATATATTCATTGAAGTTGTTATTCTTTTGATTTTCGGCTCTTTCATAGGTAATCCAGGTAAAAGCCGACCCACTACCCGTGCGCTGATCAAATCCAAAAGATGTAGAAAGGACGAAATCGTTTAAGAAGTTAACGCTGGCATACGCATTTCCAATGAAGTTAAAACCGTCAAATCGGTTGTTCTGACTCCTGGACAAGTTAGCAACCGGGTTTGTGCCGTTACCAGAGTTACCTACTCCGTTTCCGCTGAAGTTTCCATTGATGTCATACACCGGAAGGTAAGGCACCATACGGTAAGACTGTGCCCACGCACTACCTTCACCTGAAAAGTCCAAACCACCACCTAAGTCTTGAGGGTTTCCGCTTCCTCCTTTTTGTTTCGAAAAACTAACTTGCATATTCTGACCTATGGTCAACCATTTTTTGGGGTTAAACTTAGTATTAGCACGGACCGAATAACGGCTATACTCGGTATGCTTATAATTCCCAGCCTGGTCAAACGCGTTAAAACCCACTGAGTACTGACCTTTTTCACTACCCCCGGAAGCGCTGATCTGATGACTTTGCATTGGCGCGGCTTGAGTTGCTTCTCTATGCCAGTCAGTTCCTACAGGCGTATTGTAAATCTGATATGGACCGTAGGCATCTGGATTCAGGTTTGGAAAAACTTCGTAGTTTGCCGGATTCGGTGCGTTGTTCGGAGGAGCTCCATTTACGTTCATCGACGTCCACATCTGGGATGGTACAACCGGAGAAGCCCCATTCCCAAAAATCGGACTAACCGGAGCAATTCCGGCTCCGTCAAAAGATCTCCATAAGTAATCTGCGTATTGGGCAGTATTTAGCATCTTAGGAAATACTCTATCCTGTAAAACCTGAGTACCGACATATCCATCATAAGACAGGGTATAAACACCAGCCTTTCCCTTTTTGGTTGTTATTACAATTACGCCATTTGCGGCCCGTGAACCGTAAATCGAGGCGGAAACAGGATCCTTTAACACCTGAACCGATTCAATATCCTGTGGATTCAGGTTGTTAGCATTATCCGTTGGCACACCATCGATTACATATAAAGGGTCATTGTTACCAAACGATACGAAGCCTCTGATTCTCACTTTAGACGCTGCACCGGGAGCGCCCGTTCCACTTACCGTAACACCGGCTGCCCTTCCCTGTAACATAGAACTTAAGTTAGCGGCAGGTTGTGCAAGTGTCGCCTTTGTGTCCACTACCGCAACAGACCCAATGATATCTTGTTTCCTTTGGGCTGTATACCCCGTAACAATTAGTTCGGACAACGTCTGAACATCAGGTTTCATTTGAATGTTTATCGCCGATCTTGATCCGACAATTATCTCAGAATTTTCATAACCAATGAAGGTGAAGACAAGCGTTGCCTGATCCCCTCCAACGTTTATTCTAAAATTTCCGTCAACATCGGTCGACGTACCGGTAGTGCTGGCTTTCACCAACACGTTCACGCCTGGCATGGCACTTCCATTTTCGTCAGTCACCTTACCGGAAACAATTCGTTCCTGGCCAAAAACTGCCGTCGTAAGAACAAACAGCAGTACTGCCGACAAACTCAAGCTTTCGTAGAGTTTTTTCATAAATAAAGGTTTGGGTTTAAATTGATTTGTTTGAAATAAACTGCTGCACTTTCAGAATAGACCTAAGTTTATTTCGACGATGCAACATTCGAAGGTATATATTTTGGAATAGCATCCCTGAAAATTAGGAAATATTTTTTTAGCAAACGTTATCGCAACCGTTTGCGGTTTCGAGACCACCAAAAATGTTGGCGCCAACATGGGTGTGTGTTTGTGCACACGATCTTTGAATCATTAAACATAATCGGCTCTTAAAGCTGATGTGAGGGTTTTGCAGCATTTTATCGAATACTGGGTTTGAATTTTTGTTTCAATGAAGCGGCGCTCTTACAGAAATTAAAATCGACCTTTCCTTTCCACAATCGTTTTCTAAAAAAAACTCACAAACCCTCCCATTACGATCAGGAGTAAAAGACAACAACTATCAACCCTCTATAAAAGATTGCTGCAGCACGCTCATCCTAATGTCCGCTAAGTCCGTTTATTAGTGTTATTTTCAGCCGATTTTTTGATATGAAAGCTTACGAGTTATACCCCGTACACCTTACAAATTCTCTTTCGGGCAAAAAAGAGTTGCTCACACCCGTCAACCCCGGGCATATTGGAATGTATGTCTGTGGCCCTACAGTTTACAGTGACGTTCACCTGGGCAATGTCCGTACATTCATGATGTTCGACATCGTCGCGCGATACCTTCGATTTGTTGGATACCGCGTACGATATGTGCGCAACATAACGGATGTCGGCCATCTTGAAAATGACGCTGATGAAGGTGAAGACAAAATCGCCAAGAAAGCACGCCTGGAACAGCTTGAGCCAATGGAGATTGTTAAAAACTATACCGAAGACTTCCACCAGGTAATGCGTCAATTTAACATTCTTCCGCCCAGCATTGAACCTTCGGCTACTGGTCATATCGTAGAGCAAATTGAAATTGTTAAAAAATTAATCGAAAAAGGCTTTGCCTATGAGGTCAATGGTTCGGTATACTTCGATGTAAAGCAATATGATGAAAAGCACTCGTATGGAATTTTATCCGGACGTGTAGTGGAGGAGTTGATGGAAAGCGGCAGAAAACTGGATAGCCAGGACGAAAAAAGAAATAAGGTCGACTTTGCAATCTGGAAGAAAGCATCACCGTATCATATTATGCGATGGCCGTCACCCTGGGGAGACGGATTTCCGGGCTGGCATATTGAATGTACAGTAATGAGCACAAAATATCTGGGCGAAACATTTGATATTCACGGTGGCGGTATGGACCTGAAATTCCCTCATCACGAATGCGAAATTGCCCAGGCCGTTGGTGCCACTGGCAAATCACCCGTGAACTATTGGCTCCATTCCAACATGCTCACTGTAAATGGACAGAAGATGAGCAAGTCTCTCGGAAATTCATTTCTTCCGCGCGAGCTCTTCGCAGGAAACCACGAACTGTTGGAAAAAGGTTATGGCCCGATGACTGTTCGCTTTTTTATGCTTCAGTCTCACTACTCCAGTACACTGGACTTTTCAAATGAAGCATTGAGCGCAGCTGAAAAGGGTTTTAGGAAACTTTCTAACGCTTTGACTACTGTAAAGAAGTTGTCCCATACGGAAGGCAGTAACATAGACAAAGAACTTGACATCACATTAGCGAACCTTGAGGAAGAACTTTATCGCAACATGAGCGACGATTTTAATACTGCCAAAACGCTGGCAGTATTGTTCGAAATGTGCGCCAGAATCAATGATTTCAAATCGGGCAATGCTTCATTAACTTCTGTTAATAAGAATACATTTGAAAGTTTTAAACAAGCTTATATTTCCTTTATGGAAGATGTGCTCGGCCTGACCGAAGAAGCGGAAAGCAACGACGGATTGGTAAGCGGCGTCATCGAAGTTTTGATAACACTCCGTAAAAAAGCCAGGAAGGATAAAAACTTTGCTTTATCGGATCAAATTCGCGACGATCTCAAGGCAATTGGTGTTCAACTGATGGATGGAAAAGACGGTGAGATGAATTTTACGATCGATTAAAGTCTTACGAGTTCTTTCAACCGAGGTCTAAAAGAACGTTTATTCAACTATGGCACGTGGAATACTGAAGAAAATTTATATCCTTCCGATCCGGTTTTATCAACTGGCTATTTCACCGTTGTTAGGCTCCAACTGCAGACATTCGCCAACGTGCTCACAGTATACAATTGAAGCAATTTTGGAATGGGGAATTCTTCAAGGAACATGGCTGGGAATGAAAAGAATCGTGCGTTGTCATCCCTGGGGAACTCATGGATACGATCCTGTACCTAAGAAAAAGCCTTAGGACCTTTTCGTCAGGGACACAATGAGCCACCTCTTGGATTATTTCCCTAAATTCAGAAGCTATTCCCTGCGACCGCAAATTATTTTCCGGGTGGCGAAAGCGAGTTTTCAACCAAATACCCGTTTTTCAATCGATAGCATAAAATTTAATACGCTTTGCAATCGTTTCCTTTACATTATAGTCAGGGAAAGTTTACTTTTAAAATCGCTGGTGCCCGAAAAGCCAATTACAATGAATCCATTCTCCTTACAGTTGTATAATCTTTCCGATATACCTGGCATCTTAGCGAGAACACTTATTACAAGGCAAATCGCTATTCGAACTGGAAAATGTATTTTCATTTATAACCCTCACACCTTATTTTGAATTAATTCCTATGCCTGATTTTCAAATCAAAAAAACGCAAAAAGCTTATGATGTCTGTATCGTCGGCTCTGGTGCTGGTGGTGGTATGGCTGCGTATGTCCTGGCGAATGCCGGAATCAAAGTTGTATTACTCGAAGCAGGTCCATTGTATGATCCTGCTAAAAATGTAACGCAGTTAAAATGGCCCTGGGAATCACCCCGAAGAGGTGCAAGTACACCGCTCAGGCATTTTGGAGATTTCGACGCTGCTTACGGTGGGTGGGACCTTGAAGGTGAACCGTATACTCATAAAGACAATACCAAGTTTGACTGGTTCAGGGCTCGTATGGTGGGCGGAAGAACCAACCATTGGGGAAGAATCTCCCTCCGATTCGGACCCAAGGATTTTAAACGAAAAAGTATTGACGGACTTGGCGATGACTGGCCTATCGGCTATGATGACGTCGCGCCATATTACGATAAAATCGATCAGCTCATTGGTGTGTTTGGCTCAAAAGAAAATCTACCAAACGACCCGGACAGTATTTACCTCCCTCCTCCTAAACCGCGTCTTCACGAAATGTTTATAAAAGATGCGGGTACTGCACTGAACATTCCGGTTATACCGTCGCGTTTATCAATTCTAACGAAACCTGTTAACAAAGAAAGGGGATCTTGTTTTTATTGCCATCAGTGCGGAAGGGGCTGCACAGTGTATGCTGATTTCTCCTCTTCATCTGTTCTGGTGAAACCTGCTATTGCGACTGGAAATGTTGATATTATTCCCAATGCAATGGTCCGTGAAGTTCTTACCAACGATGAGGGTAAAGCAACAGGAGTATCATTCGTGAATAAGGAAGACATGCAGGAATACTCCGTAACTGCAAAAATTGTTATCCTCGCAGCAAGCGCCTGTGAATCGTCGCGCCTCCTGCTGAACTCGAAGTCTTCCCGCTTCCCCAACGGTCTGGCTAATAGTAGTGGAATAATCGGTAAATATCTGCATGATTCTACCGGAGCATCGATGGGCGCAATTTTACCACACTTAGTCGGTCGAAAACGTTACAACGAAGATGGCGTCGGCGGTATGCATGTATACACACCGTGGTGGCTTGATAATAAGAACCTTGATTTCGCCCGCGGATACCACATCGAATACGGTGGGGGAATGAACATGCCGGGATACGGCTTCGGATTTGGCATGCAAAATACTAATGGAAAGTATCCTGGTCGCGATGGGAAGCAGAAGGAAGCCGGTGGATATGGAGCATCACTAAAAGACGACTACCGCTACTTCTATGGTGCCTCAATCGGTATGTCAGGGCGAGGGGAAGCGATTGCACGCGAAGACAACTATTGTGAAATTGATCCGACAACAGTGGATAAATATGGCATTCCGGTACTCCGCTTCCATTACAAATGGAGTGAGCATGAGGTGAAGCAAGCCAAACACATGAAAGAAACGTTCAGAGAGATAATCCACAAAATGGGCGGTGTTGTCACCTACGGAGGAAATGATGGGCCCGAGAACGATTACGGCCTCCTTGCTCCCGGAAGAATTATCCACGAGGTTGGTACAACTCGGATGGGTAACGACCCAAAAAAATCAGCGGTGAATAAATTCAATCAGGCCCATGACTGCAAAAATCTTTTTGTTGTTGACGGTGGTGCTTTTGTTTCACAGGCTGATAAGAATCCAACGTGGACAATACTTGCACTATCGATGAGAACGTCTGAATATATTTTAGATGAATTAAAGAAACAGAACATCGGATAAAAAATTGAAAATTGAATTTCAAATGAAAATTAAAATATGGACAGGCGAAAATATTTAAAAACAATGGCGGTCGGTGCCGTAGGTACAGGAGTGTTGCTTCAATCCTGTGCTCCGGCAACGCCAGAACAGGTAGCGGCAGCTCCCGCAACATTTACGATCGATCGTACTCCGGCAGAATTGGAGCGGGAACAAAGACTTCAGCGTGAAAAGTTTTTTGATGAACATGAAATGAAAACGATCAGCATCCTGGCAGATATTATTATCCCAAAGGATTCAATTTCGGGTAGCGCATCCGATGCCGGCGTTCCTGCTTTTATTGAATTCATTGCGAAAGATATGCCTCATTACCAGATTCCTTTACGGGGTGGATTGAAATGGCTGGACATCCAATGTATGAACCGCTATACTGTTGACTTTGCATCTTGCACACCGGAACAACAACTTGAGATGGTCGATGAAATTGCCTTTCCAGAAAAGGCTAAACCAGCATTACAACAGGGTGTAGCATTTTTTAATACTATGCGCGATCTCACTGCATGTGGATTCTTCACCAGCGAAATTGGTATTAAAGATCTGGGCTATCTTGGAAACAGACCGAACCAATGGGACGGTGTACCACAAGACGTCCTTGATCAATATAAACTTAAATACGACGACAGGACATTGGAGATCAGTGTGAAGTTCGACGCTTAGTAAAGAATTTTAATAAAAATTATAAACCAAAAACTTATGCCCCCTAAGAAAAACATTCCCGTAGCAAATGACTCGCGCAGAAATTTTATTAAGAATGCCGGTATAGCAGCAGCTGCATTTACTATCGTACCTCGCTTTGTGCTGGGTGGTAACGGTTATAAAGCACCAAGTGATAAGTTGTACGTTGCCGGGATTGGTGTTGGCGGTAAAGGGGAAAGCGATATTGCCAGTTTTGCTAAAAGCGGTAAGGCTGAGATCGCATTCCTGTGTGATGTGGATGACAGCAGAGCAGCGAAATCTGTAGCCGCTTTTCCCAAGGCTAAATACTATAAAGACTATCGCACGATGCTGGAAAAGGAACACAAAAGCATTGATGCAGTCTCGGTGTCCACACCCGATCATGGTCATGCTGTACAAACTATGGCAGCCATGCAATTAGGGAAGCATGTGTATGTGCAAAAGCCATTGACACATGATATTTATGAAGCACGTGCCTTAACCGAAGCTGTAAAAAAATATAAAGTTGTAACCCAAATGGGTAATCAGGGCGCATCAGGTGATGGTGTTCGCCAGTTAATGGAATGGTACAACGCCGGATTAGTTGGTGATGTGCATACCGTTTATTGCTGGACCAATCGCCCTGTATGGCCACAAGGTATCCCCTGGCCTGCAAATAAAGCGGCAATACCCAAAGAACTGGACTGGGATCTTTGGTTGGGTACAGCCCCTTATAAAGACTTTGTCGACAAGTTAGTTCCGTTTAACTGGCGCGGATGGTGGGATTATGGAACAGGCGCACTCGGAGACATGGGATGTCATATTGTAGAGCCGCCATTCAGAGTACTCGGATTGAAATATCCAACCGACGTTACCGCCAGCGTTGGTAGCGTATATGTTGATGAATTCAAGCGTGGATATTTTCCCGACAGTTGCCCTCCGTCATCATACGCTGTATTAACCTTTGCAGCGGATAAGGGTAAGCCAGCAGTTAAGCTACATTGGATGGACGGTGGTATTCAACCGGAACGCCCCGAAGAACTTGGTCCGAATGAAATCATGGGTGATGGTGGTAACGGGGTGATCTTCGTGGGCACTAAAGGAAAGATGATGTGCAGCACCTATGGTATAAATCCACGCCTGATCCCCACATCTAAAACCAAGGAAGCGAATGTACCACAAACGATAAAACGCGTCCCTAATGGTGCAGAGGGACACTATGCACAATGGGTTGAAGCGAGCATCGCTGGATATGGCAAAATGGAAGTGAGTTCACCTTTTGAAATAGCTGGTCCATTGACAGAAACTCTCCTAATGGGCAACCTGGCGATCAGAAGTTACGATATCCGCAAACCACGTGAAGGCAAACCCGATCAGTTTGATTTTCCAGGACGCAATATCAAACTCGTATGGGATGGCCCCAATATGAAAGTGACCAACTTCGATGACGCTAACCAATTTGTTAAACGCGAGTACCGTCAGGGCTGGAAGCTTTAGTCATTAATATATAATATTAACTACTATAGATAGCGTGAAGGTTCTTCACGCTATTTTTTTTGCCTTAAAATAACCGACGTGTAGCCCCAATTTATATCCTTCATCAGAATTTTCTGACTTGATCGGAGGATTGTCTTGATAGCGCCCCTCAAAGCCTGATTTAGATGCTACTTTTTTTCCTGAGGCAAAAAAAATCGTCACAATCATTTTTGATTTGTTATATCGTGTAACTTCGGGCTACTAGATTCATCAAAACCAGATACCTATGGAGCCTAAAATCAACCAAGCGAACAGTCTTTCACGTCGAAACTTTATCAAAAATGCAGGCCTTACCGCTGCTGCATTCACCATCGTTCCGCGCTTTACATTAGGCGGATCAGGGTATATCGCCCCGAGTGATACGGTTTATATTGCAGGAATTGGCGTCGGCGGAAAAGGGACGAGTGATCTTACTGGTTTTGCCAAAAACCCAAAAGCTAAAATTGTTTTCCTCTGCGATGTTGACGATGGCATGGCTGCGCAGTCGGTGAAGAACTTTCCTTCCGCAAAATATTATAAGGACTTCCGTACTATGCTTGATAAGGAGCATAAAGGCATTGATGCCGTTTCGGTTTCCTCTCCCGATCATACCCATGCAGTAGCGGCGATGGCGGCAATGCAACGCGGTAAACATGTTTATGTACAAAAGCCTCTTACCTACTCCATCCATGAAGCACGGATGTTGACTGATGCGGCAAAAAAATACAAGGTCGTTACGCAGATGGGTAATCAGTTTGCTTCCGCCGACCATGTACGCCGAGCAAAGGAGATGATTAATGCCGGACTCATTGGAGATGTAACAAATGTTCAAACCTGGACGAACAGACCTGTATGGCCTCAAGGTATTCCCACACCAACCGGCAAACATGAGATACCCAAAGAATTAGACTGGGATCTTTGGCTGGGACCTGCACAGTTCATAGACTATAATCCGGCATACCTTCCCTTTAACTGGAGGGGATGGTGGAACTTTGGAACTGGTGCTTTAGGTGATATGGCTTGTCATATCATGGATGCTGCGTTCAGGATTCTTCCGATTGACTATCCCTCTGAAGTTGAGTGTAGCACTACGACTTCATGGGCCGGCTTTTTTAAAGAAGCAACAACTTTAGACAGTTGTCCTGCATCTTCAATAATCCACCTGAAATTTCCAAGAAAAGACGGTAAGGGTGATATCAAATTCACATGGATGGATGGCGGCCTACTTCCGAAACGCCCGGACGAACTACTTCCCGATGAAAACCTTGGCGACTGGGATGGCGGATATATTTTTGAAGGCACCAAAGGAAAGTTAATGGGCAACTATAATACTGCCCCGGTATTGCTGCCCACATCAAGAATGAAAGAAGACAATCTTCCAAAACCAACACTTGCCCGCATACCAGGCGCAGAGGCTGGCCATTATACAGAATGGGTAGAGGCATGCACAAAAGGATATGGGAAGATGGAGTTGAGCTCGCCGTTTGAATATGCCGGTCCGATGACTGAAGCAGTGTTGATGGGTAATCTTGCCTTGAGAAGTTATGCTATGCGCGGACCGAATAGTAAAGATTTCCCGGGCAGAAAAAAATTATTATGGGATGCCCAAAATATGAAGATCACAAATTTTGACGAGGCTAACCAATATGTAAAACGCGAATACCGGAAGGGCTGGACGCTTTAGAAATACAAAATCCAAGGTTTAATTTGCGGGTTAAAAGTCGCTACAAACGCACCACTACCAGTTAAAGAAGTTAGGGGTGCCTAGAAGTTGTTCTTTATACATTTTTCCAATGGGAATAGTGCATTCAGAAATCCTCAATGTGAACTCATCGACATTTACTTCTTCGATCGCACTCTTTCGGATAACAAAGGATTTGTGCACCCGCAGAAAATCTTCACGAGGTAATTTTTCCATTAATTCGTCCAATGGCATATCAACGATGTGTCGTCTTTGATGTGTAACGATGTAACAGTATTTCTCATCCACCTCCACGACTACAATATCGCGAAGTCGGATCTTTGCCAGGCGATTGTTGTCCTTGATATAAAAAGTATCTCCCATCGCTTTGGACTGTACTGCTGCATAGTTCTGAGGAGAATCATAGAACATCGCCAACTCAATAGCTGACTGCAGTCCGAGACAATCATAAGGTTTGGATACATGCGCCTTGGGCAACGCGAGCTTTGGTTGCTGAACAGTTTGAAAATCTGCAGAGTCCAGAACATAAATTATCGGGATTCGTCTGCTACCCGTTAACCTGGATACAAATTCGATTCCATTCGTTGCATCGCTGGTTTCGATATCCATTAAAACCAAATCAGGGGATGATTTCTCTAATAGCTCCAATGCGGCTTGTACATTAGCGACAATTCCGATTAGTTCGTAACCAAGATCCTGAATAACCAACTTAAGTGAGACCACATACCTCGGGTCCCCTTCAACAGCCAATATTTTAATTGTAGACACGGCGATATTTTAAAAGGTCCAAAATAAGACTTTTTTATTTTGTTTAACAATAGTGAGTGGTAAGTCGTAAGTCCTGAGTCGTAAGTTGACCTTTGACCTTGCCTGGTAGGCGTTGACCGTTTTTCAACTCAATTTACTTGTTATTATCATCATTATAGTCATTCGTATGAATGTGGGTAACTCGCCTCGAGTTATCCACATTCATACGTCTTTTCTTTTTTTGCTACTTTTTTTCTTTTCTTAACCTTGTGGATTACTGTGGTGGGGTTTGTCTTTAAGCGCCTCTCGAATTCAGTCGGACTAATATTGCCTATGGATCCGTGGGGTTTTTCTTTGTTGTACATAGTTACTGCCTTGCCTGTCATCGTGATTAACTGATTAAAATCCTCCGGGCCGTACCCAACGATATAATCATTCTTGATTATTCCGTTGAGTCGTTCCGCTTGAGGATTCTCATACGGACTTTCGCACATGCTATTACGCATTTTGTATTTTCGAGTAAGCTCTAACCACTGTTTACTGTAGTATTGACCACCACCGTCAGAATGAATAATGAGGTTTGACGGGATCCTACGACGCATCTTAGTGGCAGCTTGCAGTGCGGCTATCGTTGTACACTCAGTTTGCAAATCGAGTGAAACCGAGTATCCTACAATAAGCTTTGAGTATAGGTCAAGTATAAAGGTCAAGTAGTAAAACGTGTTGCCTATCCGATAGTAGGTTATGTCGCTTGCCCAAAGCTGGTTAATGTTACTCAACACGAAATCAGTTGCCAAATCTTCAAATCTGGTTACGCCCAATGAATTCGTGGTCCTGTGGTAGGCACGTCTAGTGGTCACTTTAAACCCGTTCTCGAAGCATAATATTTCGAAACGATCCCGTCCAAGGTAACTTGGCTTTAGCAAGCGATACATCTGTCTGGATGACATCCGTGGGTGGTCAACTCTGACTTTCTTCACTAATAAAATAAGTTGAGCATTGTACTCCATCAACTTCAGGTTTCTATTCAAACGCTGGTGAAACGATTGCTTGCTCATCGACAATGCTATAAACACTCGGTTCATTTTGACTTGGTGTATTTGCCGGTTGAGCCAGTACCAGAGGATTGTCTGCCAGAAAATTTTTTTTTGATATCAACTCTATACTCCCGTTCCGCAAGCTCAATCATTTTTTCCTGAAAATCGAGTTTGATCTGTTTTTCACCAACGATGCGTTCCAACTCGTTTATTTGCGCTCGCAAATCCTCTATTTTTTTTGTGTCACTCTTCGCTTCAATCACTTGCTTGACTTCTTTCTTGCGCATTCTCGAAAATTTATAGATCCACCTGTAAACGGAGGTCGTACTTACCTGATACGTCCTGCAAACCTCTGCAATCCCTACCAAGTTACGATCTATTTCGCTGACTTTCTTACGCTTAAAATCCTCACTGAAATACCGATTACGACGCTCGCCAACTGTCATTTTTTCAAAGTCCTTCAAATTTGCCATATCATTTATTTGTAGATTATTCACTCAAATAAACGGTCAACCTATTTCAGGCAAGGACAAGTCCTAAATGCTAAGGACTAAGTACTAAGTACTAATTTTTCACGATCATTACACTATGGCTGAACGAATTCACCGATACAAAGAATCATCACTTCACTATGAAATTATCGGCACGGGTTCAAACATTCTTTTGCTGTTTCATGGCTTTGGCCAGGATCATCATGTATTCAGGTCGTTCTCTGAAACTTTATCGGATACCTATACAATGTACTTCTTCGATCTCTACTTTCACGGTGAAAGTAAATGGGGCTACGGTGAAGAACCATTGGAAAAAAACTTCTGGAAAGATTGTATGAATACTTTTCTGAACGATCAGGCTATTGATGTCTTTTCGATGGCGGGCTTCAGTCTGGGTGGTAAATTTGTCCTGGCAACCCTGGAAGCTTTTCCCGAAAAAACAAAATCTGTATTCTTACTTGCTCCTGATGGAATCAAAACGAGTTTCTGGTACAGTCTGGCGACCTATCCACTACTATTCAGAAGGATTTTTAAAAGCATGATTCATCATCACACCCGATTTATTGCTATTGCCCGGATGCTCAACGCACTCGGGTTGATGGATAAAGGCCTCATCCGGTTTGCTACGCGGCAAATGGATTCTGAAGAAAAACGAAGTCGGGTGTATTGTTCATGGGTTGTTTTCCGGCGACTTCAGTTTAATATCAACCACATAGCACATTTGATAAATGATCACAGTATCCACCTGACATTGATCACCGGAAAATATGACAAAGTCATCAAGCCCGAAAATATGAAACGACTCATCAAAACGCTGAACAATTATCAGATGAAAGTGGTAGAAACCGGCCACAACAGATTGATTGAATCCAGTCTGCAGTTCATAAACCCAATTGAAGATTCGCCACCACCTAAAAAAATTTAATAACCTACATTCTCCCGCCATTTCTCCTCCGAGCTAGCGTCATAAATACTCGAGAGAAATTGAAATTAATACCTCAGAATACAACAAAATGCTTGTATTTTTGCGGCTCATATCCCCGACATCATCCATGATTTTATTCTTTCGTACAAAGGCCAACACAATTTATGCCGTTGGCCGGGAACAACCGTTACAAAACTCAGATATTCAGAAGCTTACATGGCTCTTCAACAGCGCCGAAGCGCTTGCAGACAAACAGCTTGAGGGCAATTTTATTGGTCCGCGAAAGGAAATGATTACACCTTGGAGTACAAATGCTGTGGAGATTACCCAAACTATGGGAATTTCAGAAATTCAACGTATCGAAGAATTTGAAATTGTTGCAACACCCGATGCGAAATACGACCGCATGCTCCAGGTTTTTTATACATCACTCGATCAGGAACTCTTCACCATTAAGCACACGCCGGAACCTATTATCGAAATTGATGACATCGGCGCATACAGTGCAAAGGAAGGGCTGGCTTTAAACAAAGAAGAAATCGATTACCTCAACAACGTTGCTAAAGAGTTAGGTCGAAGCCTTACAGACAGCGAGGTTTTTGGGTTCTCACAGGTAAACTCTGAACATTGCCGCCACAAAATTTTTAATGGCACCTTCATAATCGATGGTCAGGAAAAACCGCATACCCTTTTTCAACTGATTAAAAAGACTTCAAAGGAAAATCCAAATTTTCTTATCTCAGCGTATAAAGACAACGTTGCCTTTGTAAAAGGTCCGCGCATCGAACAATTCGCTCCGGGAAGACAAGACATACCCGATTACTTTAAGATCGACGATATTGACTCTGTAATCTCGGTGAAAGCAGAGACACATAATTTCCCAACTACTGTAGAGCCTTTCAATGGCGCTGCGACTGGTGCTGGCGGAGAAATCCGCGACAGGCTTGCCGGTGGAAAAGGTTCATTGCCTTTGGCAGGCACAGCAGTCTATATCACTTCCTATCCTCGGTTGGAGGGAGACCGCTCATGGGAGAAAAAATTCCCTGCAAGAAAATGGTTGTATCAAACGCCGGAAGAAATTCTTATCAAAGCTTCCGATGGAGCTTCTGATTTTGGAAACAAATTCGGACAGCCACTAATTTGTGGAAGCGTACTAACCTTCGAACACTTTGAAGGAGACAAGAAGTATGGGTTCGACAAAGTAATTATGCTCGCAGGTGGTGTGGGCTTTGGGAAACAAAAGGATAGCCAGAAAGAACATTTAGAAGCTGGTGACAAAATCGTCATACTCGGAGGAGACAATTATCGCATCGGCATGGGTGGTGGCGCTGTTTCATCGGTAGCAACCGGTGAGTACGGAAATGCTATCGAATTGAACGCCATTCAACGTTCCAATCCTGAAATGCAGAAGCGGGTGATGAATGCTATCCGGGCAATGGTTGAGTCGCCTACAAATCCAATTGTTTCTATACATGATCATGGTGCTGGTGGTCACTTAAATTGTCTTTCCGAACTGTTGGAAGAAACGGGCGGCATTATTCAAGTTGATAAACTACCTATCGGCGATCCTACTCTTTCGGACAAGGAGATCATCAGCAATGAATCGCAGGAAAGGATGGGACTGGCAATGAAGGAGAGTGAATTAGAAACATTGAAGAATGTTTCAGAACGCGAGAGAGCACCGTTTTATGTTGTTGGAAAAGCTACAGGCGACAATGCGTTGATTTTTGAAAAAGAAGGTCAGAGTCAAAAACCTGTTGACTTAAAAGTAAACCATCTTTTTGGATCGTCGCCGAAAACTATCATCAGCGATTCTACAGTCCCTCCCTCCTACGCTACCGTTCAATACGACTCTTCCAAAATTCAGGAATATGTTGAACAGGTGCTACAACTTGAAGCTGTAGCCTGTAAAGATTGGCTCACTAATAAAGTTGACCGCTCTGTAACAGGTAAAGTCGCCACACAGCAAACCTGCGGACCCCTTCAATTGCCGCTCAATAACGTGGGCGTTATGGCACTGGACTTTATCAGCAACCGTGGTGTTGCAACGTCCATAGGACATGCGCCCGGAGCAGCGTTGGTTGATCCTGCGGCAGGCAGCAAATTGGCCATTGCCGAAGCATTAACTAATTTAATCTGGGCACCGTTATCCCACGGCATCAAAGGTGTTTCCCTAAGCGCTAATTGGATGTGGCCCTCGAAAAACAAAGGGGAAGACGCGCGGCTATACAGCGCAGTGGAAGCCGTGAGCAACTTCGCATTAAAACTCGGCATTAACATACCCACCGGAAAAGACTCACTATCGATGACGCAAAAATATCCCGATGGAGAAGTGGTTTATTCACCCGGTACAGTCATTATTTCAGCCGTAGCAGAAGTAAGTGATATCACAAAAACAGTTTCTCCAGTATTAGAACCGATTGAAGGTTCTGAAATTTTATACATCAATCTTTCGAAAGACGATTTTAAATTAGGCGGGAGCAGCTTTGCGCAAATCCTGAACGTATTGGGCGATGAAGTTCCAACAGTATCTGATGAAGCTTATTTTGCCCGGGGATTTAAAGTTATCCAGAAACTTATTAAAGAAAACTTAATATATGCCGGCCATGATATTTCGGAAGGTGGAATGATTACAGCTTTGCTGGAGATGTGTTTTTCCACACCCGATGCAGGGCTTTCTTTAAATCTTACCACGCTTGGCGATGACCTGGTAAAAATCCTCTTCAGCGAAAACCCCGGAATGCTTATTCAAATAAGAGATGCGGATAAAATATCGGCCATATTACAGGAGGCTGGAATCGAATACGATCCCATAGGCCACGTATCGGTTGATCGAAAGTTTGTCATCCATCATAATAATGATGTCATCAAGTTCAAGATTGATGAATTGCGTGATGTTTGGTTCAAAACGTCTTCACTGCTCGACAGCAAACAACGGTCGCCGGTCTATGCTGAAAAGCGTTTTCAGAATTACAAAAAACAAATTCTGGAATACAACTTTCAATCCTCATTTGACGGTCAGTTTGCTACGTATAGCATTGACCCAAAACGACGCACAGCATCGGGGTTGCGGGTTGCTATAATTCGTGAAAAAGGTGTGAACGGAGATCGTGAGATGGCCTACACGCTGTATCTCGCCGGATTTGATGTAAAAGATGTACACATGACCGATCTTGTTACAGGGAGGGAGGATTTGACAGACATCAATATGATCGTGTTTGTTGGTGGATTTTCAAACTCCGACGTACTCGGCTCTGCAAAAGGATGGGCCGGTGCATTTCTTTATAATCCAAAAGCGAAACAAACGCTGGATAATTTTTATAAAAGAAAGGATACACTCAGCCTTGGCGTTTGCAACGGCTGCCAACTCATGATGGAGTTAGGCTTACTTTATCCGGAATGGACCAATCATCCAAAAATGCGCCACAATGGATCAGGTAAATTTGAATCTTCGTTTATTAATATCACCATTCCCAAAAACAACTCTGTTCTGCTCAATACAATGGAAGGATCTCGATTGGGTGTGTGGGTAGCGCATGGAGAAGGAAGATTCGTCCTTCCTGAAGACAAAACATTGTTCCAGACTGCCGCGATTTACTCGCAGCCCGAATATCCGGGAAATCCAAATGATTCAGATTTTGCTGTAGCAGCACTTTCTTCCAAAGATGGCAGGCATCTGGCCATCATGCCCCATATCGAAAGATCGCTTTTTCCATGGAATTGGGGGTATTATCCAACGTCGAGGCGCGCCGACAAGATCTCTCCATGGATCGAGCCTTTCGTAAACGCGAGAGAATGGATAAAAATTCATTCCATAGAAGTTTAACAAAAGGTTAAACTCAGGTGTTGTTATGAAGACCGAATAATCCTATATTCAACTTTCATAATAATCGTTTAGAAGATGAAAAAAATTTATCCCGCTTTGTTCTCGCTGATCCTTTTCGCTTCATGCCTGGGTTACAAAGAATTACCTGTCGAGTATGACTACAGTTACAAAGGTAATTTCAAGAAATACCGAACTTATGATATTATGAAGCCAGCAGGACCTGCTGACTCGAGTATGACCAATGATATCATTGAAAAGTCCATCATCGCGCGGATGAAATTTCTGGGATACAGGCAAAATCCGAGTAAACCCCATCTCATTATTGGATTCAAGATGTTTAATGATAGCTTGAAATTCAACGGCTACAATCAGCCAGAAATTGAAGAGTGGATAAAAACACAGAATGACAACATCAACTACGATCAACAGAAATTTACACTGAGTACCGGCACCTTGCTGATACAGTTTTACGACCGTCGTCAAAACAGATCCGTATGGCAAGGTTATGCTACCACTCAATACGGTTCAATCGATTTCAATAACAGCCGTCACCTCAGAAACGCCGTAATTTCCATTCTGGATAAGTACAGGTTCTGGGCTGAGGGCTTCATGGAAGGAGCTACAGCTACAATGAACGAAAAAGACCTCTAAAATTTCCTTCCAGGGGTAATAATTCTGAAAATTAATTCTACATTTGCAAGCCCAAAATGAGGGTCCCGGTGTACTATCGGGAATTTTGTCCGATGGTGTAACTGGCAACACGCCTGATTTTGATTCAGGAAAGTCCAGGTTCGAGCCCTGGTCGGACAACTGACTGAGAATCCCGCGCGGCGGGATTCTTCGTTAATCGTTAACTGTTAATCGTGCTCTCTGCGGTTTAACATAACGCATAACGGCTGGCTGCATTTAGCCGGATTAACAGATAACGCAAAAAAATGGCTGTAAAGATTTTCAGCGGAAGAGCGACAACCTACCTGGCGGATAAAATTGCCAATGCATACGGCGAGCCTTTAGGAGAAGTCAACTATCAGCAATTTAGTGATGGTGAAATGTCCCCGTTCATTACAGAATCGGTTCGTGGCCATGAGGTTTTTATCATCCAGTCAACATTCCCCCCCTCCGACCATTTGATGGAATTATTGTTGATGGTGGATGCAGCCAAACGGGCCAGCGCTTCCAGTATTAATGTCGTTATCCCGTACTTTGGCTATGCACGGCAAGACCGGAAAGACAAACCCAGAGTAGCTATTGCTGCCAAACTAATAGCTAACCTTATTTCAGCAGCAGGCGCAACACGGATTATGGCATGTGACTTACATGCCGATCAGATACAAGGCTTCTTTGATATCCCTGTAGATCACCTTGACGGTTCTTATATCTTCGTACCCTACCTGAAATCACTGGGACTGAGTGATATTATGTTTGCATCTCCGGATGTAGGCGGGATAAAACGCGCCAGAAGTTTTGCAAAATTCTTTAACGCCGAACTTGCCGTTTGTGACAAGTACAGAAAAGAAGCCAACAAAATCGAATCAATGCGCCTTATTGGTGAGGTCGAGGGAAAGGATGTAGTGCTTGTAGATGATTTGATTGACACCGCCAGCACCATTTGTAAAGCTGCTGTATTGCTAAAAGAAAAAGGTGCAAAATCCGTACGAGCGGTATGCACACATCCGGTATTGTCGGGTAAGGCCTATGAAAACATTGCCAATTCTGTACTGGAGGAAGTAGCTGTTACTGACACAATTCCATTAAAACAGGTGGCGCCGAAGATAAAAGTATTGTCAGTTTCTACCTTATATGCCAAGGCTATCCGGAAAATTCACGACAATGAATCTATCAGTTCACTTTTTATAAAACTTTGAATTTTTAACTAAACAAATAAACAATTATGAAAACCATTGAGATTATAGGGTATAGACGAGCAAATCTCGGTAAGACTGAATCACAGAGACTCAGAGATGAGGGCCTGGTTCCATGTGTACTTTACGGAGGCGACAATCAAGTTCATTTTTATTCGCCGATGATTCTTTTCCGGGATCTGGTGTATACCAATGAAGCACATTTTGTTCACCTTAACATTGAAGGCGAAGAGTCACAAGCTATCCTTCAGGAAGTTCAGTTTCACCCGGTAAGTGAAATAATTCTTCATGCTGATTTTCTTCGGATTACTGAAGACAGAAAGATCAAGATGAATATTCCCGCACGTCTGGTTGGACAAGCACCTGGTGTGGTCAAAGGTGGAACATTGGTACAGAAGAGATCTTCCCTAAAAGTATTTGCTTTGCCAAAAAATATCCCTGATCATATCGATGTTGATGTTTCCTCTTTGGATTTCCATCACGCAGTAAAAGTTGGCGATATCAAAGTAGAAGGTATTGAGTTCTCAGATCCTAAGCATGCTTCTGTTGCTGTGGTTGAAGTACCTCGCGCTGCTAAGCTTGCAGCGGAAGAGGCTGCGGCGGCACCGGCTGCTGCACCTGCCGAAGCCAAGAAAGCGGAAGCTCCTAAGAAAGAAGAAGGTAAGAAGTAATTTTCCTTCGCTCTATACAAAGTCCTCCGGTGTTTGCCGGCGGACTTTTTTTTTGCCGGGTGAGATACCCTTATATCTTTGCGAAACAATAAATCGGTTTACACCACTTTTTTTGAATGGTTGTTAAAATAAAAAAATGTAGATGAAGTTCCTTATTGCCGGGTTGGGAAATATAGGTGCTGAATACGAGCTGACACGCCATAATATCGGCTTTCTGGTACTCGACCAACTGGCAGACCAGCATAAAACAACCTTCACTACGGAACGGTTGGCGCAGCATGCAGAGTTCAAGTTTAAGGGTAAAGCCATTCATCTGATAAAGCCTACAACATACATGAACCTCAGTGGCAAGGCTATTGGGTACTGGTTGCAGGAGCTAAAAATTCCCAAGGAAAATCTGCTGGTGATTGTAGATGATATCGCCCTTCCCTTCTCGAGTCTCCGGTTGCGACCGAAAGGAAGTTCCGCGGGACACAATGGATTAAAAAATATTGAGCTGGTGCTGGCCGGTCAGGATTATGCACGCCTTCGTTTTGGTGTGGGCGATAACTTTGGAAAAGGGCAGCAGGTTGATTATGTACTAAGCAACTTTACCCACGACGAATTCAAAAAACTTCCTGACATCATGATCAAGGCGAATCACATGATCGAAGGTTTTTGCACGATTGGAATTGAACGGACGATGAGCCAGTTTAATGATTGATTTACAATTTCAAATTACCGACACAACATGAAAAATCAGGTACATGTAGCCATACAGATAGTTCCTATCTCAAAGGAACACCCCTATCCTATTATTGATAAGGCTATTGAAGTGATTAAAAACTCAGGTGTAGATTACAGGGTCGGTGCCATGGAAACCGTTATGCAAGGAGATTATGACACGCTTATGAAGATTGCTGCAGCGGCACAGGAAGCATGCCTGCAAGGTGGAGCCGATGAGATTGTTGTGACATTAAAAGTTCACGCAAAGCGAAATGATGATGTTACCTGGGAAGAGAAGTTAGCCAACTACCCTACCTGAATATTCGTGGTTAACTAATCGTCAATAGTTAAAGTTCTGCTACACCACAGAGTTTTCTGCTGTCTTAACAAGGGCAATCAAAAGTTGATCTGAGGTGACCTCAATTTTGTTTACATATAGATTTGGAGAAGACAACTCCGGATCTCTCTTCACGACAGCGCATAGTCCTTTTATTGTGGCTACAGCACTCTTCACACTCGACGTCATTCTTTGAACTTGAATATCTCGCACCTCCAGTAATTGCTGTAAAACATTGCCATTTATTTCAAGTTCTTTTGTTCTCTCCTTAACCTTTTGTTCGAGAGACAAATTTGTTTTTCTCTGTTGACGATTATTTCTAACGACGACAGCCACCAGAATGATTAACAACGCTGCGGTAACAAAACCAAAGGCACTGGCAATTCGTTGGCGGAAGATCACCTTTTCATTCAACAGGAGAATTTCATTTTGCGCTGCGATTTTTGCTTTGTTTTCTCGTTCAAGGTAATCAGCTTCTACATTCATTAGATTTCGGGTGAGTTCCTCGCTGAATACACTGTCCTTTAGCTGAATATATTTTTGCTGGAATTCCGCAACCTTTTTTAAGTTTCCTGATTTACTATATAACGTAAAGAGGCCGCTATACACTTTGATTAGCTCTAGATTATAAGGAAAATCTGCAGTCATTAATTGTTCCGCCTCCGACAAGTACTTCTCAGCCAAATTCAACTTATTAAGTTTGAGATAAACCTCAGACAAAAAAATTATGTTGTCCAACAATAGTCGTTCATCTTTCAGTTCTTTTGCCAATTTATAAGCACTCAGGAAATGCTGTTCAGCACTTATTAAATCCTCCAAACCATTAGCAATAACACCCGAACAGAAACTTATATGTAAATACATGATATTAGAACAATTTTTCTTGCAAAGAGTTGATATCTCATCTACAAAATCACGGGCTTTTAGAAATTCTCCTTTATACGCGTAACAAAGACTGGTGTTAATTAATAAAAGCTCAAGAGAAGGCCTATCCTTAATTTCATCCCTCATGTCCAGGCATTTCAAGTAATAGGACAAAGCCTTATCATAATCCCGAAGCTTAAGGTAAACCAGCCCGATATTATTCAATGCAATACTTATTTCAAATGGACTTCCGGATTTTTCTCTCAGTTCTAACGATTCATAATGGGATTTTAACGCCTTATCATATTGAGCTTTAAAGGAATAAGCAGCTCCTATCCGATTAAGAATATGCTTAATTTCCATGGTGTAATTCAATCTCCTGGCAAGCGGCAATATGGCTTCTGATAATTGGATAGAAGAATCAACCTGTCCTATTCGGCCAAATGCCAGCGCCTTTATACGTGACAGTCTTACAATTGCAAAACTATCGCTGTAAAGCTCAGCCAAGTTGATCGCCTCATTAGACGTTACCAAACAAAGTTCATAATCCGAATCAACATACTCATAAGCCAATGCAGAGAGAATTTGGATGCGTTCCAGCCCGGCGCTTTTACCGAGCTTCGTCTTCAACGAGTCAATATTTTGTCCTTTCCCTATTCCAAAACAAAGCAAAAAGGGAAGTAAAATTAACCACTTTAGCCAGCCAAGTTTAATCAACTGCATTGCAAACGGATGCATGCATTTTTTGATATTTGCGCTCATAACGGTATTATTTATACAAAGAAAATCTCAAGTTGAATTTAACATTTCAAAAAATATATACCATGGCTTTAATTTTTATTTCTCGTCAAAAATTCGAAAAAGAAGTTTCGCAACGTTCAGCAGAGGCATGTGATCAGATTATCACTGAAATGGGCGCGGAAGTACACGATGACTTGATACAGAAGTTATCTGTATTCAGGCTCTATATTGACAGACTTGAGCGTGCGACGCACAGTCAGGACGAAATTGAGAATCTGGTCATCACGATGCGAAGTGATTTTGAAGGGGTTATTAAATCGGTCAGAGGAATTTCCAGAAAACTCATGCCTGTGAAAATGGAAGGCGATTCCTTCCGGTCAAGCATCGAAATGCTCTGTCAGAATATGGAAAGACCTGGATCCGGGCGAGTACATTTCGAGTGTGATGGGGTTGAACACGCTCTTCCCTCCGTTTCACAGACTTATCTTTATCGCATTGTCCAGGAGTTAATTCACAACGCATTCAGGCATTCCGCTGCCTGGCATATCTGGGTGCGGATAACCTGGAACGATGACCGCATCATTCTGGAAGTGGAAGATGACGGAACGAGCGTGCATCGTATCTCTGAGTGTATTGACAAGCTTAGGAAAAAGCATAATACTTTAAAAATGAGATCCAATGCAATAGGAGCATCAATAACCTATGATCATGGACAAAAAGGATTAGTGGCAAGAGTTGATTGCCCGTTATAAGCAGTCCTACAACATTCCATTTCGATAGGCATATGCAATTAAACCTGCTGTGTTCGAAACTCCAACTTTTTTAATCAGGCGCATCCTGTAAGTTTCCGCAGTGTTGTCACTCATTTTTAGTAAAGTCGCAATCTCCTTCGTTGTCAAACCACTCGCTATTGCTTTTAGAAGATCGCTTTCAGGCAACGTCAACACAACAGGTGGCACCTGATCCCACCGATGTGCGTTGGTCTGGATAATGTTTAATATCCTTTCGGAGAAATGACTTCCCTTATCCAAAACAATTTTGATCGTCTTTACGATTTCTTCGTAGCCATCAAGCTTATACACGATCCCGTGTACACCCGCCTGGAGCAGATTCATGATCAGCTCTGTTCCCTCAAGTCCTGTGAGCATAATCACCCTGGGCTGAAATTCTTCTTTTTTTATAATCGAAAGCAAGTCAAGCCCATTGGTGTCCGGAAATCGAAAATCCATGAGAATAACATCAATATTATTCTTCAGGTGCGCAAGAAATTCTCCTTCATTAGCGGCCTCATAAATCCCCTTCACGAACGGTTCCTTTGATAACAGCGAGCGCAACCCCTCCCGTATGAGCGCTTCATCTTCAACTAAGAGAAAATTCAGTTTTACCATGATTAAATATGTCCTGAATTAAATTGAATTGTCGCCTTTATGTTGTTTTTCATCTGCTTTTCGGAAAAACCAGACAGTTAACATGTCTGGTTTTCCTGACATAATTCAATATGAATAGAATATCTCTTGTCTGACGCTTATGTTTATTATATAAATCAACCCGTTGTATATGCAGGGCGTTAACCTTACCTTTTGTGCGTTATGACCAGGTAGGGTTGCCCTGCATTTTTTTCAAAACTTCCAAATTTGTTAGCTTACAGTAGCACCAGAAAAGACACTCTCCGACGGCTGCAACAGTCTTAATTTTCCATCACTGTCCTCCGCCATCAATATCATGCCCTGTGATTCTATTCCCATCATTTTCCTGGGTGCCAGGTTGGCAATGAGGGTCACTTGTTTGCCGATCATTTCTTCAGGTGTGAAATGCTGGGCAATACCGCTCAAAATAGTTCTCTTATCAATACCCGTGTCCACCATGAGTTTTAACAGTTTATTTGACTTCTCCATTTTTTCCGCCGTCAATACAGTGCCAATCCGGATATCCAGTTTAGCAAAATCATCGTAAACGACTTCGCTTTTTAAGGGCGCAACGGTTGGTACAACAGGGTCCATCTGATCTTTCTTTTTGTGCAGCTTCTGCAGTTGTTTCGCTATAACATCATCTTCAATTTTTTCAAACAATAGCCCGGAGACACCTAGTGCGTGGCCTTCGGGAAAAAGCTTATCAGATCCTGCATCAACCCAACGCCGGGTTTTCAGATTAAGCATATCATTAATTTTTACAGCCGTAAACGGTAGAAAGGGCTCCGCCACAATGGCCAGATTCGCGACTATCTGAAGCGCCACATTAAGAATAGTACCGACCCGTTCAGGATTAGTTTTGTGGAGTTTCCAGGGTTCCGTGTCAGCCAGATATTTATTTCCTAATCGCGCGAGATCCATCAGGCCAGCCGTTGCTTCACGGAAACGATATTGCTTCAGCGATTGCGCAATGCGGGAGGGGAAGACCCTCATGGCGTCAACAGTCGTTTGATCTATTGCTTCATGCGTTCCGCGCGCTGGTACTTTGTTATCAAAATACTTTTGTGTGAGCACCAATGCCCTATTAACAAAGTTGCCCAGTATGGCTACCAGTTCGTTGTTGTTTCTTGCCTGAAAATCCTTCCAGGTAAACTCACTGTCTTTCGTTTCAGGCAAATTCGTAAGCAGACTGTAGCGCAATACATCCGGCTTGCCGGGAAAATCTTCCAGGTATTCGTGCATCTCAATAGACCACCCGCGGCTGGTCGACATTTTATCGCCTTCCAGATTCATAAACTCATTAGCGGGTACATTGTCAGGAACAATGTAATCGCCATGGGCATGGAGCATAATCGGAAAGATTATACAATGGAATACGATATTATCCTTGCCAATAAAATGGACCAGTTTTGTTTCCTTGTGCTGCCAGTATTTTTTCCAGTCGTCGGCCTCAACCTCTCCAAAAGAACGCTGGGGTTGCGCAAATTCAATCTTTCCTGAACTAACCTCATTGAAAAATGCACGGGTAGCTGAGATGTAACCAATAGGTGCATCGAACCAAACATACAACACTTTACCCTCAGCATCAGGTAATGGAACCTTGATGCCCCAGTCAAGATCTCGTGTCATCGCCCGTGGCTGCAGCCCCGCATCAATCCATGACTTACACTGACCGTAAACATTAGTTTTCCAATCATTGACGTGACCTTTTAATATCCATTCACTCAACCACGACTCATATTTTTCAAGTGGCAGATACCAGTGTTTTGTCTCCCGAAGCACCGGCACGTTTCCCGTTAGTGTTGATCGTGGATTGATTAGTTCACGCGGACTTAATGACGACCCGCATTTTTCACATTGATCACCATATGCATCGGGATGCCCGCATTTTGGACAAGTGCCTTTAATATAGCGGTCAGCCAGGAACGCTTTCGCGTCGTCGTCATAATATTGTTCCGAGATTTCTTCAGTCAGCAATCCCTGTTCAAACATCTTCAGGAAGATTTCCTGTGAGGTCTGGTGATGGATAGGCTCACTGGTGCGATGGTAGATATCAAAGGAAATACCCAATTGTTTAAAACAATCCCGCATCTGCACATGGTATTTGTCGATGATAGCCCTTGCCGTTGTGTTCTCTTTTAATGCCTGATTAGGAATAGCCGTGCCGTGTTCGTCGCTGCCACTGACGAAAATAACATCCTTGCCGTCAGACCGCAGGAAACGTGCGTATACGTCCGCGGGGATGTAAGCACCCGCTAAGTGCCCGATGTGTTTAGGACCATTGGCATAAGGCAATGCGGCCGTCACCGTATACCGTTTAAAATCTTTCATAATGATTCAAATACTTTGAAAATAAGCTTGTAAAGATGATAATAGAATTGCAGCTAAAAAAATTCCGGAATCAGACCTGCTGATACATCAATTCTCCTATAGGGGTTGGAGGAAAGGTGACATAAAATTCTGTATATCCTTCCGGTGTGGTGAGAAGTCCTACCTTACCGCCAATTTTCTCTGTTGCTGTTTTGGTTATGTACAAACCGATACCGCCGGTCTCCGAACGTTCTGACGCTCTGGAAAACATCTGAAAAAGTTTACCGGGACTTGATTCACTGATACCAATGCCATTATCTACTACGCGGATTTTCACGCCTTCTTCAACACTATTGATCGTAATATTCAAGAATGAATCAACTCGCTCTGAGTCATTGTAAAACTTGATTGCATTATCGATCAGGTTTTCCAACACAATTCTGACTAACTCCTTATCGGATTCGATAACAGCATCAGGATCAATTTCCATGTTAATTTTCAAATCTGGCGGAAGTCCTTTTTTCTTCTCCAACATCAGCACATCATTCACAATACTTCCAAAATTGATTTTCTCAACTCGGATCTTTGAATTATTGATTTGATTGATGATCACAAGACGCGTTAAAATGGAATTTAGTCTTTCGGCGGTCGCATCAAGCTTTTTCAGATAGTCGAGTGCTACGGGATCTTTAACATCCATAAGCGCCACATTACACATACCTTTCAGGCTGGCCAGCGGACCGCGGATATCATGTGATGTTTTATAGATAAAATTATCCAATTCATCATTAACCTGTTTAAGCGATTGATTGACGCGGGCAAGGTCAATCGTCTTCTTGTCTACTTCAATATCAAGCTCTCGGTTTTTGTTTTCCAGTTCAAGGTTTTGTTTTAGAATCAACTCCTTGGCAGCGAACAATTTCGAGTTAACTCTTTTTATGCTACGATTGCCAACCAACAATACCAAAACTAACGCCCCAGCTAAAAAGGCGATAAGCATCACTGCGCCACTCAATTCCCGCTGCTGCTGAATCACGAGTTCTTTAGAGGCGATAGTGGCAATATTCTCGCGTTCCTCGTATTTTGCTTGAATCTTCCCAATATTTTTTACGAGCTGACCACCAATAAGACTATCTGACAGCTTGATATACTTGTTTTGGAAGATTGATGCGTTTTTATAATCCTCAATTTGATTATATATTTTTGAAAAATGTCTATAAATATCTATTGACAATTGGTTATAACCCAGTTTCGCCGCGATGCTATCAGCCTCCGTTAAGGATGCAATTGCAGATTTGTAGTCTTCTTTTTCAAAAGAAACCACCCCCAAATAGACTAGATTTTCAGCCTGCCACCTCTTGTCACCGTTTTTCCGCGCAAGAGATAATGACTTAGTTAAACGGATTTGTGCAGCATCATAATCCTCTAACCAATATGACGATTCCCCAAGGCCAAATTCCCCGATCATTGTTGTTTCTTCGTCACACGAACTTCCACAAAGTGAAAGGGCGTGTCGTGTAAACTCTTGCGCCTGTTTGAATTTCTTTAAGTGTAGATAACAAAGACCCAAATTAAGATACGTCCGATGCAGGTAGATAGTGTCTCGAAGTTCTTCCCGAATAGTTATGCATTGTTCAAAATACTTTATCGCATTTTCATAATTGTGAAGCTTAAAATAAACTAAGCCAATATTATTAAGAGCTATACTGATTGCCGCTTTGTTTCCCTCAGCTTCTCTAACAACCAACGATTGAAAATTATATTCTAATGCTTTATCATATTCAGCTTTAAAGGTGTGGGCTAGCGCTAAACCATTCAATATTTTTTGATATTCATCTTTTATACCATGACGTTTTGAAATAGGAAGTACTACTGAAAGGACATCAATGGATTCTTGAAGCCGTTCTACTCCTTGAAGTGCAAGACCTTTCACTCTACCAGCCTTTACAATTTTGAGAGTGTCACCAAATTGAAGTGCTAACTCAAGACCACGAGTTGAATATTTTACTGCTTCCACATCATCAACATTAAGGTAGCTCCAACCTAACTCAACGTAAATTTCCATCTGTTTCTTCTGATCCGTTTCGAAGTTCACGAGATTGATCAAAGAATCGATTTCCCTTTGATCCTGAGCTTTGAGATACGAAAAGACCGATAAACCCAGGGTTATGTAAACACCTAGTTTAACGGCTTTGAAAAAATTATGGTACACGGGTAATTTCCAAAATTTTATTGTTCGAAAAATTCTTAAACAATGCTACATCTTTGAGCTATCAATTTAGTTCTAAAGAAACCTAATTCAAAAATCTAAAACCAATAACCATGAAAAAATTCATCTACATCCTTTTGTTTACTTTTGCTACGTCAATAGCTTTCACTGCTTGTACTGAAGAAGAAGTAACTCCTAGTACTGAATTCAACGGAGGTGGCGTAGGAGATAAAGATCCTAAGTAATATTGTTTACATCGTCCCAAAAATTCATCTATTCATTTACTTCAATTTATTTTTATGAAATCAAAAATAATTCTTCTAATTGCTGGTGTTGCTGTTGTAACACTGTCATTCACTTTTGCTTCTACTTCAGACAATCATAACGCAGAAGTAAAACAAACAACTCAAGAAAACTTTGACGCACCTGCTGGTGGACTCGCTCTTGAAGAAAAATAGTTAGTCAACAAGTGCTTTAGAAAGTTGATACTTCTATTCCTTTTCGAACTTTGAACATTATAATCAATTCCGATTTTAATCGGGTTAATTGATCTGTATACTTCTTCAAAGCGGAACTACAGATGAATTTTGTTTGAAAAGACGAAGCATATATGCTCTATACACATCGCGCTTTCCAGTTGCCCTGGTAAAAAACACAATTTAGCTCAACTAAAGTAGCATTTGCAATTCCTCAAGGGTGTAGTCCTGATGGTTGCATTTTAGATAGCGGCCAGGCTATTAGACAATTCAAAGCTGGGGAAGTGCCGGGATATTTTTATTCCGTATAGAACGGTAAACATATCTAATTGAAAAAAAAACTGATAACGGGTGAAAACCGCTGGTTACCATATTTGAGTATCGACGAGTGAACAAAATTTGGCCCCTAACAACCGTTTATTACCATAAATAACGAAAAGGCAGACGGCCTTGTTAAGTAATTATAACACTGTAGCGTGTAAGGCGATCCACAGATTGGGGCATTTGTTACCCTTTTGTTCATATTCCGGGCTAAATATTACATCTGATTTTCACCCTTTTTCGAAAATTTTTAAGCTCCTTTATGCGCTGCCCGGGGTTTTAATTCGAGAAGTTGAAACATTTCATTGTCCTTCACATAACCCGGATTTGGGGTTGTCAGAAGCTTGTCTCCGGCAAAAATACTATTCGCACCAGCAAGGAAACACAATGCTTGTTCCTCCATTGTCATCCGGACTCTCCCTGCTGAAAGTCTTACCATAGTCCTGGGCATTATAATTCGCGCTGTTGCAATCATCCTTACCATTTCCCAGACAGATACCTTAGGCTGATCTTCCAACGGTGTTCCTTCAACCGGAACCAATGCATTTACAGGCACTGACTCGGGGTGATCAGGCAACGTAGCCAATACATGCAACATACCAATACGATCCTCTTCACGTTCACCCATTCCGATAATACCTCCTGAACAAACAGATATCTTCGCCTGCCTTACACTTTCCAAGGTATTAAGCCTGTCGGTATATGTCCTTGTAGTGATGACGTCATCATAAAACTCTTCACTGGTATCAAGGTTATGGTTGTATGCGTAGAGGCCGGCGTCTTTTAATTTCCTTGCCTGCTCTGGCGTAAGCATGCCTAATGTGCAACAAACTTCCATACCCATGGTGCTAACGCCTTTCACCATCTCAATAACTTTATCAAAATCACGGTTATCGCGTACTTCACGCCACGCAGCGCCCATACAAAAACGAGTACTGCCGGCTTCTTTTGCTTCTGTTGCCTTTTGTAACACATCCCCTACTTCCATTAATTTTTCAACCTCTACGTCAGTATGATAACGGGCGGCCTGAGGGCAGTATGCACAATCCTCGGGGCAACCACCTGTCTTAACTGACAGGAGTGTACATACCTGCACTTCCTGCGCGTCATGATATTCTCGGTGTACGGTGGCCGCTTCGTACATAAGGTTAAGTATTGGCTGATTATAAACGGAAGCAATTTCTTCCCTTGTCCAATTATTTCGGATGGTTGTCATCGTTTCTTTTTTGGATGAGTTTAATGAATCTTCAATTCGAAAGGCATTCGCGTCTGTGTGCCCTGATATGTTTTGATGTTTTCCAACTGCTCGTACAGGTAATAATATCCACCCATCTTTGTTTTCATGGTGCGGACTTGCGCTTCCTCATCTAATGAACTTATAAGTTGTTCGAAAAAAGTTGGAGTATACTGTGGATAGAATCGCACTTTATAGTCGTCTTTTACACCTGCAGCCGCAGCTGCAATATCAACAGCATCTTCAAAGCTTCCTAACACATCTACCAGTCCTCGTTCCTTCGCTTGTTCACCGGTCCATACTCTGCCGGATGCGACATTTTTTATACTTTCAACCGACATGTTTCTTCCCTCAGCTGCCTTGGTAGTAAACGTTTCATACACTTGTTCAGTCCGTCGTTGCCAAATAGCTTTTTCAGCATCAGTTAACGGTCGGGATACTGTGATCAGCTCGCCGATTTCCCCGGTCTTAAGTTCTTCAGATGTAATTCCGATTTTATTATTCAAAAATCCGCTTGCATCGTACAGCACGCTGAAAACACCAATTGAACCCGTTATTGTGTGGGGTTGCGCAACTATAGTATCACATCCCATAGCCATATAGTATCCACCGGATGCAGCATAATCCGACATCGAAGCAATGACCGGTTTTACTTGCGCAGTCAACTTAATTTCCCTCCACATCACATCCGACGCGAGTGCACTACCTCCCGGGGAATTGATACGAATTACCACCGCTTTTATTTTATCGTTTTTGCGAGCTTTTCGGATCTCCTCAGTGAATGATTCTGAACCAATGATCGATTGCCCGGGGTTCGCTTTACCGGGCAAGATCGTACCTTCGGCAATGATCACGGCAACCTCATTCTTAGATTGTTTAAACGCTGAAAAACTTTTCTTATACTTTGAATAATTAATGTAAGTAAGACTGTTTTCTTCGGCGATACCCATCCGACTTTTAAGTTTACTTTGAACCTGATCATCATACAACAAAGAATCAACTAAGCCATATTGCTGTGCAAGCTCGGCACTACGCACCAGCATCTTGTCCGATATCTCCTTAAGGTTTTCCTTCGGGATTTTTCTCGATTCCGAGATTTTAGTCAGCACATGGTTATGGATTGACCCAATCAACTCGCTTAGCTGAAGCCTGTTTGCATCACTCATTTTTTCCAGCAGGAACGGCTCTACTGCACTCTTAAATTCTCCTACCCGAAACACTTCAGGCTTTATTTCAAGTTTATCAAATAGTCTCTTAAAAAAACTAATTTCGATAGCAAGTCCGTTGAATTCAACTTCTCCCTCCGGATTCAGATAAACTTTATCTGCAGCAGAAGCAAGGTAATAGGCTTGCTCGGACATTACTTCACTATAAGCAATGACCCACTTCCCGTCTTTTCGGAAGTCGATTAATGACTGCCTTATTTCTTCAATGACTGAATAACCAGTCATGGGAAAACTGACGTTTAGAAAAATACCTTTGATCTTTGGATCTGTTTTGGCATGTTCTATAGTCTGCCTCAATTGTGCAAGCCCGATTGGTTTTTGTGCTCGCGTTCCGAAAATTGAAAGTCCGGCGAAAGGATCTTCTTTTTCTGTTTCAATTATTGGAACATCCAGATCAAGTTTCAAAACAGAATTGTCTTTTACCACTACCTCATCTCCACCTGAAAGTGATACTATTGCGATAATGCCGAATAAAACCACCACCATCGCCACCACTGTACCAAGGCAAGAAGTTAAAAACGCTTTGAAAAAATTCATATAAAAATCTATTAAGTTTCAAAAGTACACAATCTGCATTCGAATAAAAAAGTATGTTTGTACGCTGGGATATCAACATGAACGCAGGAGTCTTTCTTTTGTTGGGTACGAATTTAGGTGACCGAAATAACAATTTGGACAGCGCCTTAAACGCTATTGCATCTACTGTCGGCGCTATTAAAAACAAATCGTCAGTGTACGAAACCGCAGCCTGGGGAAAAACAAATCAGCCATCCTTTTATAACATGGCGATAGAAGTTGAAAGTCCTTTAAATCCTCATGACATTTTGGATGCGCTCATAAAAATCGAGGCGGAAATGGGAAGACAGCGAGCAGAAAAGTGGGGTGAACGGATTATTGATATCGACATGCTTTTTTATGGAAACCAAATCATTAACACCCACAGCCTTACGATCCCTCATCCTCAAATACCTTATAGAAGATTTACATTGATCCCCGTGAACGAAATTGCCCCGGAATTCATACATCCCGAACTCCATAAAAAAATTTATCAGTTGCTGACTGAATGTGCCGACAACCTTGACGTAACAAAAGTCAGAAACTAGAATTTCTGTTTCTACAAACTGCTTACCTCCGCTTCGGGGTAAATCTTTTTTACCAAACCTTGTAAGACTTTACCCGGGCCGCACTCTACAAATGTCGTGGCTCCATCCTTTACCATATTTTGAACAGACTGAGTCCATCTTACTGGGCTGGTAAGCTGAGCAATAAGATTACGCTTAATATCATCCACGTCGACCGAAGGAAGTGCATTTACATTTTGATACACCTGACATACTGGAGTGTTAAAAATTGTATTTTCGATAGCAGCGGCCAGTTCCGCCCTCGCAGGTTCCATAAGCGGAGAATGGAAAGCACCCCCTACCTGCAACACCAGCGCACGCTTGGCTCCTGCTGCCTTTAATTTTTCACAAGCTTCGTCGATGCCCTTAATTGAACCTGAAATAACCAGCTGCCCCGGGCAATTATAGTTTGCGGGAACAACAACCTCCGCGATAGATGCACATACATCCTCCACTGTTTTATCGTCTAGTCCTATTATTGCTGCCATGGTTGATGGGCTAACCTCGCAGGCATGCTGCATCGCGGTTGCGCGTTTTGAAACCAACAACAGGCCATCCTCGAACGAAAGCGACTTACTGGCAACGAGCGCGGTCAGTTCACCCAACGAATGCCCTGCCACCATATCAGGGGCAAATGAATCGTTTGAAAGCGCTACGGCTAAAGAATGTAAAAAAATTGCCGGTTGGGTAACCTTCGTTAGCTTTTGTTCTTCGGCAGTGCCGGTGAACATGACTCCTGTCAAATTGAACCCAAGAATTTCATTTGCTTGGTTAAATAAAGTCCTGGCGGCAGGATTAGTCGAATAAATATCCTGACCCATTCCAGTAAACTGTGCTCCCTGGCCGGGAAAAATATATGCTGTCATCTGATAATAAGTTTAATTTTTCGATCGAAACAGACGGAATCGCACGCTTTATTAACATCTTTTTTAGGATGAACGCAATGAAAATGACCATTTCATCAAATGTTAATTTATTATAGGATCAAGTTTAAGGGGAAAGGTTGAAAGTTAAAAATTTGGCGGATTGAATTACCTAAATCCATCCCGGAAAGGACTTGGTATAGGATTACCAGAACCTCCGTTTACTGAATAAACCGGGCTCTCAACTTTGGAGTGGGTATTGTACAGCTTTCAGTCTTGCCGAAAATTCTGTAACGATTAGATGAGACAGTATTGTAAACGGTATCTCTGATAAAGCGTGGAATAAATCGTAAAACCCTAAGGATAGGCCAGATGCCATTCAAGTATCCCGCCACATGTAATGCTGCATCGCTTCTCTGGTAAAGAGTTTCGTCTTCGATAACAAAAAAACTGTTTAGCGAGGATGGATCCAGTCCAAACTTTTTCTGCAGCGCTATTCCAAAATCTGATTGAAGGGAAGCAAAAATAAACCTTGCTTTCGGATCTCGTTTGATTATGAACTGAACTGTTCCATTACAGAGATTACAAACACCATCAAAAAGCACAATGATTTTCGATTGCTTATCTATCGGATAAGGTGAACCCATCCCTTGATTTTTTTTATTTGATTTGCCGGGTCAACAGCATCGAACGTTACTTCTGCAATGAAATAATAAACACCCGAAGCCAACTCAACGCCTTTGCTATCCCTGCCATCCCAGTCAATATAAATGGTATTAACTTCGTTACCGATTCTTCCTTCATAATCATACACTTCCTGCCCCCATCGGTTATATACTTTAAATTTCACGCTCTGTACAAATCGTGCGCATTTAAGCTTTATTTCAGCGGGTATACAATCTTCGCCTTCTTCACCACAGTTAAACCCTCTGGTGCTGTATGCACTAAAGACATCGTTATAGGTGTCGTTGTTTGGAGTAAAAACGTTGGGTAACTCATAGAACGGACAGTTATCAATACAGAGTTCGTCACTTAATTCTCCCTCATTCCCTGATCGATCAACTGCCGAAACTTTGTAACATCGGGCAAAGGAAAGGAGGTTATTGTCGATGTAAAACGTATCTCTCACATTTTCCGCTATAAGAGAAAAGTCGTTTCCCTTCCGATTAGCAGCATACACATTGTATCCTCTGATATCATTTCCACACGCAAAATCCTGCGGCCTGTTCCAGGTAATAATATTACTGTATGTGTCTTTGTCACAGAAATTTTCATAATACTCAGTACAGTCAACAAAATCAAGTGTGCTGCGGGCTGGTGGTTCAACTTTACACGGAGGAATCGTATCCCCGGGTTGAGCGCAAACAATCTGAGAGAAGTTTATCAATGGCTCTTCTATCTGAGGGTTACCATACCCGCCACGAGTCATCACGCGATAACAGTAAACTTCATTGTCAACCAATGGAGGTGGCTGACCTTGATCAAGGTAAAAAAATCCAGTACTGCTTACATCTACCTCGGCAACCAAAACCAGGTCAGCTTCTACAGCGCCTTCCGGTCCCTTATAAATGAGGTGTCTGTTTGGAAAACTTTGAATCTGGTTGGACCATGGGACGAAAGCACTCCAGGTAAGTTCAATCATTTGAACTTCAGATTTAGCATCCAACCTTACAGATGATGCTGTTTCCGATGTTCCCAGAAATCCTCCATCTGAGGCATACGCGGCGATACTGTAGTTGTAAACATTTTCTTCTGTATTCAACCCCGTATCCACGAAGGTTGTATCGGTAAAAATACCGGGCGGGCTAACATTGGTTGAGTCGCCCCCTCTGGCAAAGCCGTTTGCTCTGTATATTTCATAACGATAGGGTGGTGGGAATTGTACTGTGTTGGCATCAAAGGGCTTTCTCCAACTTACCCGAATCTCCCCTTCAGATGTGCTTGTCCTGTCAACCGAAACATGGGTGATGATCGGAACATCAGCAAGAATTGGCCCTACACAAGTATCGAGTGATACGTAACTTTCTCCTCCTTTCGGAAGTGGAAAAGTAGCTACAAGTCTGTAACAAAATCTGGCACCTGGGGCAAGCCCCTTACCGCCATTTGTATCGGTATATTGGGTTATTGGAACTCCGGTACTCGACTTAATCCCTAAAACATCAATTAATTCGTAACCTAGGAAATCCGGCATACCCGTCTGGCAATTATCGGGTTCAAACGGAGAGCCGTCAACTTTTCGCCAAACCTGCATTGCTTCAGCGCCTTGGCAGAAGTATGGATCCCATTCAAGATTTGTTTGCCGGGTAGCAAGGTCTAACTCGGCATTGCTCCATTCTGGCGCCGGACCGACTACGGTAATAAACCACGTTTTAAAAGTAACGAGCTTTGGGCCATTGGGAGGATTATCGGTAATTTTAAAGACAACCAGATAAGGTTGGTCTTTAACGTGAACGCAGTCTGTGTTCCACTGAAACTGCAATTCTGCAGGTGGAACCGAAGGCTGAAAATCGTTAACGCCCGGTACGGGACTGTAGGTGGCAGGTGATTGCGCGGATGGAAAATTAAAAATTTCGGAAAAGGCTTCAATTTTTACGGCATGATTGTCCGGATCGATACCAAAAATCGTTGCATCGAGCACTGTACCGGCGACCACGCAAGTATCTGCCGGTAGAATCAAATCTGGTCTCTCGTTGTCACAATCATCGACAAGAATTTGCATATCACGCCTTACATAGCCCATCTGAAACCATCGTCCGTTTCTCTTTCTCCATTCAATGATATGAAAGGCAATGTTATATTCCCCAACGGCTCCAGGTGAATCCCAGGTTATTGTTCCCGTGACTGGGTTAATCGAAAACGTGGGTGGAGTACCCGCTTCGCTGGCAGTTTCAAAGTTAGTGTAGAACTTCCTGTCATTAGGGCTTTTGTAGTTTATTACTTCAGTGTTTCTATCGCTGAATGGAATTTGCAAAGAAAAAGACAAGCTATCACCATCAGGATCAAATGCTCCAGGATTGTGCGACCATGCCACACCAGAGCAGGCAAGGTCAATCGGAGGAACAAGTAACCTTGGTGTATTATTACATCCTAAAAATGGGTCTGTTGTCACTACCGTTTCTAGATAGAAGGTTGTATTAACCGAAGCATCCATATTCAAGACACCTTCGTTTCGGTTA
>JBGTEP010000034.1:0-7664 GCA_041747735.1 Chryseolinea sp.
TATCGATGTAATTCCGTTTTCATTCCCAATTTTTTTTAAATGCACGCTGTCGTTTTTTATTTGGTCTATCCTTTCGTTTTTCTGGTATCGCGGTTGCCTTTTAGTGTTCTGTACCGAATATCAGATATATTATATCACATATTGGTATTGAGCGGTTATCGTAAAAAAGTTGTTCTCGATAATCTCCGAAACTCTTTTCCGGAAAAAAGTGAGTCCGAAATTCAATCGATCTGCAGCGCTTATTATCGATACCTGTGTGACCTCATTCTCGAAGTACTGAAAACACTTAACATGTCGGCTGATGAATCAAAAGAGCATTGCGTTTTTCATAGTACGGACTGGTTGAACCAACTTTATCAGGAACAAAAGAGTTTTATTATTGTTATGGGCCACTATGGTAACTGGGAATGGGCCGGACCAAGCTTTACGTTGAACACGAACTATCAGTTGGTTGTGATTTATAGACCACTTTCGAACGCCTATTTCGAGAGAATGATGTGCAGCATGCGCACGAGGTTTGGAACGAAAATCACTCCGGTTAATCTTACGCTGCGCGATATGGTTGCCAACAGAAAGCAGGTTACAGCAACGGCTTTCATCGCTGATCAGACGGCTACACCTCAGAATGCATACTGGACAACATTCTTGCAACAGGATACGCCGGTATTTACAGGTCCCGAAAAGTTAGCGGTTAAGTTTAATTACCCTGTGGTATACATGAATATCAAGCGGATTCGCCGAGGGTATTATGAGGTACATCCTGAATTATTATTTTCTGACCCAAAGGATACCAATGAACATGAAATTTCCGAGCGTTTTATGAGTCGCCTGGAAAAGGAAATCATGCTTGATCCTGTTATCTGGCTCTGGTCACATCGAAGATGGAAACACAAGCGTTCGTTGGTAGAAGCGAAGTAGTTTGTTTTCCTTACCTTTACGGTTCGTACCCACAGCCACGCCTGCCTTATGAGATCCGGTAAAGAAATATTAATCGCAAGCAAGCAGTTTACTGGAGAAAACCGTCTGCGGAGTTGGCTCGAAGTTATGGTCACCGTAAGCCTTGCCATCGTTTTTTTTATCGGGACTATTGCTACCATTCCACTTCCGCTTCAAATAGTAAGTAGTATCAGTTGTGGACTTATCTACGTCCGGTTGTTCGTCATCTATCATGACTTTCAGCATCGTGCTATACTGCAAAATTCAGGCTTAGCTTTGTTGTTGATGCGCGCTATTGGTATTTACTTACTCGCTCCCGAAACAATCTGGAATCGGTCGCATGAACATCATCACAATAACAATTCGAAGTTAACAGTAGCTGGTATTGGTTCTTATCCTACAATAAGTAAAATTCGATTTCTCAGCTTAAATAAGGGTGAACAACGTCTATATCTTATCAACCGTCATCCACTCACCGTAATTTTCGCCTACTTTACACTGTTTATTTATTGGCTTAATTTGAAGTCGTTTGTTCAGAGTCCGTCGAGGCATGTGGATTCACTGTTCGCCTTACTTTTCCACGTAGCTGCAGGAGCTTTCATGTGGTACTGGTTCGGAACTCTCACTTTTTTCCTGAGCTGGTTTTTCCCTTTTTTCATTTCTTTCGGTATAGGATCGTATCTTTTCTATTGCCAGCACAATTTTCCCAGTGCTAAATTTCGTGAAAATCAAGACTGGACTTACGTTGATGCTGCGCTGCTGTCGACAAGTTTTATGGATATGAATCCGATCATGCATTGGGTAACGGCGAATATTGGGTACCATCATGTCCATCATATTAACTCACGCATCCCCTTTTATCGGCTGATAGAAGCAAAACGCAATATCCCTGAGTTGGATAATGCTCCCACTACATCATGGAGTCTTTCAGAAATCATAAGATGTTTTCAGATAAAATTATGGGATCCTGAAAAGGATAAGATGATAACGTTAGATCAACTAGCCAAAGAGATCAAATAATTCTGGCGACCCCGAAATTGACGTCCGTAATCAAGCCTTTTTTCATATGGCCAATTACCGGCATTCGGATTCAATGAAAATGAAATCGTGACGTCGATGAGCTAACTTTTATAGCTCGATCAACGTCACGAAGTTGCTATTTTTTAAAGAAAGTTAATCCTTCCTGGCTCTGCGTTCACCACCCCACCGCTTCGGCGATGTCTGTGAGGGACGAAAAGAACTGTTGCCTCCCGGTCTTCTGGACTGGCCTTGAGGTTGACGTTGCTGTGGTTTAGGTCTTGGCATACCCACATGCGTCATGTGATAGGGATGATCTTCTATAACAGGAATTGTCTTTTTAATAAGCTTATGGATGTCGTTCAAGTATGCCTTCTCTTCTTCATCGCAGAATGAAAGGGAAATTCCACTGGCACCAGCGCGACCTGTACGGCCGATTCGGTGTACATAAGTTTCCGGAACATTGGGTAACTCGTAGTTTATTACATGTGAAAGGTCATCAACATCGATACCCCTGGCTGCAATATCTGTCGCCACCAGCACACGTGTGTGCTGCGACTTGAAGTTACTCAAAGCGCGTTGGCGTGCTCCCTGCGATTTATTTCCATGGATAGCTTCTGCGCGGATACCGGCTTGAACCAAATCTTTGGCTACCTTATCAGCGCCGTGCTTGGTACGGGCAAATACCAGTGCCGTTGCAATGGACTTGTCCTGAAGTAGGTGCAACAATAATTTTTTCTTATCCTTCTTTTCAACAAAATAAACCGCTTGCTGAATAGTATTTGCTGTAGATGAAACCGGCGTAACTTCAACCCTTTTCGGATTGGTTAATATTGTATTTGCCAGTTTGGAAATTTCCGGTGGCATGGTGGCAGAAAAGAAAATGGTTTGCCTTTTTGCAGGTATGCGAGAGATGATTTTCTTTACGTCGTGAATGAACCCCATATCAAGCATCCGGTCGGCTTCATCTAAAACGAGCATCTTCAGGTTTTGCAATTTAACGAACCGCTGGTCCATAAGGTCAAGCAAGCGTCCTGGTGTTGCGATTAAAATATCAACACCAGCGCGTAACTTATCTGTTTGTGAACGTTGAGAAACACCTCCATAGATCACAGCGTGGCGCAACTTCAAATGCTTTCCGTAAGCCGCAAAGCTTTCGTCGATTTGAATAGCAAGTTCACGCGTTGGAGTTAAGATCAACGCCTTGATTCCTTCAGGGCCTTTAACGAAGAGTTCGTCCTGGTGCAGTAACTGCAATATTGGAATGGCAAAAGCTGCAGTCTTACCGGTGCCGGTTTGTGCACAACCGAGTAAGTCTCCTCTTTCGAGTAATACTGGTATAGCTTGTTCCTGGATGGGTGTAGGCGTTGTATAGCCTTCAGATTTCAAAGCCCGCAATACGGGCTCAATGAGGTTTAATTTTTCGAATGACATTTGTAATTTTTAATGATACAAGAGGCTTGTAAGCTGTTATTTTATGCGCCTCTTGGTTATTCTGGCACTGAAAGTGCGTTTTTAGAGAAATTCGGAGGACTAAAGTTCAAAGGTACACAATTAAATTTCTAATATCTACTAATGCTCTGGTCAACTTATTCCAAACAACTCATGAGCGAGTTGTCCATTTCAAAGTTTTTCTTCGCCAACATCCAATTCTATTTTCTGAAATAATCAACTCAAATTTAGAATTTATTCCGACTCAACAAGACTTAAATTAATCCTTCAGGCGCACCAAACATTTGACCGTTTCATCGTCATTCATATACCATTCAACACAATAGCCAATGGGATCGAGATTAGGATTTGAAAGCAATTTTTGAAATGCTAAACCAATGCTTTCCGGTTTTTTTTTGAAATTATGAACTAGTGTCGAAATGTATTTTCCCTTCTTTAGTACAAGTGTATTTAATTGATATTTTTCCTTTTCTGCAACATCCAAAACTTCAGCACAGGCTTTATAAACAACACGACCATTTTCCGGACGGGAAATTCCAAAATAATTTCTTTCGTGCAGAAAGGGTATAACACTGTGTAGTTTTTTATGAGCAGCCAAAATCCCTTCGGGAAAAGAATCTGCGGTTTGGTAAAAAATTTCGATATCATTTACGAGGGTTATAATTTCGATCATAAATCAGATTTTAACGGTATAATTTCTTAATAAAATTACGCCTTCAAGATGATCAGTAAAACGGTACAAAACGACAAATAAGGGGGCAAATGCGACATGTTAGAAACGGAACTGTTCGAGACCCGCGTCGCATAATATCTAATGAACACATCGACTAAACAGTTTTCACTGTATCCCTAACGTTAAATGGCGCTACCCATTCAATCGTTTAAACAGATCTTCCAATTTAACAGATTCAAGTTCTGTGCGTATGGATTCTCCGTTAGAGGATTGCCACTTTACAAGTTTAAGAAAACCATCAATGATTTCAATTCCTGAAATGTCACCGTCATCAAAGCAGCAGCACCCTGTATTAAAGTAAGTCGGTTTAATATTTTCATACGACACGAGGGAAGTATTTTTATGCCTGGAAATTTCTTCTTCGCGCTGTAATCTTTCAAATCGTGTGAGTGATTCGAAAACTGGTTGATGGGTGTGTCCCGTTATGAGTAGCAGATCCTTTTGCCGCGAGGACCACTCATACATTATCGTGTTGTGTTCACTTTTAAGTGTTGTATTGTGAGCAGGTGTATTCGGGTTAATTCTAAGAAAAGCCTGTACCCGAGCCCATACAAAGGATACAAAAAATTTACTAAAGAAATTTCCGTCACTCTGAGCATCCCCCTGATGACCGTGGGTACACAGGATGGTTATTATTTTATCACCCATGTGTGCTTCCAGGATTACCCCTTCCAAAACAGATACTGGTGTAGAATATATTTCTTTCATCTCCTTCGCCGTCATAGGATTAATTTCCCAGTCAAGGTCATGGTTCCCAAAGATTTTAGTAAAGGCGTTCCTTATCGCAAATTTCTTTTCGGCTTCGAAAGAAGGTTTGTTGTGCTTTTTTACCTGAACAAGGGTATTCTCCCACAACTCCTCTGAATCACCTAAACAAATCAGATGAAATCCTACTTTATTGTAATACTCCAGGGCTTTAAGGTAGTTGGGCTCAGCGAGCATAAAGTCGTCTGCACCATTTTTGGCTCCTCTGTGTTGGTCGGAAAAAATTATGAAGCGTCCGGCTCTTGTATCAAGTGGAATTATAAACCCTTTCTTTCCAGGAGAGGTTTGGATAGCATTTTTAAGGTTCGTCAAAGCTTCAAAAATACGTTCTCGATTTGGCGCCGAATCAAATTTCGATACCATCCAAAGAATTGGTCTATACAAAAGGTAACGAAATAATCTACGCATACTTTAATCGACGAGAGGGTTGATTAAAGAAATGCCATGGGTATAGTTTCATCATTACATTTTTTTCACCTCCGGTAAAAATTATAGCAATAAAGTAAGAAAAAAGAATGAGCTTCAATCTAATATTTTATGTCGTCAGTCTGAATTCTTTTTCGCGGGCTTACAAACCATGAACTAACAGTCCTTAACTACACCAAGAATGAAATTACTCTTTCTAACTCTTTACTCGCTGCTCTCCATGGCGGCTCTTGCTCAGGAAAAGCCGGTTGGTATTTTTCAGGATAATATTGATGTGGGAAATCCTAAGAAACCCGGTGCAACAGAATATGATGTCAATTCACAAACCTATATTATGAAAGGAGCGGGGTATAATATCTGGTTTGCAAGGGATGAATTTCATTTTGCTTATAAAAAATTGAAAGGAAATTTCATTCTCACGGCAGACTTTGAATTCATCGGTGTTGGTGTCGATCCTCACCGAAAAATCGGATGGATGGTTCGCGAGACAAAAGATGAGAATGCAGCTCATGTGAGTGCCGTGGCGCATGGTGACGGACTTACCGTATTACAATGGAGGCGGTTGAAAGGTGCATTTATGAGAGATCCCGAGGATGAAATATTCGCTCCAAAGAAAAACTATAGTACCGTTCAGGTTGAACGTCGGGGGCAGGAAATTATCATGCGCGCAGCACATCCTGGCGAACCTTTGCAGACCATTGGTTCAGTAACCATGGACTATATGCCGGTTGAAGTATTGGCAGGCTTATTCATCGGCTCGCACAACGAGGACGCAGTGGAACAAGCCAGAGTCTGGAACGTACGGATTGATCAGCCGGTGCCGGAAGATTACAACTCGCGCGGGGCATTTATCGCGACTCGCCTTGAGATATTGAATGTGTTCAACGGTAAACGCAAAGTTATTCATGAAGAGACCCAGGGTTTCGAGGCACCCAACTGGTCACCCGATGGTAAAACGTTGATTGTCAATAAGGGCGGGTCGTTGTACAAAATACCGGTAACGGGTGGAACACTGGAAAAGATTAATACAGGCTTTGCAAATCGTAATAACAATGATCACGGTATTTCCTTTGATGGTAAAACGTTGGCCATTAGTCATCATCGCGACGGGTTGCCTGGGGGTGGATCAACAATTTATTCGGTTCCGATCGAAGGAGGTACCCCAAAAATTGTAACGGAAAAAACTCCATCGTACTGGCATGGATGGTCTCCCAATAACAAGGAGGTTGTCTACACGGCCCAACGCGAGGGCAAGTTTTATGATATCTACAGGATTTCAATTAATGGTGGAGCTGAAACCAGATTAACGAATAACGATGGAACTCATGCTGATGGGCCAGAGTACTCCCCGGACGGAAAGCATATCTATTACAACAGTAATCAGTCGGGGACGATGCAGATCTGGCGTATGAAGCCCGATGGATCCGGGAAAGAACAGCTTACTTTTGATGCTAATAATGACTGGTTCCCGCATATTTCACCCGATGGTAAATGGATAGTATTTCTATCTTTTCCGCCTGACATACCAGTTAATGATCATCCGAAGTATAAGCGAGTCACATTAAGCCTTATGCCCGTTGCCGGAGGAGCACCGAAAGTAATCGCTTACTTATATGGTGGACAGGGCACCATCAATGTACCCTCCTGGTCGCCCGATAGCAAGTCAATTGCGTTTGTCAGCAATTCGGGGTTGTAGTTTTACATGAATGATGATTTTTTAGGTGGACTCCCTTTAAGTTTTTTCTGGTATCTGGAGATAAGAGATATATTCATGCAGATGAATCGCGCTACTTGTGATTGAAATTATAAATGCGCATGTTGTTAAAGCCGGTGTAAAACTGTTTTCGGATTTTAACCTGCACATTGCGTCCGATGAGCATTGCGTTATAACAGGATTAAATGGAAGTGGTAAGACTATACTACTGGAAATGATCGCTGGTGTTACACACCTTTCAAAAGGAGAGTTACGCTTTGATTTTATCTCCGGCGATACCTGGGATGACCGGTATGCTGATAGAAAACGAAAGATCCACTATATCCCGACCCACGCAATACATTCGTTGTTGCGTCAGGATGAATTTTATTATCAACAGCGGTATTACGGAATCGGGGATGAGAAGTCACTGAAAGTATGGGAAATACTCGGTAGTGGACTGACAAGTCTGAAAAATTTAAACATCCCGAAATCACTTTCTATAGAACCCCTTTTGGATATTGAGGTAGTAAAATTATCCGATGGTCAATTGAAGAAGGTCCTGTTCTTAAAAGGCATTGCAAAAGAAATACCACACGTATTGCTGATGGATTACCCTTTTGAAGGTTTAGACCATCAAAG
>JBGTEP010000035.1:0-20133 GCA_041747735.1 Chryseolinea sp.
CTCATTAGCCGACTCACCTAAACCCATTACTGCGGCATGGCGCTCGAATGGATCTTCTGAAGTCAATCCCTTCATGAAATCTTCCTCGGATGGTCCGGTTTTGGTTTTGTGAATTCCCTTTTTAATCGATGTGGCATCCCATCCTTCTTTCTCTGTAACCGGAGATATTTTCCAGATTCTTCCTTTGCCGTGGTTGGGATACTTCCGCAATACCCAATCCGTTAGGTAGACCTCGCCTTTTGGACCAGAGGCAAATGCAACGGGACGGAATTCTTCTCCACCTTCAATAATAACGGTCGCATTACCTTTCACGGTTTTTCCATCAGGGTTAAGATCGATTCGAACGATTCTGCTCTCCTCCCAAATGGTGGCAAGCATCACGTTGTCGTGATCAAATGGAAGGGAAGTGAGCGCGGCGTCGAGCAGTCCGGAAGGAGCTTCTCCTAATGCAGCGGCGAAGGGAAGCTTTCCTGGAAGCTCGCCATTCCAGGCGAGGTATGGATGAATTCCGCTTCCGCCGTAAAGCGACTTGTACCCATAATCTCCGCCAGGTACTACATGCACCAGACGGTTAGGTCCACGACTGTCGGGGTCATTATCTGCAGTGAACAGTTGTCCATCAGCATTGAACTTTAAGTCGACCGGATTCCAGAATCCTGTGGCTACTTCTTCAAGTTTTGAACCATCTGGTCTGGCTCTCATAATGTTTCCTCCGTCGCCATATCCTGAAAGGCTTGAGCCATCAGTTCCGTTTATTTTCCAAAAGGCACTACCTGTATTGCCGCGGGAGATGTACATCCATCCATTTGCTGAAAAAGTTACCCCCAATAATGCCGAGTGGGCATACACCTTCTTTGGTTCATCGAGTACCAGAATCTCTTTTTTTTCATCTGCACGAAGATCGCCGTCATGATCAAACAGCGCATAGACTGCCCGTGATGTCACTACATATAGATTTCCCTCCGGGGAGAAGGCGATATTAACTCCTTCTTCAAAACCTTCGGCGAATACAACGTTTTTTTCAGGCACGCCATCGCCATCCAAATCGGAAAAGATTCTTATAAGGTCGGTGTCTGGTCCATCGTAATCTTTTGGTGGAATGTGTGTATGAGATTCCAGAACATAAACCAACCCCGACCGGTCTACTGCAATTCCAATGGGAGTAACAATGTCGGGGTGTTCGGCAAATAAAGTCAGCTTCAGACGCTGGTCTAAAACCCGTGGATGTGCTTCATTGTTCTGTTCCGTCACCTTCGTGTTACATGCGTTTAAGAGTATGCATGCGCCTGCGAGCAAAAGAGTGTGAAAACGCAGCCTGGATTTCCGGCAGCTTACAGCGTGTAGACTGTTCGTGATATCAGCGCTCATACTTTGAGAAAAGCTGGTATGCATTTGTAAGGTCGGCGTGAAGTGTTTTTGGGTCGATTGGAGGTGCCATCTCAACGAGGAGATAACCCTCATATCCATGACTGAGCATTCGTTCAATAACGCTGACGTTATTTGTAACACCTTCGCCAAAGCGAACAACTTTGTGAATTCCTTTACGCTCTGTTTCCTTCAGGTCAATGTGTAGGATTCTTTCGTGGAACCGATCGACAACTTGCATCAGATCAACATTAGCACCATCAAAGTGCGCGTTATCCATGCACATGCCTACGTGTTTTGACGGGATGGCGTTGAACACACGGTCGTAATCTTCGATGTTTTCCAGATTGTTGTTAGCGTGGTTTTCCACGAGTATAAGCATATCCATTTCTTCAGCTGCTGGAACAAGCTCTTTCAATACGGCAATAACAGCGTCCAGCCCTCCGTCATTTCCGCGTCCAGCGCCTGTGAATTTTACGCGCCGGCAGCCAAGCTGTCGTGCTGCTTCCATGTTCCAGAGTTTGTGTGTAACGTCTTTGATTATGTTACCGGCCGCACCGAACGAGCTGCCCTGAATACAGACAGGTGTAAGATCATGTTTTTTACAGCGCTCCCGAATGCTGTTGATACCCTGAGGCGTAAGGTTGCGGGCATACCAGCAATTGAACTCAACGTTCTTAAAAGGTAACTGCGGAATTACCTCGAAAGCACGTTCAAAGTTCATGTCACCGAAACCATCGCACGTGATCGTAGCGATGGCCATTTCAACCTTTTTCCTTTTTAGTTGTTCTACGTTGTTGAAATCATTCCAGGGGGCAGGAGAAATACCAACAGTCGCGAGACCGAGTCCGGCACTTTTAATAAAATCTCTTCGGGTCGATTTATTGTTCATGACGCTAATATAAAAACATTTGGAGATAGTGTAACAACAGGTTATTGTTGCTAGCAACTTGATCAAATGCTGGGTGACAAACCAACCAAGTAAACTGTTGTATACCCATTGTGGGTTGATGCTCCTTGTAAAGAATTTAAACAGTTTAAATAGAAGCCCGGGTGACTTTCAGCTATTCCTGGAAAGGAAGCTTACGAATGGAAAGAGATCGAAGATTTAATTGGTGTTTACAACAAACCGCGTGGTACCATAACGGTAGTTAAAACACGTGAGGTTTTTTTTCATCAAATTATATCCTGTGGTCTAAGTAATTCGAGTCTGTGGCGTATCGGTTTTTCACTTGGTCCAGTCTTCTAGTGTGATTCCTTTGATACTTTTGAAATGGTCGGTGTTATTTGTCACCATTACCAAGTTATGAGAAACGGATGTTGCTCCGATTAGCAAGTCAAAATCATCTATAGTGGTACCAAGTTTTCTTAATCTCGCTTTTTCTTTAGCATACTGTCCAAGTGAATGAAAGATTGGAATGATCGTTAATCCTGAAAGAAAGTCATCCAGGGCTTTTTTATTCTTTTCTTTTTTCTCGCTGTTTTCGACTCCGAACATCAACTATGCAAGAGTTATCTCAGAAATAAAACAGTTATCAGGGTTGGCTTTTTCGAATTTCGTTTTAAGGTCGAATTTTCCCTTTATGTAAAAGATGCAAATATTGGTGTCTAATAGGTATTTTTTCAAAGCTTTTCAATTTGTCTATTAAAATTTCTGCTATTCCGGAGTTCTCTTATTATTTCTTCGGCGTTTTGGCTTGAGTCCCATGCACCAAATGCTTTATAAAATGACTTTTTCTTTTCAGTAATATCCGATTTTACAGAAAGAGTTAGCTTTGAAATCAAGTCAAGTTTATTACTGGGACTAAGATTGTCTAGTAATCGAATATAGCCGTCAACTATGGCGCTGTTTATGTCTACTGTTTTCATATCGTAAGTGGAATTTTAGTCCAAAGTTATTTTAAAAACGGTGGTTTATCAAGACTTAATATTCTACCAGAACCGTACGTTATCCATTTTTTTTAACCGTCTGCATTTATAACCCGTAACGCCCGTTTATGGTTTAATACGATTAAATTTTTGCTCTGAACGTGCGCGGCAATCGAAGCTGGCAAAATAGGAGATAGCGTCGGTAATAACGGATACTTACATTACTAGATAGGACCTTTATATTCTAGTATGTAGAGATTTATTTGGGGGTGGGTTTTGCTTGATTCCCAGGTGTAATATTAAACAAGTTGATTTATCTTGATCTGTCCGCACACGAACATCAACCGTTCATTAATGTTTCACTTGGTCGGACATAATGCCGATCTGGTTGATTCTGACCGGTGGCATCAATTTTGAAGACTTGATGCAAATTCAACCGCATGCTTAAAAATTACTTTAAGATTGCCTTCCGTACGATTATCCGCACCAAGGTTTTTTCATTCATAAATATCTTTGGCCTTTCCCTGGGTGTTGCCTGTTGCCTTTTGCTCTCACTATATGTACATGATGAATTCAGCTACGACGGACATCATCAGAGATTGAATGATCTGTACCGCATAGACACCCAGTTTGACGGCGATTTCCCGGGTTTTGACAAGCTTGGCTCGGTGTCTCCACCAATAGCCATGACGTTAAAGGATGAGCTTCCGGAAATCGAGGCGGCTGCACGCGTCATTGCTACGTTTAATGATGAAAACCTTATCCAATATCAGGATAACAAATTCTATGAGGCAGATGCTTATATAGCTGACTCCAGTCTTTTTGAAGTGCTTACTTACGAATTTACGGAAGGCAATCCTAAGAAAGCACTTACGGACGCGAACACCGTTGTTATTTCAGAATCTCTTTCGGTTAAGCTTTTTGGCAACGAATCGGCATTAAACAAAAACATTTTGATCAGTCAGGGTGGTGCGCCGGTTAACTATACGATAACAGGTGTATACAAACATAATAAGAGCTTTCTAAACGCAAGTTTTATTACTTCTATGATGAGTGAAGGGTTTGGCGAATTTATACGTACGAACCCAAATGCCGTTGACGAGTGGGCTGGACAAAATTTTGTTCAGGCGTATCTTAAGCTTGTACCAGGTCATTCAAAAGCCGCTGTAGATCATAAAATAAATGAAGTGTTAGTGAAGTATGGTTCGGAAGATATGAAGGCGTTGGGCTTAAGCAAGACCTTATTTCTTGAACCAGTGAAAGACATTTATCTGAAGTCTCAGGTGGACAAGACTCAACGTATAACGTATATCTATGTTATTGTTTCTATTGCTGCATTTATCCTGTTACTGGCATGTGTTAACTTCATGAACCTTTCCACGGCCAAAGCAGCCAGGAGAGCCTCAGAGATGGGCATCAGAAAAGCATTGGGGGCATTTCGAAGCAGTCTCATTCGTCAAATTCTTGGCGAGGCAATGGTCATTGTTTTTATCGCGATCCTTATCAGCACTGTGCTGGTACAAGCCGCTCTGCCGACCTTCAACGAACTTTCGGGAAAACATCTTACCCTTGATCAGGATAATATTTTGTATTTCGGCATTGCGTTACTGATACTAACCATTGTAACTTCGGTTATTGCAGGCAGCTATCCTGCTTTTTATATGTCGTCGTTCAAACCTTCTGAGACATTGAAAGGGAAATTTGTTTTGGGTAATGCGTCGGGAAACCTGCGGCAGGGGCTGGTGATCTTTCAGTTTGTGGTAGCGATAGTGCTCGTATGTGGAATGTTCGTGATTTCCAAACAGCTTTCATTTATGAAAGAAAAAGATCTGGGATTTGATCCTGAAGCCAAGATCATCATGCCGTTGCGGACGGCTGAAGCAAAAGGAAAGTATTCATCGTTAAAGACTGAGATTGAACAAATGAATTCTGCCAAAGCCGTGTCAGCTACAGACTATCCACCCGGTTCACGAATTTTTGGCGATGCATCATTCTACATGAGAGGGGGAAGTATGGAGAATGCTGTTCTTAATCGCCGGAATCGTATAGACGCAGGATACATGGAACTGCTGGGAATAAAGTTAATTGCCGGGCGCGCCTTCACAGAAAACCGTCAAGCAGAATCTCAAGGGCAAATCATCATCAATCGCGCTTCAGCAAGTAGATTTAATGTTGACCCAAACGATATCGTCGGGCAACAGCTCTACTTCGATTGGCAAGGGCAACAATACGAATTCCACGTGATTGGTGTTATGGAAGACTACAACCAAACCTCCCTGAAGGATCCAATCTTCCCGGTGATGTTTGAGGTATATGATAGTGCGAACCGATACAATTACATGATTGCAAGTGTCAACTCTTCTGATTTTTCTGAAACAGTTGCGGAAATTGAGACCATCTGGAGAAGACATGTGTCGGATGCGCCGTTTGAATATTCTTTTCTGGAAGACAACTTACAGAACCAGTATAACCAGGATCGACGTGTTTCAAAGATCATTACCTATTTCTCGGTGATCGCGACGATTATCTGCTGTATGGGACTTTATGGATTGTCTTCGTTCATGGCAGAGCGACGCATAAAAGAGATCGGCGTTCGTAAGGTAATGGGTGCGAGTGTTACTCAAATTTGGGGTTTGATGTCGAGAGAGTTTGTAAAGCTTGTGTTGGTGGCTTTCGTGATAGCCATACCGTTATCCTGGTATGCGATGCAAGAATGGCTTCGGGGTTTTGAATATAAGACACCATTGAGCATCACACCGTTTATCTATGCAGGACTAAGTGCCCTGACTATCGCCTTGTTGACCATCAGTTATGAGTCACTAAAAGCTGCCAATACCGATCCTGCAAAGTCGCTAAGAAATGAATAGTAGTAGTGGTCAATAAACCAAAGCGCATTAACTTCAACATTTAATATCCAATAACCACTTTGAATGTTCGTTTCATTCCGTCTGGTCTGATGTTTTCCAATACGTTACTGTTGCCAGATAGCCGACTATACAAGTCAGGATTAAAATTAAGTAGCTGTAACTGTCAAGCAATATTTTATGCTCGCCACCTGCTCCGCTATAAAGTGCAGGAATTGACCAGGGGAAATATGAACCGTAACCAGTGGCTGCTATGATCTGGGCAAATACAAGAGTCAAGGCAACAAAACCTAACGGGGCGAGATAGCCCTTCCCCCAAATTGCAAAAAAGGCGATGGGTACACCGATTAAGATCGTTAGAAATGTTGTGATAAAATAGGAAGTGAGATAAGGTAAGAGAATAGCCGTTTCAATTGATGGGAGTTGTAAAATGGTGCCGATTAGCAGACTTATCAGAAGGTTAGAAACAGCAAGCGCAGAACACCAGATTATATACACCAGAAATTTGGCATTCACTATTTTTGTTCGTGAAGTCGGAAGCGAAAGCAAGTCCTTTGCTGTTCCTTCTGAATACTCCCGTCCGAAAATCCAGCTTGCTACAAAGCCAAAGACTAATACACCACCAACACCAACAGCTTGCGTCATGATGCTGAGGTATGATTCCCAATTGCTTTCAAAGTTCATAGCTTGAGTTTTTGCGGCAAGCGTTCCAGCTTTAGCCAGTGCCTCCGGGTCTTGAACGATCAGGATAAATACACCACCCATGAGTGGTGCCAAACCAAATGCAATGAAGGTTGACCAAAGAACGTTTGAATATTTGTTTTTGATAAGCTCAGCCTGTAACGCCTGTATCTGTTGTTTCATTGAGCTTTGTTTCTAATGGTTCGTAAAAAATACATTTCCAGATCTTCAGTAAACAGATACACTTGTTTTGGTGGTAGATTTTTCTCGACTAGTAATTTTGATATGTTTTCAGGGTTTGCAATTGCCTCCTTATTGGTCACTTCTATTTCATGGTTGTCTGTCAGGACGGCCTGGTGATTTGAACTTAACAAATGCTGCACTGCTTTAACATTGTCAGTGGTATTCACTAACAGTTTTTTGATAAGTTGATTGGTCAATTCTTTTGTGGTTAATTCTTTTATTAATCTCCCTTCGTGAATAATGCCGATGCGATTAGCGACTTTGGAAATTTCACCAAGTATATGGCTGGAAAGAAAAATTGTTGAACCCTTGCTCGCTAGATCTTTGAGTAATTCTCGTACTTCTACAATTCCTTCGGGGTCTAGCCCGTTGATTGGCTCGTCAAGTATTAAAAGTTTTGGTTTGTGCATTAATGCTTTTGCTAAACCCAGGCGCTGTTGATTTCCTAAGGATAAAACTTTCGCTTTTTTATCCTTATACCTGGTGAGTTTCAATTTTTCAATTATGTCTTCAATTAAAGTCGGGTAGGTTAATTGACGTAGCTTGTAATAAACCTTCAGGTTTTCTGATACAGAAAGGTTGGGATAAGAATGCGGTGTTTCTACCAGGTATCCGATGTCGTTCCATTGATCAAATTGTGGTGTAAGTTGCTTGCCAAATAAAGTGATGTTGCCGTTATCGGGCTTTACCATACCTAGCAACATCCGGATCAAGGTTGTTTTTCCAGCACCATTTAGTCCGAGAAAACCATAAATTTCCCCGTCCTTAATATGAATGGAAATGTTGTCCGATGCAGGAGTGGTTCCGAAATATTTTGTGAGGGAGTTTGTTCTGATTATTTCCATGTAGGAAGTTCTGCAATTTTGAATAACGTTTTTTAATTAAGCGTATTTTTAAAAGGGTAGTTTACAATCAAAGTTGAGTGTCCAGCAAGGTAGCGAAACCTACCGAACTATTCCAGCGTGCGAAAGAAGCCGATAACTAAAGAAAATTCTTTATCTTTAGTTAGCACTCTCGGGGGGATGTTTTAATGTTGATACGTTATGAAACGATTTTTTCACATTGTGATGTTTATTCTTCTAACAGGGTTTGAAGGCTGTGATGACATCATCAACCCAAGAACTGAACTTGAAAAATTGCCACCCGCTACCCAAGAAGGTAAGAGTACCTTCGGGTGTTTGGTAAATGGTAAGGCCTGGGTAACCAGAAGTTCTACCGATGCACTTGCTGATTATCAGAGTGGTGTATTGCAAATCAGTGCAGGTATTGATGAGACCAATAGAGATCAAGGGATAACCTTGGTTATATTAAGTGGTCTCTCTCAAGGAATGACTTATGATTTAACAAATGATCCTCAATATGAAGCTAAATTCAGTTGGACTCAAGCCTCTAAGGTGTGTTTTTATGACGATGAAGATACACTAAGTGGTCATCTGAAAATCACAAAATTAGATCAAGTCAATCTAATCATTTCAGGATTGTTTGAATTTACGACTGCTGTTTCCGGATGTGATACTATAAACGTTACAGACGGCCGCTTTGATCTTTTGTATGCGAACTAATCCTAATGATAGTAATTATGAAAAATCTGAGCACATTATTTTAATTTGTTTTTCAAGCATGGAATGCTTCGTGCAAAATTTTAGTGCTTACAAAAAGCAAGCGGTGATAAACGCAGTTTTGATACCATAGGATGAATAAATTGTAATTTTAATATCTTCAGTTATTGCTCCTTTGTGATTTTATTTAATGATGCTAAGTAATGAAACGATTTTTTCACATTGTGATGTTAGTTCTTCTCACGGGGTTTGAAAGCTGTGATGACATCATCAACCCAAAGACTGAACTCGAAAAACTTCCGCCTGCTACCCAAGAAGGTAAAAATACGTTTGGTTGTTTGGTAAATGGTAGGGCTTGGGTTACTAGGACATCGACTGATGCATTATCATTTTACCAAAGCGGATTATTACAGGTAAGTGCAGGTGTCGATGCTAATAGTGTACCGCAAGGAATGATCTTGGTTATTTCTAACGGTGTTGTTGAGGGATCTCTATATGATTTAGCAACGGATGTTAAGAATTTAGTTGAATTCAGCTCCAGAAATCCATCGGGTATATGCTTTTATGAGCGTGAGAATGCAGTGGTCGGGCATCTGAAAATTACAAAATTGGATCAAGTTAATTTGATCGTTTCCGGCCTTTTTGAATTTACGACTGTAGTCTCTGGCTGTGATTCTATTAAGGTTACAGACGGCCGCTTTGATTTATTGTATGCAAACTAATCCCTTAACGATAGCAATTATGAAAAACCTGGCTACTATATTACGTTGTGAAACGATTTTTCTACATCGTAACGTTTATCATTCTCACGGGGTTTGCAAGCTGCGATGACATCATCAACCCGAAAACTGAACTCGAAAAACTTCCACCTGCTACCCAAACGGGTAAAAGTACGTTTGGATGTTTGGTAAATGGCAAGGCTTGGGTTACAAGAAGCTCTACAGATGCGCTTGCCGATTATCAAAGTGGTGTATTGCAAATCAGTGCAGGTATTAATGAGACCAATAGAAAACAAGGAATAACATTAGCTGTATTGGGTGGAATAACTCAAAGTCTTTCATATGATTTATTTAACAACACTAAAAGCGAGGCCTTATTTGGCGGTCAACTCCCAATAGAGCTGTGCTCCTATGAGGGTGGCAACACATTGAGTGGTCAACTTACAATTACCAAATTAGATCAAACAAATTTAATTATCTCCGGCCTATTCGAATTTACAACTTTTGTTTCTGGATGTGATACGATTAAAATCACAGACGGTCGCTTTGATTTGTTATATGCAAACTAAAACCCCTATCGATAGCAATTATGAAAAGGCTAGCCACTATTATTTTAATTTGCCTTTCAAGCATGGAAGGCTTCGCCCGAATTTCAAGCACATACAAAACGTAAGTGGAGACAATTTCCCAAGTAAACGCAGTTTGTTACCATAGTTTAATAATGTGTAATTCTAATATCTTTAGTTATTGCTTCTTTGTGTTATGTTTTAGTGATACTACATTATGAAACGATTTTCTTACATTGTGATGTTAGTTCTTTTCACAGGGTTTGAAAGCTGTGATGACATCATCAACCCAAAGACTGAACTCGAAAAACTTCCGCCTGCTACCCAAGAAGGTAAAAGCACCTTCGGTTGTTTGGTGAATGGCAAAGCTTGGGTTACTAACAGTTCCACTGATGCACTTGCAGTTTATCAAAGTGGCTTGTTACAAGTAAGTGCAGGCATAGATGAGACAAATAGACAACAAGGGATGATCTTGGTTTTTTCGAACGGTGTAGAGGAGGGATCTTTATATGATTTAGCATGGGATATAAAGAATAAAGTTGAATTTAGTTCCAGAAATCCATCAGGAATATGCTTTTATGAGCGTCAGCATGCAATGGGGGGAAATTTGAAAATCACAAAATTGGATCAAGTTAATTTGATTGTTTCCGGGCTGTTTGAATTTACGACCGTGGTTTCAGGCTGTGATACTATTAAAGTTACGGATGGCCGCTTTGATCTGTTGTATGCAAACTAAAACCCCTTAACGATAGCAATATGAAAAATCTGGCCACTATTATTTTATTTTGACTTTAAAGCATGGAGGCTTCCCGCGAATTTTTAGTGCTTACAAAAACGTAAGTGGAGACAATTTTTCAGGTAGACGCAGTTTTGTTACCCAAGCATGAATTGAGTGTACGTTATGAGGCGATTTATTTACATTGTAGTGTTTATACTTCTCACCGGACTTGAAAGTTGTGAGGATATCATCGAACCAAAGACTGAGCTGGAAAAACTTCCACCTGCCACGCAGCAAGGCAAGAGCACCTTCGGTTGTTTGGTAAATGGTAAAGCTTGGGTTACTAACAGTTCTACTGATGCGCTTGCAGTTTATCAAAGTGGCTTATTACAAGTCAGTGCCGGCATTCATGAGACAGAAAGACGACAAGGTATGATCTTGGCAATTTTAAGCGGAGTTGCTGAAGGACAATCCTATGATTTATCAAATGATCCTCAATATGAAGCTCTCTTTAGTGCTAAGCACCCTACAGGACTGTGTTTTTACGATGATAACAATACCCTAAGAGGAAATCTTACCATTACAAAACTGGATCAAACCAATTTAATTGTATCAGGTTTATTTGAATTTATAACATTCGTTTCAGGCTGTGATACCATAAATGTTACAGACGGCCGCTTCGATCTGTTGTATGCAAACTAATCCCTTAACGATAGCAATTATGAAAAACCTGGCTACTATATTACGTTGTGAAACGATTTTTCTACATCGTAATGTTTATCATTCTCACGGGGTTTGCAAGCTGTGATGACATCATCAACCCGAAAACTGAACTCGAAAAATTGCCACCCGCTACCCAGGAAGGTAATAGTACGTTTGGGTGCTTGGTAAATGGAAAGGCTTGGGTAGTGAGAACAACTACGGATGCTGGAGGATTTTATCAAAGTGGCGTCTTGCAAATAAGTGCAGGTATCGATGAGGCAGAAAGAAAACAAGGAATAACACTGGCTGTCTTGGGAGGAATTACTGAAGGTCTTTCATATTATCCGGCAAATAACCCTAAATGTGAAGCAGTATTTAGTTGGAGGAAATCCACTGGAACTTGTGCTTATGATGGTAGTAAAACTCTTGAAGGGCAACTTACTATAACCAAACTAGATCAAACAAATTTGATAATCTCCGGCCTGTTTGAATTTACCACTGTTGTTTCAGGCTGCGACACTATAAAAGTTACAGACGGGCGCTTTGATTTGTTGTATGCAAACTAATCCCTTAATGATAGCAATTATGAAAAACCTGGCTACTATATTACGTTGTGAAACGATTTTTCTACATCGTAACGTTTATCATTCTCACAGGGTTTGAAAGCTGTGATGACATCATCAACCCAAAAACTGAACTCGAAAAACTTCCACCTGCTACCCAGGAAGGTAAAAATACGTTTGGGTGTTTGGTAAATGGCCAAGCTTGGGTGACTCGAACTTCTACTGATACGTATGCTTTTTACCAAAGCGGTTTATTACAATTAAGTGCAGGCGTAGATGCCATTAGTGGACCACAGGGGATGAGTTTAATTATTTTAAGTGGTGTTGTTGAACGCTCATCCTACGATTTAACAAATGATCCCCAATATGAAGCTAAATTTAGTTCCAGACCTTCTACTGGGCTGTGTTTCTACGATGACCATAATACTATCAGTGGCAATCTTACGATCACCAAACTGGATCAGACTAAGTTAATTATTTCCGGTGTATTTGATTATACAACCTTTGTTTCAGGCTGCGATACTATAAAAGTTACCGACGGCAGATTTGATATTTTGTATGCAAACTAAACTTCTAAACGATAGCAGTATGCAAAACCTGGTTACTATTATTTTAATCTGCCTTTCAATTATGAAAGGTTTCGCCCAAATTTCAAGCGCATACAAAACGTAATTGGAGACAATTTTTCAGGTAAACGTAGTTTTGTTACTATAGCTTAATAATGTGTAATTCTAATATCTTTAGTTATAGCGATTGTGTTATATTTAATGATACTACGTTATGAGACGATTTTTTTACATTGTGATGCTAGTTCTTCTAACCGGATTTGAAAGTTGTGATGACATCATCGATCCAAAAACCGAACTAGAAAAACTTCCGCCTGCTACCCAAGAAGGTAAAAGCACCTTCGGCTGTTTAGTGAATGGTAAGGCTTGGGTAACCAACAGCTCTACTGATGCACTTGCCGATTATCAAAGTGGCTCATTACAAATAGGTGCCGGTATTCATGAGAGGGAAAGACAACAGGGTATGATCTTGGCAGTTTTAAGCGGAGTCGGTGAGGGTTTATCTTACGATTTAACAAATGATCCCCAATATGAGGCTAAGTTTAGCTCTAAGCATTCTACGGGACTGTGTTTTTACGATGATAATAATACACTAAGTGGAAATCTGACAATCACAAAACTGGATCAGACTAAGTTAATTATTTCCGGTGTATTTTATTTTACAACTTTTGTTTCCGGCTGCGATACTATAAAAGTTACGGACGGCAGATTTGATATTTTGTATGCAAACTAAATTTCTAAACGATAGCAGTTGTTATGTTTAGTGATACTACATTATGAAACGATTTTCTTACATTGTGGTGTTAGTTCTTCTCACCGGATTTGAAAGTTGTAATGATATCATCGATCCAAAGACCGAGCTTGAAAAACTCCCTCCTGCTACTCAAGAAGGTAAAAGCACCTTTGGGTGTTTGGTTAATGGCAAGGCTTGGGTTACGAGGACAACTACTGATGCTTCATCTTTTTATCAGAGCGGAGTGCTGCAAGTAAGTGCAGACATTGATGAAACAAACAGAGAACAACATATTGATCTTATTGTAGTGAATGGGTTGACTCAGGGCACAGTCTATGATCTAACAAATAATACTAAAAGTAAAGCAAAATTCAGTTGGGTGCTACCTATTGGAATTTGTTTTTACGAAGGTGAGGATACATTAACAGGCCAACTTACCATTAAACGTTTAGATCAGATAAATTTGATTATTTCTGGCTTGTTTGAATTTATCACAATCACATCAGGGTGTGATACCATTAAAGTTACAGACGGCCGCTTCGATCTGTTGTATGCAAACTAAAACCTCTTAACGATGGCAATATGAAAAATCTCTCCACTATCATTTTAATTTGTCTTTCAAGCATGAAAGGCTTCGCGCAAATTTCCGGTGCTTACAAAACGCAAATGGAAACGATTTTGGACTAAGCGGCAGGTTTTATTACCAGAGCATCAAATAAAGCGTAATTTTATTATCTTTAGTTATTCTTTTCGTTATGTTTTAAATGGTACTTCATTATGAAACGATTTTTTCACGTTGTGATGTTAATTCTTCTCACCGGATTTGAAAGCTGTGATGACATCATCAATCCAAAAACTGAACTTGAAAAACTTCCGCCTGCCACCCAAGAAGGTAAAAGCACCTTTGGTTGTTTGGTAAATGGCAAGGCTTGGGTTACAAGAAGCTCTACAGATGCGCTTGCCGATTATCAAAGTGGTGTATTGCAAATCAGTGCAGGTATTAATGAGAGCAAGAGAGATCAAGGGATAACCTTTGTTATATTAAGTGGTCTTTCTCAAGGAATGACTTATGATTTAACAAATGATCCTCAATATGAAGCTAAATTCAGTTGGACTCAAGCCTCTAAGGTGTGTTTTTATGACGATGAAGATACACTAAGTGGTCATCTGAAAATCACAAAATTAGATCAAATCAATCTAATCATTTCAGGATTATTTGAATTTACCACCGTGGTTTCAGGCTGCGATACTATAAAAGTTACGGATGGCCGATTTGATATTTTGTATGCAAACTAATCCCTTAACGATAGCAATTATGAAAACCCTGGCTACTATTATCTTAATTTGTCTTTCAGGCATGAAGGCGATATTGGCTGCCACTTTGAACACATTTTCTCGTTCGTTAGAAATAAGCATCTCATTCACGCATCTTTGTATTAAAAGAGTCAACGCAATTTCGTACTTTTCAAATAAATCAGTGCCGATCGAATTATGAAAAGTGTTTTGTTCTTTATGACTTTAAGTTGCATGGTTAATGTAAGCGAAGCCCAAACCATTTTAAAACTTTACGCAGATGCCATCCCTAATGAAATTCCTGGCCCGGATGAGGAAAGTGTTAAAGATGATGGTATCGTAAGGATTTCCAATATTTCAAGACCTACACTTACAGTCTATCTTCCTCCAAAAGAAAAGGCAACCGGAGCCGCGGTGGTAATTTGCCCGGGGGGTGGATATGGTATAAACGCATTCAAGCATGAAGGTACTGATGTTGCTGAGCTGCTTCAGAAAAATGGTATAGCTGCCTTCGTTTTGAAATACAGGCTACCCAGCGATAAGATCATGAAAGACAAAAGTATCGGACCTCTTCAGGATGCACAGCAGGCGATGAAGATTGTACGACAACGGTCGAAAGAATGGAACATCAATCCGTCAAAAATCGGAATCGCAGGATTCTCTGCTGGTGGACATCTGGCATCAACTGCGGGTACACATTTTAAAAAAGTGTTGATTGATAATCCTGAAAACATAAGTGTGCGCCCTGATTTTATGATCTTATTGTATCCTGTAATTAGTTTTACGGATAGCCTCACGCATGCAGGCTCTCGTACAAATCTTATTGGAAAATCTCCTTCGGCTGAAATGATCAGGCTTTACTCCAATGAGTTGCAGGTAACAAAAGAAACCCCACCTGCTTTCCTGGCGCATGCCGGCGATGATGGTGCTGTGAAAGTAGAAAACAGCTTGCGATTTTATGAGGCATTAAAAAAACAGGGCATTCTCGCTGAACTATTCATTTACCCCAAGGGAGGCCACGGCTTTGGTCTGATCAACCCAACTTCTCCTGATCGGTGGATGGATCGTTGCCTGGATTGGATGAGAAGTAATAGCTGGCTATAGTCTGTTACCAGAGAGAACACTGTTATGTTCAACTAAACTTCCTTCTTTGCCAGTGTTGTAACAACAGGTACACAGCCAAGACAGAAGTTTTATTTTCGATATTGCCATTGCGAAATGATTAACCATTGCAGAACCGAAAGCGTATAGTGAACATTAAACATTAAACATTGAATATTGAACATTGAATATTGAATATTGAACATTGAACATTGAATATCGAACATTGAGCACCCTTTCATAAATTCATCCGCCTTTTAATCTTTCTATCAAATACAAAAAAATGAAATTCATCAACCTATTCATTCTGATCTTTGCTTCCCATAATCTAATCGCGCAATCGTCGGGTTGGAAAATAGTTGAGGGTAAGATCACTACACCGTGGGCAGAAAAAGTAAATCCTGCCAGTCCGCTACCGGAGTACCCACGGCCACAAATGGTTCGTGAAAACTGGCAGAACTTAAACGGACTTTGGGATTATTCTATTCGATCTAAGCAAGATGACATGTCGGGGTCTTTTGACGGCAAAATTCTGGTTCCTTTTCCGGTAGAGTCTGCGTTGTCTGGCGTTGGTAAAACCGTTGGCGGCGACAATAAGCTTTGGTATAAACGAATGATTACCATTCCCTCTTCCTACAAGAACAAAACGGTCCTGTTGCATTTTGGCGCCGTGGATTGGCAAAGTGAAGTATATGTAAACAATCAGATTGCCGGAAATCATCAGGGAGGATATGATCCTTTCTCAATTGATATCACCCGATACCTCAAGCCGGGTCAACAGGAAATACTCATCGGTGTCTGGGATCCTTCTGATGAGGGACCTCAGCCAAGAGGAAAGCAGGTCGTTAAACCGAGAAGTATCTGGTACACTCCGGTAACTGGTATCTGGCAAACGGTATGGCTGGAGGTAGTTCCGGGTACTCATATTACATCAACAAAACAAACACCTGATATTGACCAACAATCGCTTCATGTAAAGACGGACATCGCTAATCTGCAAGCCGGCGATCGTTTAAAAATCACAGCATGGGATGGTGCAAAGATGATTGCGGAACAACAATCTGATGGGAGTGAGGTTACTCTCAAAATACCAGCACCCAAGCTTTGGTCTCCCGCTGCACCTTTCCTATATGACCTGCGCGTTGCTGTATTGAGGAAAGGAAAGGTCGTAGATGAAGTAAAAAGTTACTTTGCCATGCGCAAAATTTCAATGTCGCCTGACGATAAGGGTATCCAGCGCATGCTGCTTAATAATGAGTTTGTTTTCCAGTACGGCCCGCTCGATCAGGGTTGGTGGCCCGATGGTTTATATACAGCACCTACCGATGAAGCGCTTAAATTCGATGTCGAAAAAACAAAAGCAATGGGCTTTAACATGATCCGGAAACATGTTAAGGTTGAACCTGCCCGCTGGTATTATCATTGCGACAAATTGGGCATGCTGGTATGGCAGGATATGCCGAGTGGCGATATGGGCAACCGATGGGAATCACGGCCAGGTATCCTGGGAAAAGGAACTTCAAAGGAACGCACTCCCGAATCCGAAGAAATTTTTAAGACTGAATGGAAAGCTATAATGGACGCTACGTACAACTTTCCTTCCATTGTAGTTTGGGTTCCGTTCAACGAGGCATGGGGACAGTTCAAAACTGAAGAGATTGTACAGTGGACAATGGATTATGATCCATCGAGGTTAGTTAATACAGCGAGTGGTGGAAATTTTCATCCGGTCGGTCACATCATCGACTTGCATAACTATCCTGAACCGGTTATGCCGGACCCGGAGATGTATGGTAAAGACAGGATTATCGTGCTGGGTGAGTTCGGTGGACTAGGGCTTCCGTTGGAAGATCATACCTGGCAGGCAAAAGACAATTGGGGATATCAGAGCTTCCCGAATAAGGAAGAGCTTCTGGAAAAATATGAATCCTTCATTGATCGTTTTGAACCGCTGATAGTAATGGGGTTGTCCGCGGCCGTATACACCCAAACCACCGACGTCGAAATTGAGACCAATGGTTTGATGACGTATGACCGAAAGGTGATCAAGATGCCGGTTGAAAAACTAAATCAGACACATATGAAGTTGTATAAAACTTCGCTGGTAAAGATGAAGCCGTAAGGTATTTCAGCGCAAAGAAATCTGATCAATAAAATTTAACTTGCCACTTATCCTTTTACTTTTCAACTGGACAAACAGATATCTATGAAAAACAAAGTCATCAGCTTTATACCGTTAATATTTTGTGTCGTATTTCTATCCTGCCAAAAACCCAAATCGCAGGAAGAAACTGCCGCACCAGTGGTGGTGCGAGAGGTGTGGAGCAAGGAGAAAGCCAACGCGTGGTATACTGAACGGGATTGGTTGCGCGGTGCAAATTTTATTCCCAGTACTGCCATCAATCAATTGGAAATGTGGCAGGCAGAAACATTTGATACCGCTACGATCAACCGTGAACTGGGTTGGGCTGAATCCATTGGAATGAATTCGATGCGTGTTTACCTTCATCATGTAGCTTGGGAGTTGGATCCGGAGGGATTTAAGAAAAGGGTATCGCAGTATCTGGACATTGCCGACAAGCATCAGATTTCTACCCTGTTTGTTTTTTTTGATGATTGCTGGAATCCAACCTACCAGTCCGGAAAACAACCTGAACCAAAACCAGGCGTTCACAACTCAGGCTGGGTGCGCGATCCAGGCGATCTTATTCATGAAGACACTACACTAAACGTTACGCTGGAAAAGTATGTGAAAGATGTGTTGACCCATTTTTCGGATGATAAACGTATTGTCTTGTGGGACCTTTATAATGAACCGGGCAATAGTGGCTATGGAAATAAATCGATGCCGTTATTGAAAAAAGTATTTCAATGGGCCAGGGAAATAGATCCTTCGCAGCCGCTTTCTGTTGGAGTGTGGAATAAAGAACTTGTTGATTTAAACAATTATCAATTGGCTAATTCTGATGTTACCACGTATCACAACTACATGGATCTAGCTACCCATCTTGAATGGATTGATACTTTAAGAACCTATGGCCGGCCATTGATTTGCACGGAATACATGGCGCGGTCCCGCAGCAGTTTATTTTCCAGTATTATGCCGATGCTGAAAAATGAAAACGTTGCTGCCTATAACTGGGGATTGGTATCTGGAAAAACCAATACGATCTATGCATGGGATGAACCGTTGCCAGATGGCCGAGAACCATCGCTTTGGTTTCACGATATCTTCCGAAAAGATGGAACGCCGTATAAGGATGAGGAGGTCGCGCTTATTAAATCGCTTACCGATAACATCTGACCCGAACATTTCCTCAGGCGGAAGTAGGTCGTCATAAGATTGAGACTGCAGTTCGTTTAGCTTTTACTACGCTGTAAAAAAAGCATATGATTAAATAATCGACTGATGTCTGATTGTTATTTTGCAGAAAAGGTATACACCGTTTGACTTTTATATACTTCTCCCGGACTTAAAACTACCGAGGGAAACGCAGGTTGGTTGGGGGAGTCGGGATAGTGTTGCGTTTCCAGGCAAAGGGCCATACGCTTAGCATACACCGTATTGAATTTTCCGGTAATGGAACCATCCAGGAAGTTTCCGGAGTAAAACTGTGTTGCTGGTTCGGTGGTATACATTTCCATGTACCTGCCGCTGATGGAATCATATAACGTTGCACCTAGTGCGAGACTTGCATCATTCTTGTCAAATACCCAGCAATGATCATAGCCTTTTCCGGTGACGATCTGCGGATCTTTATCATCAATCCGAAGACCAACAACGGTTGGTGTGGTGAAATCAAAGGGTGTACCCTTTACATCCTTAAGTTCACCAGTAGGTATTAGTCCCTTATCTACCGGAAGGAACTTCGAAGCATTGATCGATAACGTATGACCGAGAATGTCTCTTTTAGTGTTACCTGATAGATTAAAATAACTATGATTGGTCAGGTTAACCACAGTTTTTTTATCGGTCGTTGCCTGATAATCAATTTTCAATTCATTGGCATTGGTCAGACTGTAAGTTACTTCAACCTGTAAATTACCCGGATATCCTTCCTCCAGGTCTTTGCTTAGGTACGTGAGCTTTAGTATTGCTGCATCGGAAGTATTCGACGGCGCTGCGGTCCATACTACTTTGTCAAATCCCTTAACACCTCCGTGAAGATGGTTTTCGCCATTGTTTTGTGCCAGCGTATACATTGTACCATCCAGTGTAAATTTTCCTTTGGCGATACGGTTGCCATAACGGCCAACCAGTGCTCCGAAAAAAGATGGTGCTTTTATATAGCCATCAATGGAATCGTATCCCAATACAATATCTTCAAGAACGCCTGCTTTATCTGCGGTTTTTAACGAAGTGATAATTCCGCCGTAGTTGGTAATAGTCATTTCGGTGCCCAATGTGTTTTTCAATGTATACAACGACACCGCTGTGCCATCCGGAAGAGTACCAAAAGGAGATTCGCTAATGGACGCATTCGCTGATGTAGAATCGGATTCCGGCGATTCATTGGTTTTGTCAGATTTGTTGGTGCAGGATGACATCATAAATATTGAGACGAATACTAAAGTACAGTGAAGAATGTGT
>JBGTEP010000036.1:0-26695 GCA_041747735.1 Chryseolinea sp.
AATAGCGTTCAGTGTTTCGCCACTAAGATTAAGGGTCTTTTGAGTGAAGGAAACTCCACCCTGGTTTACAAACAATTTCAGACTTCCCGCTTCGAGATAGTAGATATCAAGATACCCATCGTTATTAAGATCAATCCACCCGGCCTGCGATGGGTTAAAGTTCACGAGATTTATACCGGCATCTACAAACGTTGCTGTGGTGCCCACCAGATTATTCTTCAAGATTCGCAGAGCTGTACCATTGAATTGCAGCAAATCCATATCCCCATCGTTATCATAGTCACCCCATGCCACCGGGGTTGTAGCACCGATATCTTTTGGAACCAGTATTTGCGCGAAGGAGCTGTGGGCTTGAAAGCAAAACAAAAGGGCGAGTAGAAAAATAATACGCATAGCAGAGAAAAGGAAATTTGAATTATCCCCTAACCTCCCAGACAGTTGTGAACAAAATTCTTAAGAAATAGTGACTCGATTTCTTTGCAAAAGAAGGTGACGCACAATAGACAAAAGCAACAAGCCAACCAGACTAAAGTAAATTTTATCGCATACGCATATTAGGTTCAGGTAGTCACAAAGTAAGACAAATAACTTACTCTGACAATTAATCGTGTAAAACTTCTTTCTTATATTTTACTTTTTCCTGAACTGTCGCTGGCTGTAACCGATCAATAAGCCATCCTGAATTTTTCGATTCCCGTTTAACATACTCAACGGTCATAATCCATCCTTCAAGCTGAAGGAAATGGTAAGTAATGTTGCTGATTTTATCAATACTCAGCTTCCCTTCACGCAACAGCTTTAGTGTTTTGGAGTTGGCTAATCCCGGCTTTTCCAACTTCTCACTTAACCATTCGGACTTTTTTAATGCCAGTCGGACATCCATGAAGTCCGTCCCATTGACAGATGGTGGAAAGTTTAAGTCATTCGTGGTGAAATGATCCTGAATCGCAAGGTCAGAAGAATGAAAGGACTTGATTACCCAACCAAGAGCGCCCTGCCCAAGCGATACTACCTGCATAATACAATGGAGTCGTTTGGGCTCTCCACCTGAGTGAACATCAAATGTTAGCGATGCATACCAGTACCGATCTTCAAAGCGAAGAAATTTTGGCTGATACGGACTGTTTATGTCCCGGAAGAACGTATTTATTTTTTTCCGGGTCTCCTGATCTTTTTTATCCAGCTGGCTGAGGTCGAACAAAGAGAAAATTTTTGCATCGCGTTCATTCATAAATGCGAGGCATGCTGCCGTATCTTTTGGATTTGCTGCATGCGTACTGCCACTTCCTTCGGGCTGATTGTTAAATCGATCCAGGAAAAATTCAATATTTTTAACGCGGTAATGAAAGTTCTCCGCTCGTGTCTCCCAATCATACACCATCTGAGCACTTGCAAATGAGAACATCAGAAAAAAAGTGCAACAGATAATTAAGTGCTTGCCCACAGCGAAGAATTAGTTTGCGACACGGGTTTCCTTCACATTAACACTACCCAGTTTCGCCGGATAAAGTACTACCATCTTATCCCCCACTAAAGTAGTATCTGGTTTGATGGTGATGTCTATAGCTTTCTCCGTCACATCGGTGTAGTCTGGTACCTCGCTCGCTTCGTTGTAATAAATTTTTGTGTCCTGAAAAATATAAGCAGTTGCATAGTATTTATTGTCAGGCCCAAGCCGTACATCTGTGAGTTGTGTAACCTTGTAAAACGTAATCACAACTTTCTCCGCCTTGATCGCATACAACCGGTCGAAGTACGTTCTTACCGGGCGATCAATTATCGTCTCTTTACCATTAACAAGTGATGATATCTGAACAATCCGGTTTTCGTCTTCAAACAGTTCAACCGCCTGGCTAATGGAACTCTTGCGAAGGTTATCATCCATCGATTTGTTGGCGATCAAGGTAATATAGTGTTCCAGTCGTTTTACCTTATTAAGCACAGATTTTTTAAAGTATTCTTTTAACTCATCCGACAGAGAGTCCTGCGCGACTGAATCGTAAGCAGTTGAAATAATGAGAAAGAAAATCAGCGTAAATATTCGTGTCACAGGTAGTGGGTTAATCTTCAAATTCAATTGATACTTCAATGATCCTGCCGGATTCACTTGTTTCCATTGCAACAACTTTAATGACCGATTCAGGTAAAGTAACCAGGCGTTCCAATAATTTAGAAGCCGTCAGCCGTTCATCTATGCGGCTACCAATCATAATAAATGTTGTTGCATAAGGAACCACGAAATACCCGAGGATTTTTTGTTGTGACGCCTGGCGATTTTTAAATGGTGTGGAAGGATTAGTTAATTCTGAAAGTTCTTTTGCTAAAACAGTATCAGAAACAAGTTTTTTTTCTTCTACTGATTTTTTTTCAGGTTTAACTTCCGAACGCGTCACCGCAGAAGTACTGCTTGTCGCGACCGCGGTTTGGTCTGCTGGTGGAGGAATACTTTGAGCTGGATTAAAGTAAAAGTCGCCAATGATATTGGAGCTATCCCATGTGTATTGTTTTTCACCGGAGAGTTTCAAAACATTCCTTCTCACCTCTTTAAAAACCTGTTCGATAAGCAGACCGGGTATTTGAATTGCCTTTAACAGCTCCTGAGTATACAATCCGTTTTTACCGGTACCATCAGATGCTACTGAACCCGGGGCTGTAGCATATGCCACGAAAGAGCCATATGCTTTCTTTATTTCGCCCAGCCCAGCTCCACCCAGCGCGCGCGTTGTTGCGGGAAAAGGATTGTTTCGACACGCATCCAGAATAATAATGTTCATACGCGCATTTGCTCTTTCCATGTTTGACAAGACCATTCTTTGTACAGGGAAACACATGCGTACGATATCATCTTCGTATTGCACTTTTGCGTCAAGTGGGACAAGGTAGTTTTCATCCTGATATTGAACACCGTGACCTGCATAATAAAACAAACCGACGGCATTGTCTTTTGGGGCGTTACTTAGTTTTTCATGAAATAGCCGAACGGCTTCCCGAAGTTGCATGTAAGTGGCATTGGTTACCAGCTGAACTTCGAAATTCGTCTTTTTCAACTCAGCCGCCATTGCGGTAGCATCGTTCACGGGATTTAGCAATACGCCAACCTCTTTTGGGTAATCGCTATTACCAATTACAAGGGCATATCGTTTCTCCTCCTGTCCATAACAGACTTGAATGAATACTACGAAAACAAAAAGAAAAGAAAAAAGCCGCATACCGGTAAATATCCGAAATGAAGTATGATAATCAATCGTGAGGAAGATATTATTATTCGGGCGGGAAATCTCCTTTACAAATTATGGTGCATTTCGCGCTATGAACTTTCAACATCTCTTTTTAAAAGGTAGTGTGGCGCGGGGAGTGTTGGTCATTTTACCCCCGCGCTAAAGCACGGGGTTACTAAAGGGCGGTACCCCTGAGCAATGAAGAACTACATCAAAACCTAAAGTAAAACTCTCCAATGATATTTGAGCTGTCCCACGTGTTTTGCTTGTTGCCTGTTAATCTCAACACACTTTGGCGTACTTCCTTAAACACTTGTTCAATCGTCAGGCCTGGTTTACGCATCGCCTTCAATAATTCTTGTGTGTATATACCATTTCGCCCTGAGCCGTCTGATGCAACGGAACCCGGAGCGGTTGCATATGCGATAAAGGAACCTCTTGCCCTTCTCATTTCCCCAAGGCCGTCAGATCCCAATGATCTGTTTAATGATGGGAAAGGATTATTACGGCATGCATCCAGAATTACAATGTTCATTCTGGAGTTTGACCTTTCCATATTGGACAGCACCATACGCTGAACCGGAAAACAATACCGCGCGATATCATCTTCATATTCGATGGCAGCATCAATGGGAACCAGGTAATTTTCATCATCGCGCTGCAAACCATGACCAGCATAGTAAAAAAGCGATACTGTTTTATCGGGGTCACTGCGGTCAACCTTTTCTTTGAACCTAAGCATAGCAGCCCGCAATTGTCCATAGGTAGCATTGGTTAACAACTGGACTTCAAAGTTGGAGTTCTCTAATTCTTTGGCGAAATCTGTCGCATCATTTACAGGATTTTTCAGTACGCCAATTGACTTCGGATAGTTGGAGTTGCCAACTACCAGCGCAAAACGTTTTTCATCTTTATAAAAATCGGCTAGTGTTGGTTTCGGAGGTGCAGTTTGTTGAACCGTCTGCTGTACCGGCTGGGTGACAGGATTTTTTGTTTCTGATGCAGGTTTCTTTTGCGTAATGCTACTGGCAACCGTTTCAACCTTTTTTGGATCCTCTTTCTTTGTCACTTCTGGCTTGGTAGTCTCCGGTTTCTTGGTTGCAGTGGACGTTGTATTTCTTGCCACTACATTTTGCTTTTCAAGGCCTTCAATCTGCCGCTTTACGTCGGCATTACCTGGTTGTATCACAGCGACCTCTTTTAAGTCGGTGTACGCTAGCGAGAGATTGCCCATACGTGTATGGACCTGGCTTCGTTCAAATAATATTTTTCCTTTACTTTCCTTGTTTGCATTAAGTTCACGGAGGGCATTATCATATGCATTGACACACTCCGGAAGATTATTTATCCTTTCATAACTCTTTGCCATGAACCAATAAATATTTCCTTTGTTAGCATGATCCAGCAAGATGGTTTCCTGAAAATCATCTACTGCATTACTGAAATTGTTGGATTTGTAAAAAGACAACGCACGGAGATAAAAGACGTCCACATCCAAGGCTTTATCGCGAGTAGGCTTGGTGAGGTACTCAGAGAAATTGCGAATTGCTTCTTCATACTTTCCTGAAGTATAGCTGTCATGACCCTTTTCGTATAACTTGAATTGCGCCATTGCACCAATAGCCAATACGTTCAAGAAAAGAATCAATATGAAACGCCTTAAAGCCATACACCACTTTGCGATTTAAGTTTCAATCATTTAAAAATTAAATGATACGCCAAACTGTATGTTCACAGAGGGAAATCCCTTTTTAGTCATTGGAAATTCTTCATCCAGGTAAGATTCTATTGTTGTATCATACGACTGTGTGCCCACGTACGTCACAGGGAATGTATAACCAAAAGCAGCCTGTAGGAAAAAAGAAAAGGATTTGGATGGCATTATTTCTATACCGGGGCCAACGAAGATTCCCCCTGTAATTTCTGTATCTGAATTTAAAGCCTCATATTGATCAGGACCCCATTCACCAATACCATCGTCACTATAACCAAAATCTCTGTACCAGGTGTCATCGCCCAGGTTAAAAAATAATACATCGTCGGATGTTGAGGCTGTTCCATTGAGGTCTTCGCGTATCTCATAAGTCCAGCGCTGATCCGTTCCGGTAACTTCCTTCCTCGAAACAATTGAGATAAATGGTTTGGCGAAACCATAAAAAGAAAAAACGGTGTTATCTTTTATTGGAATAAAATTAAGTTTCAAGTTCAACGCCAGTGAGAACAAACTCAGGTCGCCGCCTTCAAGAGAAATGACATAGCCATAATCATAAGCCAGACTTTGAAAACCATATTTATCTCTCCAATTACTTGGGTCACCTACACCGATGTACGCACCTCTGTCAACATTTGTCACTTCAGGGTCGTAACTAAAATTCAGATATGAGATTGACGGACCAATAGAAAAAACCCTGTTCAATCGTTTTTGAAAACCTGCTTCAATGTTAAATCCAACACTGTAGTCGCCGATATTTTTACCTAAAGTAAACGATGGACCGAGACCCAGAAAAATTCCATTGTCTTTTTCTATTCTTTCCCTCTTCACAATGGCACCTTCATCCTGCGCACCCGCCATAAAAAAACAAATCAACAATGCAGTGGCGAGGTAAGTACATTTCTTCATCATATTCCGTATATTTTTATAAGGTAAGGTATAATCGATTCTTTACGTATTGATGAAGCCTATTGAAACTTAAAATAAAATTCTCCGATAATATTGGAGCTATCCCACGTAAACTGTTTCTCACCTGAAAGCCGCAGTACATTCATTCGTACCTCCTTGAACACTTGTTCAATCGATAACGCAGGTTTACGAAGTGCTTTTAAAAGCTCTTGGGTATATAATCCATTACGACCACTACCATCAGACGCTACAGATCCTGGCGAAGTAGCATAGGCGATAAAGGAACCGCGCGCACGCTTCATCTCTCCTAAACCGGCAGAAACTGAACGCGTGGTCGCAGGAAATGGATTATTACGACAAGCATCCAGAATAACAATGTTCATCCTTGAATTTGACCGTTCCATATTCGCCAGCACCATACGCTGTACGGGAAAGCACATCCTGGTAATATCATCTTCATACTTTACATCGGCATCAATAGGAACAAGATAGTTTTCATCCTGATAGGCCACTCCATGTCCGGCATAGTAAAATAGCCCTACCGTTTGATCCATCGGGCCAGCCGTTAGCTTCTCATGGAACTTCCGCATAGCTTCCCGCATCTGAACGTAGGTAGCATTGGTAACCAGTTGTACCTCAAAGTTTGATTTTCGAAGTTCAGTGGCAACATCTGTAGCATCATTGAGCGGGTTTTTTAAGGTGCCGATTTCTTTTGAATAGTTACTGTTACCGATCACCAGTGCATATCGTTTTTCGTCTTTATAGGCTGATGCCAGGGCAGCTACCAATTCCGTATTCACCTGCTGGGCGGGCGTTGAAACAGGCTGAACATTCTGCTGAGCCGGAGTATTTTGTTGTTGTGATTTAACAGGTTGTGCTGGTTTATTATTTGCATTCTGGGAAGGATTGCTTTTTACAATTACCTGCGTCGTCTTCTTGTCGTCACCCGTTGTGCGGCTGGCTGTTACTGGTGTCGTTGATTTTACGGGCGTATCCAAAACCTGCTTATTCGATGGGTCTAAAGACTTCGCCTTTGCAAGGTCCTGATCAGCAGCAGCTTTATCACCATTCCGGGCATGGAACTGTGCCCGGTCTGCAAGAATCTGCGCTAATACTTTTTTGTTTTTCTCAGCCGATATTACCGCCTCTTCATACTTTGCCGTCGCTTCAGTTTTTTTACCAAGCTTATCAAAAGATCTCGCCTGGTACCAATGAATAATTCCCTTGTTGTAGTGATTTAATGTCAGGCTTTGACTAAGGTCGTCCAGAGATTTTTGGTATTCATTTTTATGGTAATACGATTGACCGCGATAGAAGTAAAGGTCTTCATCAAACCTTTTGTTATGATCTGGCTTGGCAAGCATTGCCGAAAACATTTCAATCACGGCATCGTATTCATGCGCCCTGAATTTTGCTACTCCATCATCAAAATCTTTATAGTCCTGCGCAATGGTCAGGGTTGAAACGACAGATAAAACGCACAGACTTAGTAGCAATTGTTTCATATTCTCCTGTCTGAAAAATTAAATCAAAGGTATTTATACGGGGTAATTTATCGAATCGTTTCTTCTTAAGTTCGCCAAATAAATAAGAATTCATTGGCTAACCGGTATTGACAGAGGAAGGGTAACGGAGAAAAGGCTTTCGTAAAAAAGAACAATGCAGCCAATATAGCAAAAAGTGCTAATTTTAGCGATTCTAATGATGAGAAGAATTCTTTTATTTGCCATTCTTACCACGTTCCTCCTACCCTCGTGTAGTAAAAAAACGGGCTCAACGGTTTCTGTGGTGAAGCCAAAGTACCATCACCGGTGGTTCGACCGCAAAAAAGACAAACGAACTAAACGGACGAAAATCGTGAAGATGAGATAATAAACAGCAATCGCGCCCTATGCACCTTTTAATAGCAAGTCAACATTTTTCCTGAAAAAGTTTCGCACTGGCGTTTGATAATTGATGCGGGCAACCACTACACCACCGATAAAAACCGAAAGTATCAGATTAGTGATGTCGCGTGTGTGTACCGACCGTGTAATTTCTTTTTTGAAGATTGCTTCCAACACAAATTTCTCGATTAACTGATCCAGCGACAAAATTTCGATACCCATGACGCCCGGAACGTCCGGAAAAATCAGTCTTTTTTCTTCAGCCTTAAGGGGAAAGGGTTTAGGAGAGCGGCTATAGTCAGACAGGTATCCAATCAGACTTAACATCATACCGGGATATTTTTCGCATTCTTCGCTTAGTTTATCAAACAAATAATATAAACCGTTCAATCCTTCCTTCGGGTTTTGTGTAATTTCAACCGAACGGGAAAGACACCACACTCTGAAATAGTATAAAAGTATATCTTCCTTTTGCGGAAAATACTTAAACAAAGTTACTTTCGATATTTTTACCTGATGGCAGATGTCATCAACATAAAGATCAACAAACGATTTCTTACCTATTAATTGTAAGGTTTGATCAAGGACATGTACTTTCAAGCGAGCTGCTTTTTCTTTTCTCAGACTCATTCAAATGAAAAGTTTGAATGGAATTAATACTTTTATAATCATTAACCAAAATCCAGGATGTTGAATCGCGTATTTGCACTTCTATTTGCCGTTGCATTAGTTGCCTGTAAAACAAAAGTAAAAGAAAGAGTGGTTGGACTCGTCGGAGATTCGGCGATGGTTGTTTCTGCTCATCCCCTTGCTTCCAAAGTTGGTGCCGACATCTTACGCCAAGGTGGTAATGCAGTCGACGCAGCAATTGCGACTCAATTTGCACTGGCAGTGGTGTATCCCGGCGCGGGAAACCTTGGTGGTGGTGGGTTTATGCTGCTTCGAAAAAGCGATGGGTCACTCGATGCATTGGATTATCGGGAGAAAGCTCCGGCAAGTGCAACGGAAAATATGTATCTCGACAAAAAGGGAGAGGTTATTGACGATATGAGTCAACGCGGTCATCTGGCTTCAGGTGTACCAGGCACGGTTGCAGGACTTGCTGAAGCGCATAAGAAATATGGTTCACTACCGTGGAAAGACCTGGTACAACCGGCAATAGACCTCGCTGAAAAAGGCTTTTTGCTTACCGAAAGGGAAGCGCGTGGATTGGATCGTATTCAGGAAGACCTTGTGAAATACAACACCGTTCAACCGGAATTCCTGATCAATGAAAAATGGCAGGGAGGCGATACCATTACCTTAACGGATTTAGGACATACGCTTGAGCGAATCCGTGATCACGGTATGGCTGGTTTTTATGAAGGACAAACCGCAGATGATATCGTAAATGAAATGCAACGCGGTAAAGGATTGATCACGCATGAAGACCTTAAAAGTTATAATGCTGTATGGCGTACTCCACTGATCGGTAACTATAAACAATTTAAAGTTATATCTATGCCACCACCATCCAGCGGCGGCATAGCTTTACTGCAGTTGTTACAGTCCGTTCAACAATTTCCAGTGAATGAATGGGGTCACAATTCAAGTAAAACAGGCCACCTTCTCACCGAAGCTGAACGTCGTGCCTATGCTGATCGAGCGGTGTATTTAGGTGATCCTGATTTCTACGACGTGCCCGTCCAGCAACTTACAAATGACTTATACATAAATGAACGCATGAGTGACTTTGATCCGGAAAAAGCGACACCAAGCCGCGAAGTAAAGGAGGGTTTACTGGCAACAATTGAATCGGAGCAAACAACACATTTATCGATTGTGGATGCAAAAGGAAATGCGGTCGCCGTTACAACGACACTCAATGGCGGGTATGGCTCCAGAGTTGTCGTGGCAGGATCCGGATTTCTGTTGAACAATGAGATGGATGATTTCAGCGTCAAACCTGGTGTTCCCAATATGTATGGAGCTATTGGCGGAGAAGCGAATAAAATCGAGCCAGGCAAACGAATGCTAAGTTCTATGACACCAACAATTCTTGAAAAAGATGGTAAACTTTTTATGGTGGTGGGTACTCCTGGAGGAACTACGATTATCACATCCGTATTTCAAACTATTCTCAACATCGTAGACCATAACATGACGATGCAGGAAGCAGTTAGCGCGAAACGTTTCCACAGTCAGTGGCTTCCCGATACGGTTCAGGTAGAGAAAGGCACTTTCGCGGCTGACGACAGTTTAACACTTGTAAAAATGGGACATGCCTTCAAACTTCGCGGTGGAATAGGACGGGTTGATGCAATCCTAGTTTTACCCGATGGAAAACTGGAAGGTGGTGCAGACCCTCGCGGTGATGATACCGCGGATGGATTCTGATACGCTGTAAACAATTCTGGAAACATATCAACGACTCTGAAGTTTAAATACACTTCGTCAGGTCATGCCTGAATTCAGACCGTCAGAAACCGTACTCGGTGCCGGGATTGTATTGCCTTGCAAACTTTCATCTAAATTTACGGCCTCTTAATTTCTCACGATACTTCCTTACAGTAAAGGTTAGTAGAAACGTACCTGACATTGTTAAAAAGAAAATTCGATTGGCTTTTTGGAAACCGTGTTTTGCAACACACGTTGTTTTGGGTTGCACATCTGGTGTTCTATGCATTGCTGTACGGTAGTTTTGAAGACAATTACAGGCAGACCTTTCTGGAAGAATTCATCTATTTACCGGTAAAGGTTATTTTCACCTACTTCACATTGTATTATCTTCTCCCCCATTATTTGCTCGCCGGTAAACACTGGAAGTTTTTTGCATGGCTAATGCTTTCATCTTTTATCGCCGGCATTGCACAGCGTTACATCGCATTTAATATTGATTATCCGATTTACTATCCGGAGGCATTGAAAGATCCATTTTTTTACTTCCCCAAGATCGTGAAGATGTTTGTTGGCATTTATCCCGTTACGTTTTTTGCTGTGGCGATAAAGCTGCTCAAGTTCTGGTATGCGAACCAGCATGATCACCAGATTCTGACGCAAGAGAAACTTCAGGCTGAATTGAAATTTTTAAAAACACAGATCCATCCTCATTTTCTTTTCAACACCCTGAACAATCTTTATGCACTCACTTTAAAAAAATCTGACCTCGCGCCAGATACAGTGTTAAAACTTTCTGAATTGATTAACTACATGTTGTATGAATGTACGAGCGATGAGGTGCCGCTTAGCAAGGAAGTAAAGTTTATCCGAAACTATGTAGACATCGAAAAGATGCGATATGGTGACAAACTCGATGTAGATATCCGCGTATCTAATGATCTTCTGGAAAGAAAAATTGCCCCACTCATACTGCTTCCCTTTGTTGAAAACTGCTTTAAACATGGTGCCGGCGAGGAGCTGCAACAATCGTGGGTAAAGTTAACGATAGACGTTCAACCGCATGTAACCCTGATCAAGGTTGAAAATAATAAGTCAAGTGAAAATGGTCATTCCAAAAAAGAAGGTATCGGGATATCCAACGTGAAACGAAGACTTGATTTATTATATCCTGGGAAACATGAGCTAAAGATTATCAATGGAGAGGAAACTTTTCTGGTAATACTTACGATACAAGTTTAATACGCTTCGTTTCTAATAGCGAGGCATTGTTATAATCCAAACTGAAAAAAATGTCGATCAAATGTATTATTGTCGATGATGAACCTCTGGCGATTGAGATTGTCGAGTCTTACGTTAGCAAAACCGATCAGCTTGAACTTGTCGGAACATTCAGAAATGCAGTCCAGGCATTTGCCTTCCTTCAGCAAAACCAGGTAGACCTGATCTTTCTGGATATCCAGATGCCTAGACTTTCAGGCATTGATTTTTTGAAGACGATCAAAAATCCACCGAAAGTAATTTTCACAACCGCTTACCGTGACTATGCTCTTGAAGGATTCGAATTAGAGGTTGTCGACTATCTGTTAAAGCCAATCCCGTTTGAAAGATTTCTTAAAGCGATTGGTAAAGTCATGCAGCAGCCTAATGCAGCAGCGTTGCCATCCGTTTCAAAAACAGAGAATACTTCCGAGGATTATGTTTACTTCAAAGTTGACAAGAAGATGATCAAAACCAAGATGACCGATGTGCTTTACATCGAAAGCATCAAAGATTATGTGAAGGTAAAAACAAAGGAAAAAGAAATTGTTACCCAACAAAAAATCAGCTATCTCGAAGAAAGTTTACCGCGGCAGTTTCTTCGTATACACCGGTCTTTTATTATCAACGTGGATAAAATCGATGCTTACTCGGCAACAGACGTTGAGATTGGAACCCATAATATCCCTATCGGAAGAAACTATAAGACTGACGTTATGAAAGTGTTGGCAAAAAACGTATTCTGATACCTCACGATTTTTGGAGAAAGCACAGTTACCTTAAAATTTCTTAATTACAAACTCTACTCTCCTATTATACAAACGCGTCTCTTCAGTGTCGTTGTTCGCAATGGGTTTTGCCCCACCATACCCTTTTCCGCTGATACGTCTGCCTGTAATTCCTTTTGAAACGAGATACTCCTTTACTTTGTCCACCCGCATTTGTGAAAGCTTAACATTTTGAGCAGGGATACCTCTGTTATCGGTATGACCAGCCAGTTCAATGTTTACTTTGGGATTTGATTTCAGAAAAGAAACAACAAGATCAAGTTCAGGATACGATTGGGATAAAAGGTTGGTGGTACCCTGTTCGAAAAGCACATCTCTCAGGTTCACGGTGGTGCCAATCTCTACGGGCTGAAGTTTGAAATTCATCTCCAGATCATTCAACTCATACGTGTGAATGTCAAGTTTTTCCCTTACGCTGATAAATCCTTCCGCTTCAATTTTAACCACATAATCTTCGGTAGAAGGAATTTGAATTGAAAATCCAGCATCAGCTGTAGCCGTAACGGTCTGGTTATTGGAAGGTGCTTCGAAGTAAACCGTAGCCGTGATCGCTTCTCCGGTTTTAGTGTTGTTTACTTTGCCGTGTACGGTGACTATTTTATCACTGGAACGCTCACGCTTAACCTCAACTATTTTAATCGTATCTATCTTAGCGATTATCGTACTGTCCTTTTGATACGGCTCATCCGACAAGAATATTCTTATATCGCCATAGCCATCACTGTTAGTGGTGCTTGCATAAATAGAAAAACCAAATCTTTCATAATTCCGAAAAAAAAGCTCACGCCCTTCGGTATTGAAAGATGCGCCCAGGTTTACAGGAGTTGTCCAATTCGTCCACGAATCATCCAGCCGAACGCTGGAGTAAATATCAAAGCTTCCACTTCCCTTCAGTCCGTTGCTTGAGAAATAGAGTGTTTTACCATCAGCACTTAACGACGGACTTATTTCCTGAAAAGGAGTGTTAATAGAATTTCCAAGATTTCTCGGTTCCATCCATTTTCCATTCGATCCCTTTACTGAAACATAGATATCTTCAACGCCACGTGAGCCGTAAGTTTCCGCCGAATAAACAAATACAGACTGATCGGGAAGGATATGGCCGCTCAACGCTCCGGATTTATTCTGGAAATAGGGTATCGTAATGTTTTCTGGCCGCGACCATCCGTTACCGGTATTCCGGGATACAGAAATACCTTGTGTACGCACAGCGTTGCCGTTGCTGTCGTAATGACTCAATAAAAACATCTGAGTTCCGTCGGAAGAAAATCCCGCGATGGCATTATATCCGGAATTGTTGATAACATTTCCACCATGAATGGGTGCCGACCATTGATTTGTTTCGGTTAATACTGAAATCCAGATATCACCCTGATCTTTTTTACCGCCGATGTTTTGGGGATGATTGGCTACTGTGACATAGAGTGTTCTTCCATCCGGACTAATCACCGGATTTAGTTCATCGTACAAGGAATTAACGTATTGAAACGAATTTTTGGTGAGCCGCTGAGCAGAAAGTGTGTGAATGCTAAAGACAAGGCAAATAAGTAAAAATATTCTCATGAATTTCGAATGCAGTCTGCAAATATAATCCTCCGTTACCATTTCAACTATGCCGTTTAAATACGTCCTGGATTATTTACTGATCCAGGGGTTGCCACGAATTGTAAATCTCCAGGGCAACTTCGCATCTTCTCCTGCATAATCTATACCGATCCGGGGACTGGTATCAATTTTATGGGTTGATTTAATATCGGGTTCTTCAATCCAAATTTCGTCATCCAGCAAAGACTTCCCATTTCCCTTTCTGTCAATGCCCATTGCTTTGGTCAATTTACCCGGACCGGAGGTAAGTTGAAAAGGAGATGTGATCTTACCCCTCCTTTCCTGCATTTCTGCCAGGCCTTCAAGGGGTTGTATCGCCCTTATGAGGATTGCATCGGCAACGTTTTCACGGTTTGTTACTACGTTAAATAAGTGGTGAATTCCATAACATAGGTAAACATAAGCATGACCGCCGTCTTTAAACATCACAGCATTCCTGTCCGTCTTCCTACCGCCGAAGGCATGGCAGCCCCTTTCCTTCCAGGAATAGGCTTCCGTTTCCACTATCATCCCACCCGTTACAACGCCATCAACCTTCGCAAAAAGGGTCTTCCCCAAAAGTTCACGGGCAATTTTAATGACATTAGTCCGCTGATAAAAGGTTTCTGGCAGCTTCATGACTTTAAGATTTCAGGAGTGAGCAGAATGGTTAACTTTGCCGACCAAAACCAAAACAACTAAAAAAATACCACCATGAAAAAGTTTCTTTTTATTCCGGCATTGGCATTTATCTGCCTTTTTGCGGAAGCACAAGTTCTGGCTCCGGCCCCAAGTCCTGCAGGTTCTGTATCTACCACCGTTGGATTAACGGATGTGAAGATCGATTACTTTCGGCCAAGTGCTAAAGGAAGAAAAATTTTCGGAACCGAAGCAACGGTACTAACGCCTTATGGAAAGATCTGGAGAACCGGTGCGAACAGCGGAACAAAGATTTCTTTTTCTGATGATGTAAAAGTAGAAGGTGTAGCTGTCCCTAAAGGCGAATATCTTATTCTTAGCTGGCCCGGTGCAACCGAGTGGACTATTTCACTTTTCAAAGACCTTAGCATCGGCGGTAACACAGGTAAATATGATGCCTCTAAAGACGCAGCCAAGTTTAAGGTAAAAGCTGACAAGCTTGCTGAAAAAGTAGAGACACTAACGTTTTCAATTGGCGATATCTCTGCTGATAACAAGAGCGCAAAAGTTCAACTGGCGTGGGAGAATACTTCTGTAAAATTTACGATCACCACCGACTATGAGGCTAAGGTGATGAAGTCTATTGAAGCCAGCACAAAAGTTGATCCTTACAACTACTTTCAGGCAGCAGTATACTACCTTGAAAACGGTAAAGATCTGAAGCAGGCATTGGAATGGGTGAATAAGGCTGCTGAGGGAATGGATAGCCCGTTCTGGGTACTTCATCAAAAAGCAAAAATTCAGAAGGCTCTTGGAGACAAAGCAGGTGCTGTAACGACGGCCACTGCATCACTTGAAAGTGCTAAGAAAGCTGAAAACCGCGATTATCAAATGATGAACGAGGACCTGCTTAAGTCATTGAAGTAAGGATACACAATCCCCTTAAAACGAAAAACCACCTCATAACGAAGGTGGTTTTTCTATTTCCGGATGTTTTCATGTAACCGGAAAACTGTTTCCAATACATTAAGCAACTTGCAGAAGCAGTCAGAGGGATTAATTATCTTTTCTCTGCTTTCTTCGCTTTTTTCTCAGCCCGCTTCTCTTTCAAGGTTTTGGCAGGCTCTTTTTTAGTTTCCTTTTTAGCATCCTTTGACTTTGCCATAGCGTATTAATTTTAGTGTTCACCAAAATTAACGAAACAAATTATTGGATTATATATACTGACGGTAAAATAATTAAGGGTTGTAAAGGATCAACTTTGGTTCAATAGATAATTTCCGACATATCAAACATTCAATCAGCTATCCGAATTGAACCGGTGCAGTCAGAACTAAAAACGGTAAACTCAAATGTTTTCGATATCACATTCCCGGCGGGCTAAAATCCCGCAATGGCTCTTCCGCTGGCTTCGCAAGACGTTTCAACAACGAATCAATTCTTAGCAGGAATTATTAGCGGAATTTTATGCTGGAAATAATTGTTAAATTTGATTGAGATTATGGCCCAAAAAAGCAACCATATTTACAACGTTAAAAAACGGGCTCTTATAGAAGCCGTAGCCAAAAAGGCCTTTTGGTCGTACTGTAAAATTACGCCCTCAAAAGTCGCAGATGGAAAGCTAATTGAAAAAGTACTGGTTCATGGTGATGATGCGCAAAGGTTTGCTTTACTTGAGCTCTTTCCGGTTGAAAAAATACAGAAGGTTTGGGAACGACAGTTAATAATCCAGGAGCCCCGACTTCATGATTTAAACCGTAAGATAGCGTCTTCACTTTTTCATATCTCCAATCCGGAGGAACACATTTCAAAGTCCTATAAGAAATATAATCTTTATGACCGGTTTAGCGGCTAAAACGCTAAAGGTTTTTAATGACGTCATCCAGCTTTCTTGCATAGAAGACTACGTTTTAGTTGGAGGAACTGCGTTGGCGTTACAAATTAATCACCGATTAAGTGAAGACTTGGATTTCTGTAAATGGCCTTCATCAAGGTCAGCTGAAAATGCTATACCTTTTAAATCATTGGAAGAGCAATTGAAACAGTGTTTTGATTCTGTAGAAGTTAATCCGATTGACTTCGATCAGGCAGACTATCTTATCAATGGCGAAGTAAAGTTTCAATTTTTTAACGAGGTTGGTTATAAACCTCCCTCTATTGAAACTGTGGCTCATGAAGGAAAATTGAAGATTGCTCCCATATCAACCATTTGCGCAATGAAAATAAAGACAATGTTTCAGAGAAGCGTTTTTCGCGACTATTACGATGTGTATTCAATAGTTAAAGGAGGTCACCTAACGTTGTCCCAACTCTTTGATCTGGCGTGCTTTTATAATGAGAAGTTGAAACCGTCGATGATAAAACAGCGATTGATTACTTACAAAAAGTTCAGGGTGGAAAGTTCTTTTGGAACACTTGCTCCAAGTTATGAGGTTACAGCCGAAGAAATAGGAAAATTCTTCCAGGAGGAAGTTACTAAACTGTCTTAAGACCTTCGAATTTTCTGGCGGCTTCCATTCCCTCTCTCAGGTATTGAAGGCAACGGCATGGAAGGAAGGCGAATGAAACCTAAGTAATTGATTTGCGTAGGTCTGATTCCAGTTTCCCAGTCCTCATCCAAAAAGATGTTTGCAGGATTCTTTCTTAAAAATCCTTCCTCCCGATCTCTAAACAATGACCCTGTTACACTAATAATACAACGACCGCTTCAGCACCTGATCGGCTTCTTCAAAAAATAGCCGGTCATTTCCTTCTGTCAGGACTACTGAATCACTATCCTTCAAATCTTTAAGAAGTGATTCATAATGATTCAGGTCGACGGGTGCCCGTAGCAATTCCTTGATGTCCTTTTTGATAAATTCTATTTTGACGTTGGATAATTCACGCACATGATATCGCGTCGCCATATATTCTTTCAGATAACGTTCGTCTAAAAAATCCTTCAATAAATCGTTTCGTAATTTCTGGATTATCTCAATACTATTTTCTTCTGACCACTTTTGCTTTCTAACGTCCTCCATGGGTTTTATTTTTTTCAATCGGATTGCCCAAGATAAGGATTATGCGCATGCTACACCCACCCGACCTTCCGAAAGTCAGAATTTCTTTTTTAAAAAATCTGAATACCTGTTTGCCGGAAGCATTTCCGTCAACAAAAATTCTGATTCAGGGATTACCGAAGTATTAAAATTTAATTATATTTAGTTGATAATTATGTGTTTAGGTAGTTGGTGCCGTTGTTGCCATCCCTTTCTTTCTTTATACTTAAAGGTCATCAAAAAAATACCCCCGATGAACAAAGTTCTCCTCTCCATTGTGCTGTTATCCCTTACAACAGTAAACTGCTTTGGTCAGGATTCCGTGCGAATCTCTACCGAAAATGATTTGAAGGCTTCCGTGGATAAGCTTACTATGGAACTGAATATCAACCCGTTTAATGGTGAGCTTAGTCTTAACAATGTTATTAACCAGATAAAACTTCGTTATTTTGTTTCCAATGGCCTGGCAATCAGGGTTGGTTTTAACGTCAGGAGCACGCGGAAAGATATCACCACGACAAACCCGTATGGTACAAATCCTTATACACTCGAAGAAAATAAAAGGAGTACTACCCTCGGCGGGAACATCGGTATTGAAAAACACTTTTTGGGTACTAAACGACTTTCTCCCTATATCGGACTAGAGCTTGCGGGAACGAATAAATCAGCTTCTCATATTATCAACGATGGTTCCACAGAGACAACGATCGACAATGCCTGGCGTACGGTTTCTTTGGTAAACAACAATTTCGTTTATGGCTATGAAGAAAAAGCTTACTTCCAGTACGGCGTCAACCTGATCGGCGGGTTTGATTTTTATGTTGCAAAACATTTTTTCATCGGATATGAAGTTGCCTTTGAGGTTTATAACAAAGAGTTTAAAGGTGTTGACATTACAACCGTAGGAACACCTTTCCCTCAAGATAATCCTGATTCAAAGGAAACAGAGTTCAACGTCGGACCCAATCTCCTTAATGGCATTCGAATAGGATTTGTCTTTTGAAGTTAATTTGCGCCGATATGAATAAGCTGTTTTCAATAGTGTTCCTGGTTTCATTGGTCACGGTCGTTTCCTGTGACGACGAGGAGCAAATATTTCCAGTGATTGAAACACAGGATATTACGCCAGTGTCTGCCTCTAACTTTTTGGTGAAAGGAAATGTGATTGCTACAGGGAATTCTCTGGTTTTGGAATATGGGTTTGTATACTCCATCACGTCGTCAGTGCCGGATGTTTTCCAGGGGATTAAAACGGTTGTAGGTAATCGTGCCGAGACCGGTGTGTTTGAAAGGAACATCTCACTTGCCTCACAGCCGGAGATTTCATCAGGATACACCATTTTTGTCAGGGCATATCTCACCAATCAAAAGGGAACGGTGTATGGAGCAATCAAAGAGTTCACCGTGCCAACACTTGTGGTGTCATCCGTTGCGCCGCTTCAAGCAAAAACAGGAGCAGAAATAACGATCACCGGAAATAACTTCAGCCTTAGTCCGGAAGAAAACCTGGTTAAGTTTAACGATATAGAAGCTGAAGTCATGGGGACGACCGCTACCTCTTTGCTTGTGAAAGTACCTCCCGGAATTTTATATCCTTCGTATCTGGAGAATAACAGAATTACGGTAACAACCGGTGGCCAGACCGTTACAGCAACAGAAAACTTCAGAGTGATCCCTACGGTAACCGACTTCTCCCCAAAAACCGGTACGTTCAACACTTCGGTGACCATTACAGGAAGTGATTTTTATCCCTTCGGCACAGCGGTGCGTATTGGAGGTAAGACTGCATCGGCTACGTCGATTTCGGATACCGAAGTTACTTTTAATATTCCGGGTGATGTCACTTCCCCAAACTTAACGATGCAACTCCTCTCGGGAAATGATATTATTGATATCATTAATATTCCTGGCACGTTTACCATCACTGTTCCGCAGATTACTTCTGTTACTCCATTGATCGGAATCGGAGGTACACGGGTTACGATTACCGGAAACAACTTCAATGTTGGATCTTTTAATTTCACCAACAACGTCGTAAAGTTTGGAACAGTTGAAGCCTCCGCTTTTAGTACCTCTCAAGATGAGATTGTTGCGTTTGTCCCTAAGGGTCTGGCTGTGGGTAACTATCCTGTATCTGTTTTTACGGGAATTCACACGGTGAGCTTTGCGACAAACTTCACACTTACCTCACCGATGATCAGCAACTTTACGCCTTCATCGGGTATCGCCGGCAGTTACGTCACTATAACAGGAACCCACTTTGGTATCTATGATCAATCGAATTCCGTTTTGTTTGGCAACACGCCGGTTGATCTTTACAACTGGGATGAAACAACGATCATCGTATTTATTCCTGTCGGTACGCCATCGGGAACCATGAAGATAACCGTAAATGCATCAGGGCAATCTGTTACGTCAGTCAACAACTTCACCATATTGTAAAGACCGCTTATTCAGCTTAGAAAACTTTGCTGTACAGTTCTGCTTTAGCAGTCGGCTTGGCATGTTGCTGTTCTAAGATCTCAAAGATATTTTTCTTTATCGTCGTCGCGATATCTCCGGTAGGAAGATCATTACAATCAAGTCCAAAGGGTTCTTCAATTTCCTGTGCCATCAGTTCAAGTCCCACCATTGCAAAAGAGATAAACATCGCAAGCGGAATAGTATAAAACCCAAAATCACGATACAGACCGAACGGGAGAATGATACCATAAATAGAAATAAAGACCTTTATGTACACAGCATAACTAAAAGGTATCGGCGTTTTCTTAATTCGCTCGCAGGCTCCTAAAACATCTATTAACGCTTCAAAGTTAGGTTTCAGATTAATCATATCTGCATCCGTCAACGCCCCGGAACGGTAAATGGTTTGCATCCGCTCATAGATCAACCGTCCGATATAATTGGGTTTATGATCCTGTAACTTCAATTGCTTTTCTTCTTCGGGAGTCAGCATAATAAGTTCTTCAATCACTACACCTTTTCGCAAGTGTTCTTTCAGTGCGATACAAAAATTTGCAATCTGTTTCGCGAAAAAAAAACGACTTTCTTCATCATCTTTTGGAATACATGCCTGAAGGATAATAGAAAATGACCTTGTATTATTAACGAGCTTACCCCACTCCTTCCGGCCTTCCCACCAGCGGTCGTATGCAGTATTGGTTCTGAACACGAGGAGAATACTTAATACCACCCCCAGAAGTGAAAAGATTCCGGAATTTAGTTTGGGTTCGATATTAAAATAATATAAGGCAAAACAAATTAACAGTGAAAGTAAACCTGACATGAATACCCCAAAAAGTATTTTTTGAATAGTCCAGCTTGTGGTCAGGTGTAGGATGTCTCTAAACCAGTTTTTATTGGGTTCGTATACTATCATTCTTTATTGTTTAGTATCCAATTATTTGTTGATCAACAAAACACCATACCCACTTTTCTCCCGGCTCAGCGGAGATAACAACAGGATGACCCGTTGCCACTGCATGCCTGGACGCATGCCGGTTTGGTGATGAATCACAACATAGCGTGGCCCCACAAGTCTGGCATGTTCGGAGGTGTACCCACGTATCGCCGGTCTTCAAACAATCTTCACATTCATGAGCAACAGGCTCTTTCAAATCTGTCCAACTCGCGAGGTGACTACATTTTTCATTTTTAAGAGGCATAATGCTAAAGTCCTGTCGGGTTAGATTTTGTTTTAGGATTAAATGTTCCGTTGGCCGCTAGTTCTCTGCAAGATACTCATGAACGAATTTAACCGCCATTGCACCTTCTCCGACTGCGGAAGCTACCCGGTTCATCGCACCAGCACGGACATCGCCGGCAGCGAAGATACCCGGACTGCAGGTTTCAAGCAGGAATGGTTCGCGTTGCAGCTTCCAGGATTTCTTAAACGACTCGTACCGTAGCAAATCACGTCCGGTTTCAATAAACCCTTTACTATCTTTAATGATGTCGAGTTTGATCCAGTCCGTGACGGGCTTTGCACCAATAAAAATAAAAAGGGCTGCAGCCTTCACCTTCTTCTGTGCTTTGGTATTCATATCTTCCAAACAGATTTCTTCCAGCTTTCCGTTACCATATACTTGTCCGACAATTGTTTCCTGGATGATCTGAATGTTGGGGGTACTTTTGATCTGATCGATCAGATACTGTGACATCGTAGCCGATAAGTCTTTTTTACGGATAACGATATAGACATTCGCTGCAAAGTTGGAAAGATACATCGCCGACTGACCCGCCGAGTTACCACCGCCGACAATAAAGACATCAGAATCTTTACAGGCATGTGCCTCTGTAGTAGAAGCGCCGTAATAAATTCCCGCACCAGTAAACTTCTCTACATCAGAAGCCTCAAGCGATCGATAGTCGACTCCTGTAGTAATAATTACGCTCCGGGCATTTATAACACTGCCATCCCGTAGTGTTATAATTTTATAATTATCCAGCAGTGAAATATCCACTACTTCCTGAGGTGATAACAATTCCACACCAAAACGCGAAGCCTGTGACATCGCCCGCCTGGATAATTCAGCACCACTAAGGCCGTTGGGAAATCCTAAATAGTTTTCTATTCTCGAACTCGTACCCGCCTGGCCACCCGGTGCACGTTTCTCTATCATCGCGGTAGCCAATCCCTCCGATCCCCCATACACAGCAGCAGCCAACCCAGACGGACCAGCGCCGATGATCACTACATCGTACATCGTCTTCGATGCTTTGGAACGCATCCCCGTTCGTTCTCCGACAGAAGTCAAATCGGGATTCCGCATGTATGATCCATCTTCGAAGAAAAGTGCGGGAAGGTCTTTGCTGTCGACTTTATTCAGTTCGGCCAACTCTTTTCCAATCGGGTTTGATTCAACATCAAGCCATTGATACGGAATCAAATTACCGGAAAGGAAGTCCTTAATCTGATGTGAGCGCGGCGACCACTGATAACCAACAATACGAATTCCCTGAAACAACGGGATGTGTTTGCTGGTCCATTCTTCAAGAAGGTCATTGATCGCAGGATATAGTTTTTCTTCCGGAGGATCCCACGGCTTCATTAGGTAGTAATCCAGCTGCACATCATTGATAGCACGAATCGCTGCATCGGTATCGGAGTACGCCGTTAGCAAGACACGTTTGGCTTCAGGAAAAAATTCTTTTGCCTGCTGCAGGAAGTCCACGCCTAACATTTCAGGCATACGTTGGTCAGAGAGAAAAAGCGCTACATCCTCATTCTTGTTCTTCAAATCTTTGAGGGAGGCAAGCGCTTCCTTTGCCGATGTAGTATTCAGTATTCTATAATCTTTTCCATACTGATTTCTCAGATCGCGCATCACCGCGCGTAGTACCTGAGGATCATCATCAACAACTAGCAATATTGGTTTCTTCATAAAAAAATTAATGCATCCTTATGCATTTGGATTTTGTTTTTTACTGTATGGCAATTTCTCGAAGCTAATCCATAGGAAAACATATCCTGAACTCCGTTCGTCCCGGTTCAGAAATAACATCAACCTTTCCATTATGTTGCGCGACAATTTGTTTTACTACTTCCAGCCCCAGACCTGTTCCTTTACCTATCGCCTTAGTCGTAAAGAAAGGATCAAATATTTTATCCTGGATCGCATCTGGTATTCCAGGACCATTGTCGATAATGGAGACAACGATAAACTCACGTTCCTTCTGTGTCTTGATTTCTAACATACTGTCCGTACGATCTTCCATCGCATCAATGGCATTGTCAATCAGATTAGTCCACACCTGGTTCATTTCACTTACAAATATCTTTGCATGAGGAAGGTCGGGCTGGAAGTTTTCAACAAGTTTAATATTGTTCTTCTTGATTTTGTGGTTCAACATGGTGAGTGTATTCAGGATACCAATGTGAATGTCAATCAATTGTTTTTCCGGATTCTGATCCATGTGGGTATATCCTTTTACAGAACCTACAAGAGTGTTAATACGCTTTGAAGCCTCTTCAATTTCACCGACAAGTTTTTCTGTTGTAAGCACCTGATTGAGCCACCCCACAACCGGAATAACATCTTCAGGTCTCAACAATGCTTTCACGTGGTCAAGGTCCTCCGGGCGGATTCCAAATTCAGCGAATATTTCTGTAAAAGAGTAGGCATCTTTCATACCGTTCATTTCCAACCAATCTGTGAGTTTATCTTCCAACTCCGTCTTTTGCATCAGTGTTAAATGATTGTTTCCAGAATAAGAAATTTTTGAGAAGACCATCTCATTTACTTTATCTACAACTTCATCAGTAGTACTGATTTTGATAACCCTTTTAAAGTTTTCGGATGTATAGGAGAGATGGCGTTTTAATTCCTGCGCACTTCTGATGACCGCAGCCGACGGATTGTTAAGTTCATGAGCCAGTCCTGCAGAAAGTTTTCCCAGGGCCATCATCTTGTCATCCTGTTGCTGGCGTTTGGTGAAGTCGCGCACCCGGTCTGTCATGTTGTGCACGAGTGCAGCGGTGATCTCATAACACTGGCTTATCATCTGAGGGAAATAATCCATATGCAGAAAGAAAAGAATGAGATTTCCTTCCGCAATTCCTTCTGCTGTAGCGGTTTTCATGCGTGAATACGGGAGGCGCCCAAGAATTTCGCCTTTTTCATAGGTTCCAAGGCTTCGGAGTTTTCCTGCTTGTAAAAAGTAAATATTTAGCTTTCCCTCCAGCACGATATGAAAACCCTCGATCGAATCGCCGCCCTTAAATGCTTGCTCTCCATCGCTGAAGGTATTCAATGTACCTTTATCAACGAGCCATTGAATTTGCTTTTCTGGTACAGCACTGAAGTCGGGAACCTGCTTTAGTTCGGATAGTAAATCAGCAATCATTCCAAAAAGGTAAGAATTTTACGAGACTTTGAAAGAACCAGAAATGAATCAAAAAAGGTTCAACTCCGGAATCGATTTAGAAATGCGATTGTGTACAAGGTATCCGGAAATGCATCGTACCCGGGAGAAGATGTAGCAGCACAACATCGCTATCCCATACATTTGGATAGATTAATGGGTAAGAAAAAGCTGCGGTAAAATCAGGAATGATCGTTTGCTGCCCCTGCCCGGTACGCTTTACACAGAAGGTCTATAACTTCCTCCTCTTTAACCGTTGGCAGATCTGTATAGATTAAGTCTACGGCGTGCACGTTGGGTTCTATAGTAAGATAAATGATTTCGTCTATTTCCGCGGCAATAGCCTTTGTCGCCTCCGGAGTAACGTTCGGAACGGCTACGACAATTTTTTTAGGATGATGCCTGCGAATGGATTTAAGTGATGCTAGCATAGTATCGCCGGTCTTCAGCATATCGTCTACGAGGATAACAATTTTGTTTTTCAGACAAGCTTGCAGGCGCCCGGCAGTGTAGGTTTTTTGTTGGGCCTGGATAACGTGTTTTAATAGTTGGATCTGATGATAAATATAATCCTGCGGAATATTGTGCCCTTCCTCTTCGCGTATCACCACAGATTCAATGCTTACGGCGCCGATGGTTCGATTGCTATCAGCGGGATGCTTTATCTTTTTGCAGGGAATAACATCTAACGGTAATTTTAATAAAGTAGAAAGGTACGCGCCAATATGGATTCCACCACCCGGAACAGCAATCACAACAGCATCAGTATTTTCATACTCCATGAGCCGCTCACCCAAAAGAAAGGCTGCATGTTTTCTGTTTTGAAATATGGCTTCATTATGGATTACCATGAGATTTTGTTAACGGTTATAAAGCTACGATTACGAATGCCAGATGGCTATGACAAAAATCAGCTACTGTATTATTGCGCAAAAAAAAATGAGTAACGCCATCCATTAAACAATGAATGAAGTTCGAATATATTCCTCAATTCACGAAGGAATGTTGGGGATTTCTTTTTGAATGAGAGGGGAGACAGAAGTGTTACAACAACACTTCAATCCAGCGCGTCATGCCGAGACTACACAATATTTGCAACCACACGTTAGTAATTCGAGACGAACGCCTTCGCAAATGCATAGGAGTGAAAAATTGTAATCCTGGATAATATTGCTACGGCGCGCAGGCACCCCCAGATTCGAGCTTTACTTTTCTTGGACAACGTACACACTATCTGCAACGAAGCTTCCAACTACATGTACCCCAAAATATCCAATGGGTACACGTAGTCTTATCTGCATTGATTTTTTGTGTGGGAGAGGCCGGGGATGGAATTGCATTTCCTGAAAACTTTTAATATCGATTCACCGAATTAACTTTCCTTCGCCTCACAGGCCGGCTGGGCCTCGCACATGGTTCTTCATGCTGAACCCAGCCCGCACGTGCCACGACCAGGCCAAAGACTGGCTTATGCATGAAAAACCATGTGCTGGGGGGTGGTGTGGGTGTGATTAACCAACAGCGTCAAGCTTACCAAGTTGGTATAATGCAACGGGCTAGCTGCAGTGCTGAGATTACAAAAAAACTTTACAATGAAGATTGTCGTAGACATTAATCCCGTAGGGATTTAATATTGGTAGAAACGATTCCGACCCGATGCTCCACGCGCCACAAGTTGTGATCGTTCGTGGAAGAAACCTGGCTTGGCGCGGAACCTATGGAATGATTCGGGTTTAGACATTCTAATGTGAGAATGTTAAGGTTTACCTGTTCGATAATTTTGGGGTATATGTTTTGGCAGGGCTGCATATAGGGTGTCCGTTATGCAAACTTCTTAAGCCGAATCTCGGGTACCAACCCCCTGGCCCCCTTAAGGGGGAAATTTATCCTTGGTTGGATCCGGTATTCAAAAATTAGCGAGTACAACTATTAAGCCGCTGTTCAATTTTTAAACAATCATTAATTCACAGATGCAGTCAAGTCTCCCACACAAAAAATCTATTCGCAAATTCAAATATGACAACCTATATCCATTCGATACTTTAGGTTTTATGTATTGGCAGTTCCGTTGCAGCTAGTGTGTACGTTAACTCTCAAATGAGTATAGAGTCTTGAGTATTTTAAAAAAGTCACTCCCACACCTACCCCCAGCACATGGTTATTCATGCATAAGCCAGTCTTTGGCCTGGCAGTGGCCTTGCGCGGGCTGGGTTCAGCATGAATAACCATGTGCGAGGCCCAGCCGGCCTGTGAGGCGAAGGAAAGCCAAAACGATACAAGAATGTTAACCGTTTCCAAAAAAATGAAATTCCAAAGCCGTCCCCTCCCACACAAAAAATCTATCCGTAAATAATAAATTATAACAACCTATCTCCATTCGATACCTTGGGTTTTATGTTTTTAAAAAACTCGTTGCATGTAG
>JBGTEP010000037.1:0-24371 GCA_041747735.1 Chryseolinea sp.
GCCAAGGCGGTTATTGATGTTGAAAGTTCATGCTTTGACGATGTGGTAACATTCACGGAGTCTTCAACCCCAGAGATGGCTATCGTCAATTGGACCTGGTTATACGGAGAGGGCTCAAATGGAAGCAGTGGCCCCGTTCCCGAGCCGCAATATACCTACACATCGTCCGGTGATAAACAAATTAGCCTTGAAGTACTTACCAATCAAGGTTGTAGTGATAAGGTTTCAAAAACTATAACGATCGGTGTTCCTCCCGATGTTGACTTTTCGTGGTCTTCATATTGTAAGAACGATGCGACACAATTTGTAGATGAATCTACTGCAGACTTTGGTATGATCAACGGCTACGCCTGGGACTTTGGGGACATGTCGGGTGATGTGGTACAAAACCCCGTGCATACTTATGCAGACTTCGGAAGATATGACGTGAAGTTAAGTGTAACAACGGACGCCGGTTGTTCAGGTGAGATAACAAAAACGGTGTTTATACTCGATGAGATCATGGCCACCCGGGCACAAGGGTATTCAATAGGTTTTGAGAACGGGCAGGAAACATGGTTCGAGAATTCTACTAATACCGGTGGTGATAATAGCTGGATTTTTGGAATACCAAACGGGGAGCTAATTAATACTGGTACAAACGCCTGGTGGACTGGTGGCAATAATGGATCGTATTATAGCAATGAACAATCATTTGTATTAGGCCCTTGTGTTGATATGACAGATCTTAAGCGGCCTATGATTTCACTCAATTATTGGGTCGATACTCAAGCTGGTTTTGATGGTGCGGTAGTGCAGTATTCGATTAACGGCGGGGCTAATTGGAATACGGTTGGGGATGCTGAAGGCGGAGGGATTAATTGGTATAACACCCGGAATTTATCTGGAAGCCCTGGAGGGCAGACTAATTTTGCATGGTCAGATTCAGTTTCCGGCTGGGTAAATGGCCGGTTTAACCTTGATGGAATCCCGGTGGGCAATCGGGATGAGGTATTGTTCAGAATAGCTTTTGGTAGCAATGATGATAATCCCTCTGGAAGAACCTTAAACGGCTTTGCTTTTGATGATGTTTATATTGGCGAGAAAAATCGAAATGTTCTCGTTGAGCATTTCACCAATGTCGCTTCAGGCCCTGGTAACCAGGCTACTAGTAATCTTAATGATCTTTTCCAAAGCCAGATTGCGGCTAGAGATTCAGCCGACTTTATCTTATTGCAATATCATATGGCTAGCCCAGGGTTTGATCAATTAAACGCTGATAACCCCGGAGATCCTATAGCGCGATCAGAACTGTATGGGGTATCGTTGCCGCCCACCACAATAATGGATGGAGTTCAGGGCAATTATTTCGGAACCAACTTTAATGGATCTGTTGCGAGAATCACGGATCGGGAAGTTGATAGGAGAGGACTGGAAGCCCCGGCTTTCGCGATCGAAATTGATTCAGCGGTTGGACCCGGTACAAATACGGTCATAAAACTGGGCATCGGTTATACATACATAGATTCAATTCAGACGTTGTCAACAACTGTAACTTTCCATGCCGCGCTCGTTGAAAATATTGCACTCCCAAATAATACCAGTGGTTTCGTTTTACGCAAATTGCTTCTTGGCGGTTCTGGACGATCGGTTACCCGAGATTGGTCTGTTGGCCAGCAGGAAGTCGCAGAAATAGAATATTCAATTGACGTACCGATCATCAATCCGGATAGTCTGTACATATTGGCCTTTGTTCAGGATCAGGTTTTTGAATCAAAACGCATACTGCAATCTGCGATTGTGAAGTCGGATCGTAAAGTTGGAATTACCATCGTAGGGTTACCAGACGATCCGGTAAATGGGGAAATAAAGGATTTAAGTATCTATCCTAATCCAGCATCGAACTACCTTAATCTGTTTTCCGACGTCGCTTTAAATCGCGACTACACCTGGAAGATGATTGATCAGCGTGGCATAGCAGTTCTTACGGGCGAGGTACATCATGATTTCTCAAGTGGTCCGCAGCGGATTGATATAAGTGGAATAGCAAATGGTATCTACTTTATGGCAATTCAGGTTGGAGACACTTCGGTTGTATATCGGAAAATTGCTGTGATGAATCGGAATTAACCAGGCATCACTTCTTTTGCGAGTTCGGGCAAAATGATCTGACACTGGCCTATAAAATCGTTAACTACCTGGGGTAACTCACGTAGCCTGGTTGAACTCTTGCTGTTTTCTTCAATAAATTGAATGGAAGTTCTGAGGGTGTTTAATCCCATAAGCGTGAACGAGGGCTTGATCTGATGTGCTAATCGTGCCAGCTGCGTCCAGTCTTCGCTTCCCAGGGAATGTTTCATCTCCTCCAATACAGGTGGGATGGTCTGGGTGAACGTCAACACCATCTCCCGAATAAACTCTTCGTTATTACCTGAGACAGACCGAAGATAATCCAGGTTATAGGTTGTTCCGGGCGAACGAGTTGGTTTTTTCTTTGGTCTCTCTTGCGGCGAAATTTTTAGGTCCCTGAATAATTTTCTGTACAAATCATCCGGGGTGAATGGCTTCGGAAGATAATCATTCATGCCGGCAGCTATACACCTGTCAACATCAGTCTTTGTTGCGTTCGCGGTTAGCGCCAGGATAGGTACATTTTTCTGGGGCCCATCCATCATTCGGATCGCCTGTGTAGTCTCATATCCATCCATTACGGGCATCTGAATATCCATGAGTACAACATCATATTCCTGGTTCTTGATTTTTTCGATGGCGACGAGTCCGTTCTCAGCGGTATCCGTGTAACAGTGCCAGTTCTTCAGGATGCTTTTGGCATACAGCCTGTTGATGTCATTATCCTCCACCAGCAAAACGACGAGTTGTGCGGCATTTGCATTTTTGAGTGCGGTCGAATTTTTAGGAGACGAAAAGGAGATATCGCCAGCTTTTCCGATAGAATAGGGGATAAGCACAGTGAACACTGAACCATCATGCTCTTTACTACTTACGGTAATGTTACCATTCTGCAATTCGACCAGTTGCTTTACGATGGTTAAACCTAACCCAGTTCCGCCGTACTTTCGGGTGACACTGGCATCCGCCTGACTGAAACTTTCAAAGATAGTATGTAGCTTTTCATCGGGTATACCCACACCTGTATCTATTACTTCAATCCGAACCCAGCAAACGTCCTTCTGCTCACGATCTGCGGTACATTTAATAATGATAGATCCTGTGTGGGTGAACTTCACTGCATTGCTAATGAGATTAATCAATATCTGATTTAACCGGACAGGATCGCCCATCAAGATTTTATTGAGCTTTTCATCAATCTCATATTCAATAGAAATCCTCTTTTCCCGAGCCTGATAGGTAAAGGTGCTGATTACTGAGGGGAGGAAATCCTTCAGGTTAAATCCTATCTTTTCAAACTTTAATTTGCCCGACTCAATGGCGGCAAGGTCTAGGATATCATTAATTATTACGGTAAGATTCTCAGCAGAATGCTTAATGGCACTTAAATATGTTTCACGCTCTTCATTACTTGGATTTTGGCCGAGTAAGTTTGCCATACCTACGATGCCGTTGATCGGGGTTCTGATCTCATGGCTCATGTTGGCCAGAAACTGTTCTTTTGCTTTTTGAAGCCGTACCAGCTCGGCTTCATTCTCTTTGCGCTGGGCAATGTCCCGGCAATCGAGGATGAAGCCATCAAGGCCCTCCTTGTGCTTCAGGTTAATTGCGTTGAACTCCAGAAATCTATACGACAAGTCTTTCCTGAGAAATTGAAATTCAACATTTTCAGTATACGCTCGCTTTTGACTGTTTTTAAACTGTCGCTTCAGATGCTGAACCGTTTCTGGCAAAACAAAGTCAAAGAAGTTTTTCCCAATCAGACTATTAGATCGATAACCAAGCGTTTCGCGAACTGAGGTATTGTGGTATTGTATCTTTCCAGTGAAATCAACTACGAAAATAATATCGGAGCCGTCCTCTACAACCGCTTTGTAGAAGGATCCTTTCTTAACATATTGTTGAAGTCGCATTTGATTTTAAATTCCAGCCTCTTCCATTTCCTTTAAATACCGGTAGAGGGAAGATTTACCAATGTCTAACCTTTTTGCCACTTCTAGCACATTATTGTCGTACTTATTAAGGAAGTGGCGTATTATTCGGTACATAAATTCCTGCATGCTCATCTCCTGATAAAGAAATGACTCCATTCTGGCGGTGCTGTTGAAGCTAATGTCCTGCGGACGAATCTCCTGGTCTTCAGCCATTACAGCTGACAATTCCACTATTGATTTTAATTCGCGGATATTTCCAGGAAAAGGATATTGCATGATTTTTTCCTGAGCCTCCGGAGTGATTTTAAATTTGCGCATCTGGTTTTCCGTTGCAAATTGATCGAGGAAGTGTTTCGCGATCAGTAATACATCATTACCACGCTCTCGAAGAGGAGGGAGGTGAATAGGTAATCCAAGAAGCCTGTAATATAAGTCCTCACGGAAACGTCCGCCTTTGACTTCCTCTGCCAGATCCTTATGAGTAGCGGCAATGATACGGACATCGAGCTTGATCACTTGATTTCCGCCAATTCTTGTCACTTCTCGCTCCTGCAAAACCCGGAGAAGTTTCGCCTGAAGACTAAGGTCCATTTCGCCAATTTCGTCCAGGAAAATAGATCCGCCTTCCGCCTCTTCAAACTTTCCAATTCGACGAGTTATTGCTCCTGTAAACGCTCCCTTTTCATGTCCAAATAATTCGCTCTCAATAAGTTCCCGTGGAATAGCTGCAATATTTACCGCGACAAAAGGCTTGTTTTTTCGTTTTGAATTGTAATGTATTGCCTTGGCCACCAACTCTTTACCAGTGCCGGTTTCGCCTGAAATGCTAACGGAAATGTTCGTCTGAACGGCCTTTTCCAGGAGTGAAAAAGTCCTTTTAATTGCAGGACTAGTTCCAATGATACTCTTTTCAAATTCATACTTCTCTGAAATTTCCTTCTTTAAGTGATCAATTTCTTTTATCAGAGATGTCTTATTCCGGGCGTTGTGAATCGAGTTCAGGAGCCGCTCTTTCGTTTCATGATCCTTTGAGATGTAGTCGAATGCTCCCGATTTCAGAAGTTCTACGGCGGTATGAATTTTTTCCTGTGCGGAAACGATTATTACATTAATATTTGGATCCTGGCTTCTGATCTGGTTTAGAACCTTTTCACCGGGCATATCCGGCAGCGAGTAGTCTAAGGTTATTATCGCTGGATTCTTGTAAAGGTTAGCCAGACAGTCCTTTGCCGTCATATAATATTGGACCTCATAATCTGGATTGAGCTCTAATACATATTTCAAAAACTTAGTATAGGCAGGATCATCCTCCACGACAAAAATTTTAACGGGGTCTTTTTCGTACATGGGCTAATAGTCGGTTAAGTAATTCATTCAAAAAATGATCTCCTTAGTATGGTTTTCTAATCCACACAGGGTTAAAAATGTACAAAACACTACAATATATGTCATTGGAGATAAACCGGTGTAATTCGAGAAAAGAAAAATTCGAAAATGTGGTTGATTGAGCGAAATTTAAATAGCTTTAATATGATAGGTCATATGATTAATGAGTTTGAGAAACTAACAGATTTGGAAATTGAGCTCATGCTTAAGGCCCCTGTTTTGGTATGTATCCTGATTGCAGGAGCGGATGGCACAATTGATCGAAAAGAGATCAAAGAAGCTATCGCGCAAACGCAAAAGAAGAAGAATGTGGTCCTATCGGGATACCTGAACGAAGTTTCGCAGGATTTTGAGGATAAGCTTAAAGTACTGATTCAAAGCTATCCTTATGAAGCTACTCAACGAACTTCGATTCTTGTAGAAGAGCTGCAACAACTGAATGGCATTTGGAAAAAAATGGACAAAGGATTTTCAATTCAGGTTTACAAAATGCTGCGTGAACTTGCGGAAAAAATTGCCTCGTCCTCTGGTGGTTTATGGGGAATGAAGACTGTGACAGACGAAGAAGCAAAGTATCTGCATTTACCCATGATACAAGACCCAGCTCAAAATTAGTTCAGATTTTTTCTTCTTTCCATAACTCAGGTTACACGGCAATTTTCATCTTTGCGTAAGTATTGCCTTGGACCGTGTATGGCATCGACATCTTCAGTAATTGGTAGTTCAGTTGTTCCTTTTCGCCTGGTATTCCTCATGTGGGCGGCTTTTTACGTCGAGTTAGTCCTTGGTTTTCCATTCAGTGTGTTTGGTATCGTCCCCAGGACCTTGCATGGTCTAATTGGTATTCTCACCGCCCCCTTAATTCATGGAGATATATTGCATTTAGTCTCTAATACAGTCCCGATGCTGTTTTTAGGTGCTGTATTATTCTTCTTTTATCACAAAATTGGCGGTCATGTTTTTTTGAGGGCTTACTTCTGGACAAATATTCTGGTGTGGTTATTTGCCCGTCCCGCAAACCACATCGGTGCCAGCGGTGTAGTTTATGCGCTGGCTTTTTTTCTGATTTTTTTTGGATTTTTCAGGCGAGACTTTCTTTCGATTTTCATCTCCCTGGTTGTTCTCATTTTATACGGTGGTGTATTTTATGGTGTTCTCCCGACCGATCCTCGCGTCTCATGGGAATCACACTTTGCCGGTGCATTGGTAGGGATCGGCTCTGCGATTACCTTTAGCAATAAAAAGAAACTGAATTGAGATGGATGCAAATGTAAAGAAGATTTTGACTGACCTTAGGGGCAAAAAGTATGAGTCAGTTTACTTTTTGCAGGGTGAAGAAACCTTTTACATCGACTTGATTTCCGATTACATCGAGCAGAATGTTTTGGGCGAGTCTGAAAAAGGATTCAATCAGGTCATCGTATATGGTAAAGATGCTACCATGGCTACAATTTTAACACATGCCCGAAGGTTTCCAATGATGGCTGAACGTCAGGTGGTAATCGTTAAAGAAGCACAGGATATTCAGGATTTGAATAAAGAGATTGGAGGGAAGCTTTTGTTAGATTACCTCACAAAACAGGTACCCAGTACAATACTGGTATTTTGTCATAAGCACAAAAGTCTCGATAAACGACGAGAGTTGGGAAAAAAAATTGACAAGTATGCAGTTACGCTGAATACGAAGAGGGTGTACGATAATCAGCTACCCGAGTTTGTGAATGAATATGCCAGGGATAAAAAAGTTTCTGTTAATGATCGTGCAGTATCGGTGCTTTGTGAGTATGTAGGTACTGATCTCCATCGCCTCGCCAATGAGATCGATAAGCTCATAATCTCCCTTAAACCTGGTGAGGAGATTTCGGTTGAGCGGGTAATGAATCAAGTGGGGATAAGTAAGGAATACAATATTTTCGAGCTTCAGCGAGCCATTCTTAATCGGGATTCGCTAACGGCCAATAAGATTGTAAATTACTTTGAAAGCAACACAAAAAGGAATCCAATGATCCCGGTTGTGGCTTTTCTATTTTCCTTTTTTAGTAAACTGCTTATGGCGTCACAAGCATCGGACAAAAGTGATAAGGGGTTAGCTAGTGAGCTGAAAGTGAGTCCTTATGCAGCTCGGGATTATACCTTGGCTTTACGTCAATACCCGCTTCCAAAAATTATTGATACGATAGCTTGCCTTAAAGAAGCTGATCTCAAATTGAAAGGTGTAAATACCGGATCTGCCACCGAAGGTCAAATTTTCCGAGAGTTGATTTGGCGAATGATGAACTAGTCGGACGTTTTATTTGAGTATAAATTTGGACAATTCACTATTCCCGCATTACCTTTAACTCCATAGTGCTGAGTGTAAGACTATTTTTTCAGCTTATTTTTTTGGTTCCGTATTTGCAATATTTTTTTTGGAACACAGTTTTAATCACAACTCATACACACGTGTTAATGCATAGGTATATTGCCTTTTCTATTTTTCTTTTTGTGGGATGTGAAGTTTTCGCCCAGGATCAACTATCACAAAACAAAGTTGAAAAGCTATACAGTCGGGGTACAGAATTGATTAATCATTCGAACTTTGGAGCTGCTCGTCAGGTTTTCTCTGATTTCTTAAAAGCCGCTTCTCCAACAGACTCACGAAGAGGTGAGGCTGAATACTATGTGGCATTCAGTGCACTAAGTTTGGGTCATAGGGACGGGGAGAAACTAATTGATAAATTCATTACTCAAAACCCTTCAAGCCCGAAAGCATCAACAGCGTATTATGACTTGGCTAACTTTTTTTACGCTGAGGCGAGTTATGTCAAAGCATCAAGCTATTTCAAAAAAGTTAACTTTCCGGCATTAACACTTGATCAACAAAGTCAGGGACATTTTAAATGGGGATATAGTTACTTCAACCAGAAGAAGTTGCCGGAAGCGCTTGAGCAATTCAACTTTGTCAAGCGACAGAGTAATGCCTATTCCCCGGCATCAAATTATTATGCAGGATTTATAGAATATTCCAATGCTAAATTCGATGAAGCTCTCTTTGATTTGAAGAAAGCAGAAGCCAGCCCTGTTTACGCAAAGATTGTTCCATACCTTATTTTAAACGTCTATTACAAGCAGGGTCGTTATGATACCGTAATCGAATATGCAAATACTTTGAAGGATCGTCCTGATCTTGCCAATGCAAATGAAATTGCGATGTTGGTGGCCGAAGCCCAGTATTATAAGGGTGATTACAAGCTAGCACTCGACTCATATGAGAAGTATCTCGAAAAAACAGCAAAAGCAGAAACCGGACTTCTATTCCGTGCCGGGTATGCTAACTATGCTGCCGGAAATACTGCAAAAGGAATACAATACCTTGATAAGGCCGCAGCCGCGAAGGATACCGTTAGTTATTATGCTTCTTATTATCTCGGTATACTTTACCTGAAACAAGGGAACAAGCCGTATGCCCTCAATGCTTTCAACTATGCAAAGAAAAATCCCAAGGATGCCAAACTTGCCGAGGAGAGTTCATTTCAATTTGCAAAAGTTTCTTATGATGATGGAAAGCCTGATTTAGCCATTGATGAGTTTGAAAGATTTTTGAGAAGCTATCCCTCAAGCGAGCGTACGGTTGAAGTTAAGGAGCTTTTAGCGCAGGCATATGTGAATGGAAATAATTTTAACAAAGCGATTGAGTATATCGAAGCATTGCCTTCCCGGAATCAATATATTAATCAGGCGTATCAAAAGGCTTCCTATCTCAAGGGTTCTGAGTTATTCAACAAGACCGAATATGAAGCTGCCATTGTCTATTTCTCAAAGTCCCTGCAATACCCCATTGACAAAAACTATGTTGCGCTAGCAAGCTTTTGGACCGGGGAATCTTACTCTATAGGCAAACGATATAACGACGCTGCTTCAAATTACCTCCGCGTTGTCGGATTGGGAACCACAGTTGATCCCGAAATTTTACTCCAAACGCGATATGGTCTTGGTTATGCTTACTTCAATTTGCAGGACTATGACAAGGCATTGTTTTCATTTAAAGAATTTGTTAATAAAGGAGATAACCGTACGCCTAGTTATGCTGATGGTGTAATACGACTTGCAGACTGCTACTATGTAAGTAAGCAGTACAGTGAGGCTTTATCAAATTATAATAAAGCAAGAACAATTGGCTCACCTGATAATGACTACGTTTTGTTGCAATCTGGTGTTATTTACGGTATTCAAAGAAAGTATGCAGAGTCGCGCAACCAGTTTGCAGATTTAATCAGGGCTTATCCCAAGTCACAATACCGCGATGAAGCGATGTTCCAGCAAGCTCAGTTCGAAATTGAACAGGGCAATTACCAGGCTTCGGTAGACGGGCTTACGCAATTGATCAGGGGTGGGGCGGGTTCTCGTTTTCTGCCATACGCCTTTATGAGAAGAGGTGCATCCTTCTTCAACTTAAAACAGTATGATAAAACCATCGCCGACTATAGTGCTGTACTGGCACAGTTCCCCGGTCATCCTGCTGCTCAGGAGGCATTACTACCGCTTCAGGAAGCGTTGTCTATCGCAGGAAGATCTGATGAATTTGATAAGTTCCTGGTGCAGTTCAGGAAAGCTAACCCTGACAATAAAGGACTCGAAGGTTTGGAATATGAAACTGCGAAGAACCTTTATTTTGATCAGCAGTACCAAAAGGCAGTAGTTAGCTTGACTGGATTTTTGTCTTCTTATCCCCAAACCAGTAAAGCTCAGGAGGCTAAATACTATATAGCAGAATCCCATTACCGGCTTCGGCAAGACGACAAGGCCCTTAGTATCTACAAGGACCTAAGCAATGCCAAGAACTTTGGATTTGCAGGGAAGGCCGTTGCCCGGGTTGCTGAAATTGAGTTCCGACAAGGGAAGTATAAGGAAGCTGTCACTTCTTTTCATTCATTGGAGAGACTTGCTGCGAACAAAAAAGAGCAATTCAATGCGTGGTCTGGTCTGATGGAATCATATTACCTGTTAGGTCAATACGATTCTACAGAAATATATGCCAGGTTAATTCTCGAGCGTGGAAATGTTAATGCAGGAGCGCAGAATAAAGCTTCTTTGTTTCTCGGTAAATCGGCTATGGGAAGGGGAGATTTTGAAACGGCAAAAGATGAATTTTTAAATACCCTAAATGCAGCGCAAGATGAATACGGGGCAGAGGCTAAATATCTTCTTGCGCAGATTCAATTTCAACAGAAGGAATACAAACAATGTTATGAGACGTTGGTGAGTTTGAACGATGATTTCTCCGCTTATGATGAATGGGTTGGAAAATCTTTTTTATTGATATCAGATTACTTCCTGGCTACCAATGATGTATTTCAGGCAAGAGCTACGCTTCAATCCCTTATTGAACATTTTCCGCTTCAAAATGTGAAGGATGAGGCGAAAAGAAAATTGAATCAACTTGATCGGATTCAGGTTGAGGAGCAAAAGAAAATTGAGGCGGATACAACAGGCAACGATCAATAAAACTTTTTCGATGAAAACAAAAAATCATCTTTTGCAACATCTACTTAAAATGATCGGAGGCAAGTCGCGGTTTACATTCTTACTGGTGGTATGCATTACCTTGCTTTCCGTGTCATCGTTATGGGCACAACAACGCAACGATTGGGAACGTGACGGTGAAATAGAAAACGTTGAGATTGAAATTGTAAAGGAACGTCAGATTACCTTACCTGCAGCGAACAGAAATTTCGAAAAGATTCCGCCAAGAGCTTCTGAGCCTATTAAGCCACCGATAACCTACGACTTTCGCTCCTTCAATTTCCAGGCACCCCAAATAAATACACAGATACGTCCGTTGAAGTTGAAACAGGAACCTCAGTCAAATGTCTATGGAGGATATCTGAGGGTAGGATATGGCAACTATGTTTCGCCATTGTTAGAAGGTTATTTCAATACTACACGTGACAAAAATAAACTTGTTGGAGTGCATGCCTTTCATAATAGTTCCGATAAGGGCCCGGTAGATGGTCGAAACTCGGGAAGTGGGACATCTGGAATTTCTCTTTTTGCAAAATCTTTTAACGATGCGATAGCGCTGGCAGGTAATGCTGGTTTTGAGAACAGGACTACGCATTTCTACGGTTACCCTGCCGGGCAGGACGTAAGTGCAAGTGATATCAAACAATCGTACAATCTTTTTAAGCTATCGGGCGAATTATCAAACTCGAAAAACTCTGACTTCTCCTATACGTTGGGGGCGGGGTTCAATTATCTCTTGGATAAGTATGAGGCTCGTGAGACCGAGGCGAATTTTAATTTCAGTTCAGCTTATAAGTTGAATGACGACTCAAGGATAAATATAAGTGCAAGCTATTTTATTATCAGTCGCAAGGATGCGTTCGTGGAGGGAACAGCACGTAACCTGTTTACGGTTGCTCCGTCTTATGAGTTCCTGCCGATTGAAGATTTGAGAATAAGTATCGGGTTTATTGTTGCGTTTGAGAACGACAGTATCCACTCAAAAAGTACCCATATCTATCCTGATTTGAAGGCAACATATCCTTTAAGTCCGTCAGTAGACGTGGTAGTGTCTTTGAGTGGAGGCATCGACAAAGTATCTCTCCAATCGCTATCGTATGATAACATCTGGCTCGGTCCGAATGTACCCATCTTTCATACAAACAGAGCAATTGACTTCAATGCGGGGCTAAAGGCGAAACTCGGTAACAAGGTCGCCGCACACTCAGGTCTCTCATTTGCCAATTTAAAAAACTGGTACTATTTCGTTAATTCTGAGGCTGATCAATCCAAGTTTGATGTCGACTACGACAGAGGTGCTGGTACGCGCAGAACCAATTTATATGCAGCCTTGAGTTATGCACAATCAGAGAGGGCGAAGTTTATGCTGAGGGGCGATTTATTCAGATATGGCATGGGTAATCTTGCGGAGGCATGGCATCGCCCAACCTATAAGCTAACAGCAAATGCATCTTATAATTTATATGATAAAATACTTTTCCATGCAGATCTTATTGCGCAAGGAGGTATGCGGGCATTCGATCCGGTAACGACAGAAACCGTAACGCTAGATGGCGCTTTCGATCTTAACTTTAAAACAGAGTATTTGTTCTCCCGAAGTTTTTCGGCATTTGTGCAGTTGAATAATATCACATCAAGTAAGTATCCACTTTTTTTAAATTATCCGGTGCGCGGCTTCCAAATTATGGGGGGCATCACCTGGAGCTTTTGACAACATATGAAAAATGAAATTAACAGTTCAAGGATGGCTTTGTTTACCATGCTTGTATCGGTGAAATTTTAGCTTAATTTTGTATAATTACCTGGTACTTAACCATAATGCCCATAATATGGCAAGAAGAAAAAAGCAAGACGAAGATCAACCTCAAGAAAATCTTGACAGTTCTGATGATACGTTTGGTCTGCCCGAGATAGAATATGAACCTCTTAAACGAGATGATCCTCAAGAAGAAGAACCCGTTGAGGAAATCATCAGTGAGGAAACTACCACTATGGAAGAAGAGGTTCAGATGTCTTATGTTGATGATGAAAGAGTTGATGATTTACCCGAAGAACTATCACTGGAAGATGAGCAAAATAAAGATGAGTTCGTAGAAGAAGAAACACCTTTCTATGAACCATCGTATTCCTATTCCTATCAAGATGAAAAGCCTGCAATCTGGCCAAAAGTTCTTGGTGCTTTATTGATCTTGGCAATTATCGGTGGTGCCGTATGGTACTTCGTAAGTTACAGACCGGAACAGTTGGCAAGAGAGGCAAAGGAAAGAAGAGAGTTATTGGCTATTCAGGAAGATGCCCGGAAAAAAGAAGCGCAGCGTCTTGCTGAACAACAACGGCTTGAAGAAGAGCAAAGAAGGGTGGCAGCTGCCGCAGTCGAAGTGGAAAAAGCTGCACCCACTCCAGGTACTATTGAAACACTAGGTGGCAGCTCGGGTCGTTACTATGTGGTAGTAGCAAGTGCTATTGATGGAGATCTGATTATGGATTATGCTAAGAAACTAAGTGCTCAGGGAGTAACTCCGAAAATCATACCTCCTTTTGGTAAAAGTAATTTTCATCGCCTTGCCGTAGCGGAGGGAGATACCTATGCTGACGCGCAGGCAACTGCTGATGGAATGAAAGGTGGCGATTATGGTGATAAAATTTGGGTGATTAAATATTAAACGCAGACAGAGCAACAGCATAACGTGATTTGATGAAATTGCTTTTATCATCAACTATTTTTTTTAACTAACACTACATGATTTTACTTCAAATAGTGACTGATTCGGTCACAAGCCCGGAACCCGTAGTCGGTGGATCCTTATCAGTTATCGAACTTGCTATCAAAGGTGGTTTCATGATGATTCCCATCGCTGTTCTCTGGGTGCTTGCGATCTATCTTTTCATTGAAAGAGTATTGACGATTAATAAAGCCAACCAAGACCCTGACACTTTTATGGCAAGGGTAAAGGAACTGGTTTTGAGAGGCGACATCAATGGAGCTAAACTATTGTGTTCTCAGAACACGACACCCGTAGCCAAAATGATTGAAAAGGGGATATCCAGAATTGGTAGCCCGCTCAAGACTATTGAGGCTTCTATTGAGAATGTTGGAAAGATTGAAATCTTTAAACTTGAAAAGAACTTGCCAACCCTGGCAACCATCGCAGGGTCAGCACCCATGATGGGATTTCTGGGTACCGTAATCGGGATGGTAGAAGCGTTTATTTCCATTTCTCAGGAGGAAGGTTCTGTTAGTCCGAAGTTATTGTCTTCAGGTATCTACACTGCGATGATCACTACTGTGGCGGGTTTGATCGTCGGCATTATAGCTTATCTGGCATATAATTTCCTTGTTTCAAGGGTGCAAAAAGTAATTCATAAAATGGAGTATACGTCCATTGATTTTATAGATCTCCTTCAGGAACCACGATAATCAGAACACTGTTCTAAAGAGTATGAATATCAAGTCAAAGCATAAGGTTGATCCTTCTTTCAATATGTCTTCTATGACAGATTTGATATTCTTATTGCTGGTTTTTTTTATGTTGACATCATCATTCGTTACACCCTCCGGATTGCCCGTAAATTTACCCAGCAGTAAGGCGAGTAGTATCGAAGTACAGAAGGTGTCCGTAACGGTAACAAAGGACCTTCAATACTATATTAACGAAAAGAAAATAACCAAGGCTACACTTGAGGGAGAGCTCAAAAGCAGACTTGGTGGAGCAGGTGGTTCGGTGGTTCTACACATCGACAAAGATGTGGCCTCTGAACATCTGGTATTCGTTGCGGGTCTTGCAACATCATTAGAAGCGAAAGTGGTGATAGCCACAAAGCCAAAATAATATGAGTGATAAAGAGGAGGAAAAGAAGAACAAGAGGATAGCACTGTTTTCCAGCATTGGGGTACAGGCGCTGGTTCTTGTCTTGTTGTTTTTGATCATCGCCTGGAGTCCGCCGGATCCACCACTTCCTGAATACGGGATTGAATTAAACTTTGGAATGGACACTGAAGGAGGTGGAGATGTTCAACCTGAAACACCGGTAGGGAATGAAGGTGATCAGCCGGAACAAGCTGCGCAGCCTGAGCCTGAAGAAGTACAGCCCGAAGTAACACAAGATCCTGTTGTAGCAGAAAACACTCCAACCGATACTAAACCTGTTGAAGAGCAGATTGTATCTAAAGTCGAGAGCCCGGTTACCGTTAAGGAAAAGAAAGAGGAGGTAAAGCCTGTAGAAAAACCAAAGGAAAAAGTTGAAGAAAAGAAGGTTGAACCGAAACCGGTAACAAAACCGGTAGAAGAATCTCCTAAAGCAGTCTATAAGCCCAGCACCAAACCTGCGACATCTGAAAAAGAAGGCGATAAAGAAGGGAAAGCAGGAAGCCAGGGAGATGATAAAGATAAGGCTGGTGATAAGGGAAGCCCTGAAGGCACACTGGATGCCAAGGCGCTTTATGGCAAGCCTGGTGGTGGATCCGGGGGTGTCTCAATGTCGGGCTTTAATGGGTTTGATTGGCCAAATGTCCAAACACCAACATTGCCTGATGAAGCTTACGGCGTCTACGAATTTTTGGTTAAGGTAGATGATCAGGGTGACGTGATCTCAGTTACTCCTCTACGACGTGGCTTAAGTCTGGAAGCAGAACGTAAGTTAAAAGAAGTAATCCAAAAGTTGGTGTTCTTGCCGAAAGGATCAAACCTTCCCGCGCAATCAGAGGGGAAAATCACATTTCGCGTAGTTTCCAAATAGAATCACATCTCTGTTCATTTGCTGGATTCAGGATGAGCTTTTCTGATATTTCCATGGCTTTGCTTGTTCTTATGAATTAACTTTTCGTTGTACTTTCGCGCCATGTTTCTGACGTACGAAGACACTATCCGTTTTTTATATGATAGCCTGCCAATGTTTCAACGGATAGGGCCGGCAGCTCTTAAAAACGATCTTTCTAATACAATTAAGCTTTGCGCCGCGTTAGGTAACCCACAAGAAAAATTTAAGTCGATACATGTAGCAGGCACGAATGGCAAAGGCAGTACGTCACATATGCTTGCGTCGATACTTCAATCTGCCGGCTACAAAACGGGACTGTATACTTCTCCACATCTAAAATCTTTTACTGAGCGAATTCGAATAAATGGAATTGAAGTATCTGATGATTTTATTGTCGATTTCGTAAACAGGATACAGCCGCTAATCGGAGAAATACAACCTTCATTTTTTGAGATTACAGTTGTTATGGCATTCGATTACTTCGCGTCGTGCAATATCGATGTAGCGGTCATCGAGGTTGGTTTGGGAGGGCGATTGGACTCAACAAATGTAATTCATCCGGTACTATCTGTGATAACCAACATTGGATGGGATCACAAAGACATTTTGGGTGATACGCTGGATAAGATAGCACTTGAAAAAGCCGGTATCATCAAATCTAATGTGCCGGTTGTAGTCAGTGAGCGGCAGTCGGAAATCGATCATATCTTCATCACACAAAGCAACAAGCTGAATGCTCCGATATATTTTGCTTCAGATGAGTACACCGCCATCAGAAAAGAAGTAAACGGACTGCTATTATATGATATACTCAAAGAAAAAAAAGAAGATCTGGTGTATCAAGGTTTATCGTTTCCATTGCAAGGATTTTATCAGAGCAAGAATATTAAGGGTGTGTTAAAATCTATTGAGTTATTAAAATCAATTGGATGGAAAATTCCGGACAATGCTTTACGCGGTGGTCTTCGTGCCGTAGTAGAACAAACCGGATTAAAAGGGAGATGGCAAATTCTGAATTCACACCCATTAACAGTTTGCGACACTGCTCATAATGTTGATGGGATCACAGAAGTTGTCAGGCAGATAACTGCGCAGTCGTATTTGAAACTTCATATAGTTTTGGGACTGGTGAAAGATAAGGACGTTACAGAAATTCTACTGATTCTCCCGAAGGATGCTTGCTACTACTTTTGTCAGGCAAACATTCCCAGAGCCATGGATGCAGGTACGCTGGCGGAAATGGCCAGTCATGCCGGTCTGACAGGATTAATTTGCGAGGACGTAAATCAGGCAATCAAAGAGGCAGAAAAGGCGGCGTCGGTAGATGATATGATATTTATAGGAGGAAGCACATTTGTCGTTGCCGAAATTGAAAATTTATGAAGCGAAAACAAGAACGGTTTAGAATAATTGAGACTCGCGAAAATGTCATTGAGAGGAGCAAGGACATGTATGATGAGATGAAAGGTAAGTGGAAATCGGAGTACTTCAAGAACTCAAATCCTATAACCCTTGAACTCGCGTGTGGCCGTGGGGAATATACAGTCAATCTTGCAAAAAAATTTCCAGATAAGAATTTCATCGGAGTCGATATAAAAGGCGAACGGATATGGAAAGGCAGCACGATTGCGTTGGAACAAAACCTTACGAATGTTGCCTTCTTGCGTACTCCAATTTTGCTCATTCAAAACTTTTTTGAGCCTGGCGAAATTGACGAGGTATGGATTACATTCCCAGATCCACGCCCCAGAAAACGCGATATTAAAAGAAGGCTGACCAGTCCGAGGTACATGGAAATCTATAAAAAACTGGTTAAGCCTGAAAGCTTCATCAGGCTCAAAACGGACAACGCTCCGCTTTACTTATACAGTCTTGAAGAAGCACAATTAAGGACGGACATTAAAGATTTGAGATTTTCTGATGATTTATATAATTCAGATTTGCGTCCCGAATGCTTTGACATTAAGACACGGTATGAAGAACTTTTTGCGGCTCAAGGGGAGAGGATTAAGTACCTGAGATTTAGATTTTAGACTCTGTTTGCTGATCTGGGTAACAATTTCATAATAATGCAATCGCGGTAATTCTGACGAACATCTTTAACTTTGCATTCATAGGTCTATTATAGTTTCGTGGTTCTTTTGGTGTCTGACGCTGAAAGAATCACGGTTCGAAAACATGGCAAAAAAACGAAAACGGGACGTAGAGCTCGTTATATTATCTGACATTCACCTTGGCACCTACGGCTGTCATGCGGAGGACCTTCTTCGATATCTCAAGACGATCAGACCAAAAAAACTGATTCTTAACGGCGACATCATCGACATGTGGCAGTTTTCGAAAAGGTATTGGCCCAAATCACACATGCAGGTTGTTAAGCATATAACCGGACTGTTAGCTAAGAACACCAAGATCATTTATCTTACGGGTAACCATGATGAGATGCTTCGTAAGTTTTCCGGGTTTAGAATAGGTTCTTTTCTTATTGACAATAAAGTTGTGTTGAAATTGAATGGCAAACGGGCTTGGATTTTTCATGGCGATGTGTTTGATGTAACTATGAAGTATTCAAAATGGCTTGCTAAGCTGGGGGCTATTGGGTACGACACGCTTATCCTGATAAACACTTTGGTGAACTGGTGTCTGATGCGCTTGGGTAGAGAAAAAATATCTCTGTCCCGCCGTGTAAAAGACAGTGTCAAATCAGCAGTAAAATTCATCAACGACTTTGAACGCATCGCTGCGGACATTGCCATTGAAAATGGTTATGATTATGTCGTATGTGGACACATCCATCATCCTGAAATAAAAAACATTCAGACTGAAAAAGGTCAGGTTACCTACCTAAACTCTGGTGACTGGATTGAAAATTTATCTTCCCTTGAGTATGACAGTGGAAACTGGCGCGTTTACCGTTATGCAGAAGACGACCAGGCACAAGCTGTTAAACTACCAAAACGTATCCGTGAGAAACTCGACAATGACGAAATTTTTCGCGACCTTGTTAATGAGTTTTTAACGGTGAAGAAGTGAAAATTTTATATGCAATCCAGGGTACAGGAAATGGTCATCTCGCACGGGCGGAAGACATCATACCTATATTAAAACAGTATGGTGATCTTGATTTATTCGTGAGTGGGGCGCAGGCTGACATTAAGCTTTCTTATCCGGTCAAATACAAGTCAAAGGGCTTGAGTTTTTATTTCGGTACAGGTGGCGGAATAAACTTCCTGAAAACCTTCAAGCACAACAGCTCTAAAGAAGTGTATAAGGAAATCAAGAAGTTTCCTGTTGATAAATACGATCTCGTCATCAATGATTTTGAGCCTATCTCGGCCTGGGCGTGCAGAAGACGTGATGTACCTTGTGTCGGATTGAGTCATCAGTCAGCATTGTTATCTCCAAAAGTTCCTAAGCCAAAAAAGATTGATCCTGTTGGTGAGTGGGTGTTGCATAACTATGCACCGATTGATAAACATGTGTCATTCCATTTTGAGCGTTATGACAAGAACATCTTCACACCCGTAATTCGCGAATCGATTCGAAACGCCTCCGTGGAGGAAAAGGATCATTACACTGTGTATTTGCCGGCATACGATGATCGAAAACTTGTGCCAATACTTGCCAAAATACCTAAGGTGAAATGGCATATCTTCTCGAAGCATGCTAAAAAGCCTTATCATATCGGAAAACTTTCTGTGTATCCGGTGGACAAAAACGAATTTGCTTCGAGTATGAATTCATCCAAAGGTGTTTTGTGTGGTGCCGGATTTGAAACGCCTGCTGAAGCATTATTCCTTGGCAAAAAATTGATGGTTGTACCCATGAAATCGCAATTGGAGCAATTCTATAATGCAGCTTCACTAAAACAGCTAGGAGTACCGGTACTTAAGAAAATGAAAAAGGGCAACCTCGACAAAATACAAGAATGGGTTGATACTGATGCTCGGATATCGGTTCGTTATAATGATATCACTGCCGAGGCAGTTGGTTTGGCAATCAAACTTGGCAAGAAGTAAGCTGCTTTTAACACGTTGTTAATATTTCCTTTTTTAAGATACAATTCTTCATCTCTTCGTAACTGCATTGTAAAAATAAGGTAATGGACGATAGCTAACTTCGTTCATTATATGAGCGAGAAGAAACCATTCAAGGTGCTGTTGGTTGATGATGATCGGGATATCCTTGAACTGATTGAATATAATCTGGAGAAGGAAGGTTTCAAAGTGAAAGCTTTGGATGAAAGCTGGGACGCCGTTAAAGTGGCAAAAGATTTTTCCCCTGACCTGATTATCCTGGATATCATGATGCCTCACCCCAATGGCATTGAGATATGCAGGGAACTGCGGAGTCTTAAACGATTCGAAGATACCTACATCTTTTTTCTTACCGCAAAATCGGAAAGTTACTATCAGCAGGCAGCACTAGACACAGGCGGTGATGACTATATTGAAAAGGTTGTAGGGCTTAGGGCACTTACTCATAAGGTAAGTACAGTGCTTAAGCGCAGATTCGTAATCCGGAAAAGTGTTCCCATTTTAAAGATCGGGAATTTGAATATTAACCGAAAATCGAGTTCTGTAAAAATTGGTGATCTGGAAATTGTACTCAGTAAACCTGAATTTGAACTTCTTTTTTTCTTCGCTCAGAATCCCCGTAAAATAATATCGCATGAAAACCTGTTGTGTAACATCTGGGGTTCGGAGATATATCTTTTCGACACTTCTATTGATGTCTACATCCAAAATCTGAAGAAAAAGCTGGGTCTTAATCTTATTCACCGCACAACGGATAACCGATACCGGCTTGATCTGAAATAATCAGATTTAATTGTTGTTTGAATGCCCCATATTCATTGCTAAGTCCCTTCTACTGCCCGAATTCCTTCAGCTTTGAGGCTTAGTTTTGGGTGAATTTCGGAGTAATTCACGCTTTGCCGAAAGAATAGGAAACGCTGCATGCTTTTTGTCGAAGTGATTTCGTTAGTTTGTCAAATAAGCTATGAAGAGGTTTTTCGATAATTTTTTGCAGCAAATCAAAATGCTAATTACAAGGTCGAAGGCTTTGTTAGGACGTTATCCACGGCTTGTCAGGGTGATAACTTTTACTATTGGTGGATTTTTCCTTTGCATACTTTTATTTGTTGTATTTGTATGGGCTGGAGTTTTTGGTCGAATTCCCGGGAGTGAGGAACTTAGTAATATACGTCATCAGGTTGCCACGGAAGTGTACAGTGCCGATAGTGTTTTGTTAGGAAGATATTATTTGCAGGAAAGATCAACGGTGAATTCTGCGCAAATTCCAGAACAATTAAAGCATGCCCTCGTTGCTACTGAGGACGTCCGTTTTTATGACCACAATGGAATAGATACGAAAAGTTTATTTCGTGTTCTTATTAAAGGGATTTTGTTTCAGCGTGAATCAGCCGGTGGTGGAAGTACGCTTACCCAGCAGCTTGCTAAAAATCTTTATCCCCGGCGGGCTTATTTCCTTTTCTCAATGCCAATTAACAAGGTAAAAGAAATGATTATAGCAAAACGCCTTGAACGGATTTACAGCAAAGATGAAATTCTTGTGCTTTATCTCAACACCGTTCCCTTTGGTGATAATGTTTATGGAATCAAGACTGCGGCAGAACGTTTTTTTTCTGTGTCTGTCGATCAGTTAACACTAGATCAGTCTGCAGTTCTTATTGGTATGTTAAAGGCTACCCATCGGTATAATCCCCGATTATTTCCTGAGCGCGCGAAGCAAAGAAGGGATGTCGTTTTGTCGCAAATGACGAAGTATAATTTCATTGCAGCCGAAGAAAGTGATTCACTGCAGGTAAAACCGATTGAGCTTAAATACAAACGAAGATCGCACAATGCGGGACTAGCGCCCTATTTCAGAGCGTATATCAAATCCGAGCTTCTGAAGTGGTGCCAGGAAAATAAAAAGGAAGATGGTACCCCATATAATATGTATACCGATGGTTTGAAGATATACACTACAATTGATTCACGGTTACAACAGTATGCTGAGCAAGCTATGCGGATGCAACTAACTCAGTTGCAGGAGAGGTTCTCGAAACAAATTGACAAGTCAGCTTTGGAGAGTGTCGCGAAAAATAAAGTGAAACAGCTTCCTCAGTATAGGCGAATGAAGGAGGAAGGTATCTCAGAAAAGGAAATAATTGAAGCAATCCGGAAACCATCTTTAAAAAAAATATTTACATGGGACGGTGTGCAGGAGGTTGAAATCAGTACCTATGATTCCCTGGTTCATCATCTCAACTTTCTTCAAGCTGGGTTACTGGTTATGGACCCCGCTAATGGAGAGTTGAAAGCATGGGTTGGTGGAATTGATCATGAATTTTTTCAGTATGATCACGTAAGAGAAAGTACGAAACGACAGGTTGGCTCTACGTTTAAACCGATCGTTTATGCGGCTGCAATTGAAAAAGGTGTTGGTCCCTGCGATTATATTTCTGGAAGAAAAACATCTTATACCAATATGGAGGGCTGGACCCCTGAGAACAGTAAAGATGATACTTATGATCAGAAGTATTCCATGGAGGGTGGCCTTGCCGGATCTGTCAATACAGTGTCTGTAAAACTTTTGGAAAGAACGGGGATTTCGAATACAATTTCTATAGCCGGGAAAATGGGCATCAGAAGTGATTTGCCTGCTGTTCCATCACTGGCACTGGGAACTGCATCCATCTCGATGATCGAAATGGTGGGGGCTTATGGTGTCTTTGCAAATCACGGTACGTATACTGCTCCTGTATACCTGGCTTCAATTACTGATGGAAAGGGTAAAGTGTTAGAACGCTTTAATCCTGATTTGAAACCTACCCAGGCGATTTCCCAAGAAACGTCAGATATGATGCTTCATATGCTCAAACGCGTTGTGAATGAGGGAACGGGAGCTCGACTGAGATCGACGTATGGATTGACCAATGATATCGCTGGTAAAACGGGTACCACGCAGGCCAATGTGGACGGATGGTTCATGGCAATCACACCTAAATTAGTCATAGGTTGTTGGGTAGGAGCCGATGACCCCAGCATCCGTTTCCGGACTACGGCAATGGGGCAAGGAGCAGCGACAGCTTTACCTGTGGTTGCAAAATTCTTACAGCATGTTAATAAAAACGAGGAGTTCTTGAATGTGTCAAAGGCTAGATTCGCTTCTTTGTCACCTGAATTGCTGGACAAGTTAGACTGTGATCTCTCCAGATCTGACCGGAATTTGATTCAACGTATTTTTAATAAAAAGAAGGGGGTGAAAGCAACTCAGTACAAGGAGTCGAAAAAAAGAAACGATCCGTGAAAAGTGTGCTGACTTTTTAAATGGTTTATGCGCCATATTTAACTACCTCCAATTCTCCTTCTACAACAGTACTGTGTACGGAAGTGGTAAAATTTATCACGGTACCCATGTACTTTTTTCCGTTTGAAAGTATTATCACAATCTTTGTTCCTGATCTTAAGCGGCCAGATGAAAATTCGATCAGAGGTAACACGGCCGGGCAGCGGATTGGTATTGAATTAAGAAATTCTTGATCCGTTTTTGTGTCGGTCAAAGTATAACAGTCCATTTCTGAATTATAGGAACTCAAATTTACAACTTGAGCGCCATTTTTGTATTCAGAAAATCATCTAACTTAAGTCGATGGAAATCAGGGAACTAAGTATAGAAGTGTCGCAAAGTATCGGAAAAGTGTCCGTAATTCTCAGGCTTCCTACGAAAGCTAAGGCGATCGTTACTTTAGCGCATGGTGCCGGTGCTGGCATGCGTCATTCATTCATGGAATTGCTTGCAATTAAATTGCAGGAACATTCGATTGGAACGCTGCGTTTTAATTTTCCCTTTACCGAGAACAACAAAAAACGACCTGATGTGCCCGTAATAGCCGAGAAAACTGTTTCGGCGGTGCTGAATTTTTGTAGGGAATCATTGCCTTCTACGCCTGTTTTTGCAGCAGGCAAATCTTTTGGCGGTCGCATGACATCGAACTTCTGTTCGAAAAATAGCGTGTCTTTTGTGCGTGGAATTATTTTTTATGGCTTCCCACTCCATCCAGCGGGGGAACCAGCGATCACACGTGCTGAACATCTATATTCTGTAGCCGTTCCGATGCTTTTTTTACAAGGTAGTCGCGATGCTTTAGCCGAACTTTCCCTGATAGAAAGTGTATGCCAAAAACTGCCGCAGGGAAAACTGATTATTTTTGACGGGGCTGATCATTCATTCAAGTCTGGTAAGCGCGACTTCATTCCTGAATTGTCCGAGGCAACGGATGGATGGATCACGACTATTCTGAAGTAATAAAAATTTTAAAGATTCTTCGTCGCATACCATGATTCCAAATCCTTCAATGCACTTGCCCTTTCCTGGCCTTGACTGGGTGCCGGTGTTGCATTGTGTTTGGATTCGATAAAGTCTTCCACATTGGTATAGAATCTGATCCTGTATTTGAAAATCGTCTTACTTCCGATAGCTTTCTTAAATGCCCTTAGACTATCTGATTCATTGATCCAATAAAGCGTTAAGCCCCTTTCAACAGAGGATCCCGGCATAAAATTAAAACCTGACTGCTCCAGGTTCTTCAAAACTTCCGATTCACAACCCGATTTTCCTTTGATATACACTGTTACCCAACCCATACTTTTCCTTTCCATATTTTGATTACTC